>NZ_JBEYSO010000003.1:0-462838 GCF_040642675.1 Micromonospora sp. NPDC047738
TTGTTCAGGACGGGGGTGATGTCGTTGATGCTGTTGGTGCCGTTCTCGGTGGTGCCCATTTCCTTGGCCATGGCGTCGACATCAATGTTCTTGCCTTGGACGGAGAGGGCGTTGCGGGTGGCGGCGGGGCCGCAGTAGTAGAAGTTTGGCTGGGCCTCGTAGCGCACGTTCAGTTCCCGCTCGCCGGCCGGCTTGCGGTCGGCCTGGGTGGCCTGGGTGGCCTGGGTGGGCTTGGCGGGGGCGGCGTGGGCGGCGATGGCGGGTCCGGCGATGCCACCGGCGGTGGCGGCGATGCCGGCAGTGGTCAGCAGGGTCTTACGCAGGATGGTGTTGGTACGCATGATGATCACAAGCCTTTCGGTCGGGGGAACGGCACACACACGCCAGGGGGGTGCGCGAGGTGCCGGGTGAAAGGGAAGTCAGGAAGAGGGGGTGCCCGGCGGCCCTACGGGGCCTGCTCGCGGCGTCCCGGATGTAACGACCGGGGACCGGGGATCATTCCGCCCGGCGCCCAGGGGCCGGCTGGCGAATCGGGGGGATCTGCTTCGCGGTCCAGGGGATGTAACCACGGCCAGCGGCCGGTCATTCCGCGCCGGGGCCCATGGTTGACGGGCTGGAGATCCGGTGCGGTCAGCCATGTTCAACGCCCCCGGCCCGGCCATCATTCCGCCCGAGGCCCCGGGCCATCGGTACAGCCGGTCGCAAACCGGGCATCCAGCCCTCGCCTGGCCGCGGCCGAAACAGACACCGCACGCGGTGCGCCCTTCAGTGCGCCTGCCGGCTAGGGGATCTCGCCGCCTGGCCGGAGGTCCGCTCCCGATGTCACGGATATGGCGCAAACTTGGCAGCGGGCGTCGACATCCGCACCGCCCGCGCTCCTGCGACACGAGCGCCACTTAACGGATCGTAGCGGCCGTTCAGCAAGGTCCGCCCGGACACACCGCCTCCCCACGGCCCCCTTGGCGATATCGCCAGCCGCTGGACGTGGAGGGCTGCGCTGGCCACCATCGCCCGAACCAGCACATCCCAGTCGGGCCAAGGCAATTCCCGGCGGTACCTCGCCAGGCAGTCGAGGTCTCCACCGTGGCGTACCCGCGTAAGAACCCCCTGGGGATCCCTAAGAAGCTTAGGGAGTCGGGACGGGTTGATCTTCTCTGTGGGCTCCTATCGGATCAGGTTTCCGCAGCTCAGCCACCTGACACGGCGGATCGGCAGGACTCGTCTGGGGCCTCGAATCGCCGACACCCCCAACCGAGCCCCCAATGCCGCACCTAGCCGAGCCCCCACACGCGAGCTGACAACCACAAGGCCGACTCGGCGGCGACAAGCGCCCAGGACAGACCCTTTCCGACCGCTCGCACGGGTCGCCGCATAGGCCGCAGGCCACCGCGACGGTCGCGGGATTCCACACCGCTGCTGCACCGTTGTCAGCCCCCGTCACGGCTGCTGACAGCGCCGCCGATCTGAACTGCCCCGGGGTCTAGGAAGACCAACTGTTGGCCCACCCGTCGGGTCAGGTCCTGTTAGGTCGGGTCAGGTTCTGTCAGACAGCGACTTGCTGACAGCAGCGCTCGCTCGCCTCACAGAGACAGCGGAGTCTGACCTGAATCACGGGCCGTGGTCCCGTCACGCAGAGTCCCGATCTGCAGCAGGTCCCGCGTGAGCCGGTCGGGTGTGGGCGGTCCAGGCGGCCGGGACCAGACCGACGATCTGCGGGCCTCGGTCCCGGACCGGTGTGTGTCGCCCGCCCGCCGGTCCGGGACCGCCGAACCCGTCCGGGACCGCCGAACCCGTCCGGGACCGCCGAGCGCTGGTCCGCCGAGGCGGGACCGCGACGGTGGTGTCCCGGACCGCGAGCGTGTCTACGCGGACCCTCAGAGGCGGTCCGGGGACCGGCCCGCGACGGCCCAGGACCGACTGTCAACGATGAGCGCCGGTCTCCCCGGGTAGACGAGCCGTAACTCTGCTTGCCGGCCCGCCGGCGGTCCTTGCTGTCGCATACGACGACGGCGGGAAGGTTGTCGGCCACCTCGACGCAGTTGTCACCGTTGTCGCCGCTGCGGGCGCAGGTCCACCAGGTGCGCGCCAGTCAGCTCAACTCAGGGCACTGTCCAGGCACCTGACGGGGCCCGTCGACGAACTAAGCCAGGCCGCAGGTACTAGCGTTCGTCCTGACGGGATCGTCCTGCTCCCGGCAGTGCTCGGCCACGCTCTGGTCGCCGGCAGGCTGCTCAAGGAGCAGTGCCAATTTCGCAAAGTCGTCCCGTGTCCTCCGATAGTCGCCTGCGAGCATGCGCAGATTCGCCAGATCGAGGCGGATCGCCACGAACTCGGATCTTGGGCACGGCTGCCCGCTTGCCGGCGCCCGCCAGGGGCGGCGCGGCGTGGTTGGGTGTGGGCGGGTCAGCTGGTCTGGGCCGCCTCGTCCCGGGACGGTTGGGTCGGGATGGGGCGGGTGGGCGTCGCCGGCCAGGGGATCTCCGGGGCGGGATGGAAGGCGATCCCGGCGGTGGTCCAGCGCGGGCCGTGGCCGGCCAGCCGGTCCCGGAAGGCGGCCCAGTCGTGCGTCGACCGGGGGGACCAGCCCAGCTCGGCGATGGCGGGCAGGCGCGGGAAGAGCATGAACTCCACCTCGGCCAGCGTGGTGACCGTCTCCGTCCAGAGCGGCGCCTCGACGCCGAGCACGGCCTCGGCCGGTACGCCGGTCAGGTGCGTCCCCGGGTCCCAGTCGTACGCCCGCCGCACGTCGATCAGGCCGGCCCAGTCGTGCCCGATGGGGGTGTCCGGGGTGTACTTCATGTCCACGTAGGCGTGGTTGGCGGGGGAGAGGATCAGCCGGGCGCCGCGGCGTACCGCGTCGGCGGTCACGGGGTCGTCGCCGTTGGTGCCCCACCACTGGAGCACCCGCCCGTCGGCGTGCCCGGTCGGGGCGAGCTGGTGCCAACCGATCACGGTCTTCCCGGTCGCCGCCACCAGTTCCTGCGCCCGCTCGATGAAGCCGCGGTAGGTGTCGGCCGGCACCTTGAACGCCTCGTCCCCGCCGAGGTGCAGCCACGGCCCGGGGGTGAGCGCGGCCACCTCGCCGACCACGTCGGCGACGAAGGCGTACGTCCGCTCGTCCGCGGGGTCGACGTAGCTGAAGCCGACCTCGGTGCCGGTGTACGGCGGCGGCGGGGTCTTGCCCGGCGCCAACTCGGGGTACGCGACCAGCGCCGCGTTGGTGTGCCCGGGCAGGTCGATTTCCGGCACCACGGTGACGTGGCGGCGAGTGGCGTACGCGACGATCCGCCGGTAGTCGTCCTTGGTGTACCAGCCGCCGGGTCCGCCGCCCACCTCGGTGGTGCCGCCGACCTCGGTGAGCTTCGGCCAGGAGTCGACCGTGATCCGCCACCCCTGGTCGTCGGTGAGGTGCAGGTGCAGGTGGTTGAGCTTGTAGCGGGCCAGGTGGTCGATCACCCGCAGCACGTCGTCGACTTCGAAGAAGTGCCGGGCCACGTCGAGCATCGCGCCCCGGTACGCGAACCGCGGCCGGTCGACGATGGTGCCGCCGGGCACCACCCAGCGCTCGGCGACCGGGGTGGTGCTCTCCACCGCCGCCGGAAGGAGCTGCCGGAGCGTCTGCACGCCGTGGAACAGGCCGGCTGCGCTGCCAGCGGTGATCCGGACCTCGGCGCCGGTCACGTCGAGCCGGTAGCCCTCGTCGCCCAGCGCCTCGGCAGCCGCGCGGCCCGTCCCGGCGGCGCTCGCGCCAGCCGGCGCCGATGCCGCTGCGCCGACGGGGCCCGCTGCGCCGATGGGGCTCGCTGCGCTGATGGGGCTTGCTGCGCCGATGGGGCCCGCTGCGCCGACGGGGCTCGCTGCGCCGGTGGACGTCGCCACGCTGGTCAGGGTGAGCACGAGCGAACCGTCGGCCCGAGCGGCGGAGTCGGTGACCGGGAGCGAATAGCCGGTCGCGGGGCGGAGCAGCCCGGCGAGCTGTTCGGCGACGTCCCGGGCGGCCGGGTCGGCGTTGACGCGGATCACCGCGTCCTCGGCGAGCACGAAGTCGGCCGCCGGGTCCGGCGTGACCAGCTCGGGGGCGGGCAGCACGTCGGCCAGCCGTACCGGCGCGGGCGGGGCGAGCAGCTCGCCGGCCGCCCGGGCGGCGCTCCGGGCCAGCTCGGCGGCGGCCGGCTGGCGGGCGGACAGGCCGACCGCGTCGAGCGGCTCGGGACCGGTCTCGGACGGGGCGGCGGGGGTGGTCGGCACGGTGACGGCTCCCGGGTGTATTTGCGCTGGATATGGCAAAGGTGAGGTTCAGCGAAACCAGTGCCGTCAAGCGTACGAGGGGATCGGGGATTGCGTGATCCTGCGCGTGGAAGCGTTTCCAAAAACCGGTACGGACGCGGATAGTGGTGACGGTTGTGCCAATAGTCACCGAACGGTCCCAGCCCCCTCGATGTTCGCTTAACCTTCGCCCACCGGCCGCTGACCACACCGGGATTACCGGTGATCGGTCTCGGGGTATGTCCGAACTGAACCTTCGTTAAGTGTCAATTCCGGCGCGCGTGGGAGGCTCTGGTGGCAGCGCAAGAGACGGTCGATCACAAGTACGTCTACGACTTCGCCGAGGGCAACAAGGACCTCAAGGACCTGCTCGGCGGCAAAGGGGCCAACCTGGCCGAGATGACCAATCTCGGGCTGCCGGTGCCGCCCGGCTTCACCATCACCACCGAGGCCTGCAAGGCGTACCTGGCGACCGGCCGGGAGCCGGACGGGCTGGCTGGCCAGATCGAGGCGCACCTGGAGGCACTGGAGCGGGAGATGGGCCGCCGACTCGGCGACCCGGACGACCCGCTGCTGGTCTCGGTCCGCTCCGGGGCCAAGTTCTCCATGCCCGGCATGATGGAGACCGTCCTGAACGTCGGCCTCAACGACCGCAGTGTCATCGGACTCGCCACCCGGGCCGGCGGCAACGACCGGTTCGCCTGGGACTCCTACCGCCGCCTGATCCAGATGTTCGGCAAGACCGTCTGCGAGGTGCCGGGCGAGGAGTTCGAGCACGCCATCGACGACGCCAAGCGCGCCAAGGGTACGGACAACGACCTCGACCTGGACGCGGACGACCTGCGCGGCCTGGTCGACACGTTCAAGAAGATCTTCGCCAAGCACACCGGCCGGGAGTTCCCGCAGGAGCCCCGGGAGCAGCTCGACCTGGCCATCCGCGCGGTCTTCGAGTCGTGGAACGCCGAGCGCGCGGTGGTCTACCGGCGGCAGGAGCGCATCCCGGCCGACCTGGGCACCGCGGTCAACGTGGTGGCCATGGTCTTCGGCAACCTCGGCGCCGACTCGGGCACCGGCGTCGCCTTCACCCGCGACCCGGGCAGCGGCGCCCAGGGCATCTACGGCGACTACCTGGCCAACGCGCAGGGCGAGGACGTGGTCGCCGGCATCCGCAACACCGTGCCGCTGGAAGAGCTGGAGCGGATCGACAAGAAGTCCTACGACGAGCTGCTCGACTACATGGCCCGGTTGGAGGAGCACTACAAGGACCTCTGCGACATCGAGTTCACCATCGAGCGCGGCAAGCTCTGGATGCTCCAGACCCGAGTCGGCAAACGCACCGCGGCGGCGGCCTTCGTCATCGCCGGCCAGCTCGTCGACGAGGGTCTGATCGACCTGGACGAGGCGCTGCACCGGGTCAACGGCGCGCAGCTCGCCCAGCTGATGTTCCCCCGGTTCCAGCTCGACCACGAGTACGAGCCGGTGGCCAAGGGCATCGGGGCCTCACCCGGCGCGGCGGTCGGCAAGGCGGTCTTCACCTCCGCCCGGGCGGTCGAGTTGGCCGCCGAGGGTGAGGCGGTGATCCTGGTCCGCCGGGAGACCAATCCCGACGACCTGAACGGGATGATCGCCGCCAAGGGCATCCTCACCTCGCGGGGCGGCAAGACCAGCCACGCGGCCGTGGTGGCCCGGGGCATGGGCAAGACCTGCGTGTCCGGCGCGGACGAACTCGAGGTCGACGTCCCGGCAAAGCGGTTCAGGGTCGCCGGGCAGACCGTCAGCGAGGGCGACGTCGTCTCCATCGACGGCACCACCGGCAAGGTCTACCTCGGCGAGGTGCCGGTCATGCCGTCCGAGGTGGTGCAGTACTTCGAGGGCACGCTCGACGCGGAGCGGACCGACGACCCGCTGGTCCGGGCCGTACACCGGATCATGACCCACGCCGACGCCAAGCGGCGGCTGGCGGTCCGGGCGAACGCCGACACCGGCGCGGACGCGGCCCGGGCCCGGCGGTTCGGCGCGCAGGGCATCGGCCTGTGCCGCACCGAGCACATGTTCCTCGGCGACCGGCGGGAGCTGGTGGAGCGGCTGATCCTGGCCTCCGGCGAGGCGGAGCGGGAGGCGGCGCTGGGCGCGCTGCTGCCGCTGCAGCGGGAGGACTTCGTCGAGATCTTCCGCGAGATGGACGGCCTGCCGGTCACCGTGCGGCTGATCGACCCGCCGCTGCACGAGTTCCTGCCCCCGCTGGAGCAGCTCGCGGTCAACGTCGCGGTCGCCCAGGAGCGCGGCGAGGACGTGGCCAAGGAGGAGGCGCTGCTCGCCGCCGTGCGGCGGATGCACGAGGAGAACCCGATGCTGGGCCTGCGCGGCGTACGCCTGGGCCTCGTCATCCCCGGCCTGTTCGCCATGCAGGTCCGCGCGATCGCCGAGGCCGCCGTGACGGTCGTCCGGGCCGGCGGGTCGGCCTGCCCGGAGATCATGGTCCCGCTGGTCGGCGCCGTGCAGGAGCTGGAGACGGTACGCGCCGAGGCCGAGAAGATCATCGCCGAGGTGGTCGGCGACAGCGGCGTCGAGGTGCTGATCGGCACGATGATCGAGGTGCCCCGGGCGGCGCTGACCGCCGGGCAGATCGCCGAGGCGGCGCAATTCTTCTCGTTCGGCACCAACGACCTGACCCAGATGGGCTGGGGCTTCTCCCGGGACGACGTGGAGGGCGCCTTTTTCTGGCGCTACCTGGAGCTGGGCATCTTCGGCATCTCGCCGTTCGAGTCGATCGACCGGGACGGCGTCGGCCGGCTGGTCCGGATCGCGGCCGAGGAGGGCCGGGCCGCCCGGCCCGGGCTGAAGCTCGGCGTCTGCGGCGAGCACGGCGGCGACCCCGACTCGGTGCACTTCTTCCACGAGGTCGGGCTCGACTACGTCTCCTGCTCCCCCTTCCGCGTCCCGGTGGCCCGCCTGGAGGCCGGCCGAGCCGTGGTGGAAACCCAGGGCTCCGACTCCCGCTGAGCGCGGTCGGGGGGCCGCCGGCGCGCCGGCCGGCGGCCCCCCGACGGGTTCCCCGCCTCGCCCGGCGCGCCGTCCGGCGGCTCCGGGCGTAACCTGGGCTCGCTCGTGTCGATCAGCAGAAGGGTGGCCGCATGACCAGCGTCTGGGAGAGCCTGACCGTGGACGCCCAGGACCCGTCGCGGCTCGCCCACTGGTGGGCCGAGGCGCTCGGCTACCAGGTGGTGAGCGAGAAGCCGGACGAGGTGGAGATCCGCCGGGCGCCGGACCAGCTCCCCGGCATCGTCTTCGTCCCGGTCACCCAGGCGAAGGAGACCAAGAACCGGCTGCACCTCGACCTGCGCCCGGCGAACCAGGAGGCGGAGGTCGAGCGGCTGGTCGACATGGGGGCCCGGCACGTGGACATCGGCCAGGGCGACGTCGGGTGGACCGTGCTGGCCGACCCGGAGGGCAACGAGTTCTGCGTGCTCCGTGAGCGCGAGGAGTGAGCCGGGTCCCGGGGCTGAGGACGGGGCGCGCTTCGTCGTCGAGCCGCCCAAGGACACCGGGTACGGGCGGTCACCGTACGAGCGGGACCGGGCGCGGGTGCTGCACTCGGCGGCGTTCCGCCGGCTCGCCGCGAAGACCCAGGTGCACACCGCGGGCACCGATGACTTCCTGCGTACCCGGCTGACCCACTCGCTCGAGGTGGCGCAGATCGCCCGCGAGATGGGCGCCCGGCTCGGCTGCGACCCGGACGTGGTGGACACCGCGGGACTGGCCCACGACCTGGGGCATCCGCCGTTCGGGCACAACGGCGAGGACGCCCTGGACGTCATCGCCGCCGGCTGCGGCGGCTTCGAGGGCAACGCGCAGACGCTGCGGGTGCTCACCCGGCTGGAGGCCAAGGTGCTCGGGCCGGACGGCCGTTCCGCCGGGCTCAACCTGACCCGGGCCTCCCTCGACGCGGTCAGCAAGTACCCCTGGGAGCGCCGGCCGGGTGAGCGCAAGTTCGGCGTGTACGCCGACGACCGCCCGGTCTTCGACTGGCTGCGCTCCGGTGCCCCGCCCGGCGGCCGGCGCTGCCTGGAGGCGCAGGTGATGGACTGGGCCGACGACGTGGCGTACTCGGTCCACGACGTCGAGGACGGCATCCACGGCGGGTACGTCAGCCTGCGGCCGCTGCTGGCCGACCCCGACGAGCGGCGGGCGCTCTGCGCCGACGTGGCCGCGACGTACTCCGGGGAGGCCCCCGAGGACCTGCACGAGGTCCTGGTCGAACTGCTCGCCGAGCCGGCGCTCGCCCCGCTCGCCGCGTACGACGGCAGCCACCGGGCCCTGGCGGCGCTGAAGGCGACCACCAGCGTGCTCACCGGCCGCTTCGTCGCCACCGTGGTGGCCGCCACCGAGGCGCGGCACGGCCCCGGCCCGCACCGCCGGTACGCGGCCGATCTGGTGGTGCCGCGTCGGATCCGGGTGCAGTGCGCGCTGCTCAAGGGCATCGCGCTGCGCTACGTCATGCGCCGCCCCGGCGCCGGCACCCGGTACGCCCAGCAGCGGGAGATCCTCGCCGAACTGGTCGCCGTCCTGGTCGACCGGGCGCCGGACGCGCTCGACCCGGTCTTCGCGCCGCTGTGGCGGGAGGCGCCCGACGACCTCGCGCGGCTGCGCGTGGTGATCGACCAGGTGGCCTCGCTCACCGACCCGGCCGCCCTGGCCTGGCACGTCCGCCTGGTCCGCAGCTGACCCGCCCCGCCCCGCGCGGAAGGGTTCGCGCAACATCCCGGAAGTTGCTGCCTCTCCGTGTCGGCAAGGCGCACCATCCCCGATTTTGTCCGGATCTCCCCGAGCCCTGGCCTGGGGAGGGGCACGGGCGGAGGCGGCGGGGCTGGCGACTTAGGCTAGCCTAAGTGGCATGACGCAGCGCCCGAAGAAGGTCACCGCCGCCACGGTCGTACGGACCGAGCGGCCCACCCCGCACCTGGTCCGGCTGGTGCTGGGCGGGGAGGAACTGGCCGGCCTGCCGGTGGGCGCGTACACCGATCACTACGTCAAGTTCGTCTTCCCGCCGGCCGGGGTGAGCTATCCGCACCCGACGGACCTGGCCACCATCAAGCGGGAGTTCCCGGCCGCGCAGTGGCCGCGGCTGCGGGCGTACACGGTCCGGGCCTGGGACGCGGCGGCCGGCGAACTCACCGTCGACGTGGTGTACCACGGCGACCAGGGGCTGGCCGGGCCGTGGGCGGCCGGCCTGCGCCCCGGCGACCGGGTGCTGTTCACCGGCCCCGGCGGGGCGTACGCCCCGGACCCGACGGCCGACTGGCACCTGCTGGTGGGGGACGAGAGCGCGCTGCCGGCGATCGCCGCCGCCCTGGAGCGGCTGCCGGCCGGCGCGCCCGCGAAGGTCTACCTCGAGGTCGGCGGCCCGGCCGACGAGCTTCCGCTGACCAGCTTGGGTGCGGTCGAGCTGTGCTGGCTGCACCGCGCCGGCCGCCCAGTGGGCGAGGCGCTGGTCGAGGCGGTCCGGGCGCTGGACTTCCCGCCCGGCCGGGTGCACGCCTTCGTCCACGGCGAGGCCAGCGCCGTCAAGGAGTTGCGCCGACTGCTGCGCGTCGAGCGCGGGGTGCCCCGGGAGGCGTTGTCCATTTCCGGCTACTGGCGGCGCGGCATGGACGACGAGGGCTGGCGCTCCACGAAGGCCGCCTGGAACGCGCAGGTGGAGGCCGAGGAAGCCACCGCCGCCCTGCCCGCCTGAGTCCGCCTCGCGGCGTGCCGGGGCCGCCACCGATCAGGTGGGCCGCGGTCAACCCTCGTGATCAACCAGCCACCCGCGAGGGCGCGGCGAGCGAGCGGGTGGTGAGGACGGTGCCCACCTGGGCGGCGGAGCGGGCGACGCGGCGGCGGATTGCGCGCAGATGCCCGGCGACCGAGGCGGTGGCGACCATCACCGCGACCAGTGCCGCCAGCCAGACCGGTCCGCCGAGCAGCAGCACCGCCATGGTGGCGGCCAGGGCGACCAGCACGCTGTTCACCAGCGCGATCATGCCGGCCTGGCTGACCAGGTCGCGGAACCAGTGCCGGTGGAACGGCTCGGGCGCGAACGGACCCGCGTCGTCCAACGTCGGCATGATGATGAACGGGGTCAGGCCGGGCGCGCGGCGGGCCAGGTAGGTGCGGAGCACGGTGGCCGCGACCGCGTACCGGCGGCCCCGGTCGTTCAGCTCGACCTGGCGGGCGAAGACGAAGACCCCGAGCAGCAGGACCAGCAGGCCGAGCCCGGCCAGCACCGCCGGGCGGATCTGGCCGTCGGGCCGGCCGGTGGTGATCAGCCCGGCCGATACGGCGGTTGCTCCCGACGCCACCGCCAGGAAGAAGGTGAACCGGGCGCTGGACTGGTCGTGGACCGTGCGGCTCAGCTCGCGCAGGTGCTCGTACTCGGCGAGCGCGATGATCAGCTCCGTGTCGTCGGCCATCCGGTGGTCCCCTCCCCGATCGCGGGTATCACCGTAGCCAAGATCGGCGAGAGTGGTGGGGGTGGCCTGTCGCGCTTCCGGCGGGAGCGGGTGTGCCTCAACACGTAGTAGAGATGCTACATTTCGCGGTATGACTGCGGTCGAACTACCGGGAGTCGCCCCGACTCCCCGCCCGCCCGACGAGGACCTGGTCCTCGACGTCCGCGACCTGCGCATGCGGTACGGCACCGTCGACGTGCTGCACGGGGTCGACTTCACCGCCCGGCGCGGCGAGGTGCTCGCCCTGCTCGGGCCCAACGGCGCCGGCAAGACCACCACGATCGAGATCCTGGAGGGCTTCCGGATGCGCTCGGCCGGGGAGGTCCGCGTCCTCGGCACTGACCCCGGCCGGGGCGACGAGCGCTGGCGCGCCCGGATGGGGGTGGTGCTCCAGTCCTGGCGGGACCACGGCAAGTGGCGGGTCCGGGACCTGCTGGCCCACCTCGGCACCTTCTACGCGCCGTACACCACGGACCGGATCAGTCGACCCTGGCCCGTCGACGAGCTGCTGGCCGCCGTCGGGCTCACGCCGCACCAGGGCAAGCGGGTGCACCAGCTCTCCGGCGGCCAGCGCCGCCGGCTGGACGTGGCGGTCGGCATCGTCGGCCGCCCGGAGCTGCTCTTCCTGGACGAGCCGACGGTCGGCTTCGACCCGGCCGCCCGGCGCGAATTCCACGAGCTGGTGCACCGTCTCGCCGACCTGGACGAGACCACCATCCTGCTCACCACGCACGACCTGGACGAGGCGGAGAAGCTCGCCGACCGGATCCTCATCCTGGCCGGCGGCCGGATCATCGCCGACGGCTCGCCCGACGAGCTGGCCCGCCGGGTCGCCGGGGACGCGGAGATCCGGTGGACCCGGGACGGCGAGCGCTTCGTGCACGTCGCGGCCGACGCCACCGGCTTCGTCCGGGGCCTGCTGCGCGAGCACGGCGACGGCGTGCAGGAGCTGGAGGTCCGCCGGGCCAGCCTGGAGGACGCGTACATGGCACTGGTCTACGAAGAGGAATCCGGGGTCCGGGCCGGCACGGCGGCGGCCTCGGTGTGGCGGCAGGGGGATGAGCGATGAACCCGACCACGGCGGCCGTCCGGGCCGGCGTCCAGCGCGGTGTGATCGAGCTGCGCAACACCTTCACCAACGCGCAGGACCTGTGGAACTACTTCTTCCCGACGGTCATCCTGCTGGTCACCATGTTCTTCATGCGCGGGGCGACCGTGCCCGGCACCTCCTTCTCCCTCGGCGCGCGCACGCTGCCCAGCGCGCTCGGCATGGGGCTCGCGTTCGGCGGGCTGCTCGGCCTGTCCCAGCAGCTCATCGTCGACCGGGAGGACGGCACACTGCTGCGGGCCAAGGCGACGCCCAACGGCATGCTCGGCTACCTGATCGGCAAGATCGTCATGCTCTCGACGGTGGCGCTGATCGGGCTGGTCCTCCAGTTCACCCCGGCGCTGTTCTTCCTGGACGGGATCCGGCTGACCGACGGCGGCGCCTGGCTCACGATGGCCTGGGTGGTGCCGCTCGGGCTGGTGGCGACGCTACCGCTGGGCGCGGTGATCGGCTCGCTGATCGAGAACCCCCGCAACATGGGCCTGGTGGTGCTGCCCATCTTCGGCCTCATCGCGCTCTCCGGCATCTTCTACCCGCTCAACGGCTACCCCGGCTGGCTCCAGGCGGTCGCCCAGGCCTTCCCGATCTACTGGCTAGGGTTGGGGATGCGCTCAGCGCTGCTGCCGCCGGAGCTGGCAGCCGTGGAGCTGGGCGGGTCCTGGCGGCACCTGGAGACGCTCGGTGTGCTGGGCCTCTGGGCCGTGCTCGGGCTGACCCTGGCCCCGGTCGTGCTGCGCCGGATGGCCCGCCGCGAGTCCGGTTCCCGGGTCGCGGCGCGCCGGGAGAAGGCCATGCAGCGGGTGGGGTGAGAGGGCGTCGATGAGTGAGACCGTGCACAACCGCATCGCGGTGCTGCGCGCCGAGCGGGGCATCTCCCGGCGGCAGCTCGCCGACGCGCTGGGCGTGCACTACCAGACCGTGGGCTACCTGGAACGGGGCGAGTTCCGGCCCAGCCTGCACCTGGCGCTGCGGATCGCCGCGTACTTCGAGGTGCCGGTCGAGGTGGTCTTCTCCATCGAGCCGTTCCCGCGGATCGGGCAGGGCGCGGGGGCGGGCCGGTCGGCCTGACCCACCCGCTCCGGCCCGGCCGGCGAGATCGCCGCCGCCGCCGGCCGGCCCGCGGGACGTAACCGCCGAGCCCGCGCGGCATTCGCCACACCGGCCGTCCCCCGGCCGCCGGATCGTCGGCCCGGCAGGGCAGGATGTACGCCGAGGGGGTGGCGGAGATGGCGGGGCGGATCCGGGACGAGGACATCGCGCTGGTCCGCGAGCGCACCTCGATCGCCGAGGTCATCTCCGACACGGTGACCCTGAAGTCGGCCGGCGGCGGCAACCTCAAGGGGCTGTGCCCGTTCCACGATGAGAAGAGCCCGTCGTTCAACGTCTCGCCCGCCCGCAACGTCTGGTACTGCTTCGGCTGCGGGGCCGGCGGCGACGCCATCAAGTTCCTGATGGACGCCGAGCACCTGAGCTTCGTGGAGTCCGTCGAGCGGCTGGCCGACCGTGCCGGCCTCCAGCTCCGCTACGTCGAGGACGACCGGTCGGCCCCGCGTAACCGGTCGCAGCAGGGGCAGCGGCAGCGGCTGGTCGCCGCGCACGCCGCCGCCGTCGACTTCTACCGCGCCCAGCTGAGCACCGCCGGCGCCCGCCCGGCCCGGGAGTTCCTGGCCCGGCGCGGCTTCGACCGGGCCGCCGCCGAGCGCTACGGCTGCGGCTTCGCCCCCGACGCCTGGGACCTGCTCACCAAGCACCTGCGGCAGCAGGGCTTCACCCACGACGAGCTGGTCACCGCCGGGCTGTCCCGCCCGGCCCGCTCGGGCAGCCTGATCGACCGGTTCCGCCGCCGGCTGCTCTGGCCGATCCGCGACCTCACCGGCGACGTGATCGGCTTCGGCGCCCGCAAGCTCTTCGACGACGACGACGGCCCGAAATACCTCAACACCCCCGAGACGCCGATCTACAAGAAGTCGCACGTCCTCTACGGCATCGACCAGGCCAAGCGGGAGATCGCCAAGCAGGGCAAGGTGGTCGTGGTCGAGGGCTACACCGACGTGATGGCCTGCCACCTGGCCGGGGTGAGCACCGCCGTGGCGACCTGCGGCACGGCGTTCGGCGCCGACCACATCGGCGTGCTGCGCCGGCTGCTGCTGGACACCGACGCGGTGGCCGGCGAGATCATCTTCACCTTCGACGGGGACGCCGCCGGCCAGAAGGCCGCGCTGCGCGCCTTCGAGGACGACCAGCGCTTCGTCGGCCGGACCTTCATCGCGGTCAGCCCCGACAACATGGACCCGTGCGAGCTGCGCCTGGCCAAGGGTGATCTGGCGGTCCGCGACCTGGTCGCCCGCCGCGAGCCGCTGGTCGACTTCGCGCTCCGCCACGTGATCAACCGGTACGACCTGGACACCGTCGACGGCCGGGTGGAGGCGATGCGCCGGGCCGCCCCGCTGGTCGCCAAGATCAAGGACCGGGAGAAGCGCCCCGAGTACGTCCGCAAGCTCGCCGGCGACCTCGGCATGGAGATCGAGCCGGTGCAACGCGCGGTGCTGACCGCCGCGTCCGGGCAACCGGCCGGCGAGCCGGCCGCTCCGGCCCGCTCCGGCCCGGCCGCGCCGACGGTGGACAGCCCGCAGTCGATGGTCGAACGGGAGGCGCTGAAGCTCGCCCTCCAGGAGCCGGTGCTGGCCGGCCCGATGTTCGACGCGGTGGAGGCGGGCGAATACCGGCACCCGGTGCACGTGGCGGTGCGGGCGGCCATCGCCGCGGCCGGCGGGGCGGCGGCGGCCACCGGCGGCGCAGTCTGGATCGAGCAGGTCCGGGACGCCTGCGACGACCTGGCGGGCCAGGCGCTCGTCGGCGAGCTGGCTGTCGAGCCGTTGCGCATCGACGGCGAGCCCGACCCGCGCTATGTCACGGTGACCCTGGCCCAGCTCCAGTGGGGCTCGGTGACCGGCCGGATCAAGGACCTCAAGTCGAAGATCCAGCGGATCAACCCGGTGAGCAACAAGGACGAGTACTTCGCGCTCTTCGGTGAACTGCTCTCGCTGGAGCAGCACGCGCGGGCGCTACGCGAGCAGGCCGCCGGAGGGCTGTGAATGGGACTGTTCAACCGCAAGCCGAAGCTGCCGCCCGCCGCCCGCCCGCCGCTGGCCGCCGAGGAGCGGATGCTCGCCTGGGCCGCCGCCGGCAACGGCGAGGGCGACGGCGTGCTGGTCGCCAGCAACCTCGGCCTCTGGCTGCCCGGCCGGGGGCACCGGATCGGCTGGCACGACATCCTCAAGGCGGTCTGGTCGGGGCGCGAGCTCACCGTAACCCTGGCCGAGCGGGTCACCGAGCGGGACGGCTACCTCGTGGTGGCGGACTGCCCCGCCGAGACCTACCTGCTGCTCGACCCGGGCGACCTGCCGCACCAGGTGCGGGCCCGGGTCACCCGCTCGGTGGCGTACACCAGTCACCACCCGGTGCCCGGCGGCGCCGGCCGGATCGCCGCCCGCCGGGTGCCCGGGGTGGACGGGCTGACCTGGACGGTCCGCTACGACCCGGGCACACCCGCCGACGACGAGGCGGTGGCCGCCGAGACCGACCGGCTGGTCGCCGCCGCCCGGTCGGCCACCGCCCCCGCCGACGTCTGAGCCTCAGCCGGTGCCGTAGTAGCGGGCCGCGCCCGGATGCAGCGGGATCGGGTCGGTGCCCGCCGCGCTCTCCCGGGTGAAGTTGGCCGCCTCGGGGTGCACCCTGATCAGCTCGTCCTGGTGCGCGAACAGCACCCGGGTCAGGTCGTACGCGAGCTGGTCCGGCATGTCCGCGGCGACCAGGATCACGTTCGACACGGTGATGGTCGGGGTGGCCGCCGGGGTGCCGTAGGCCTCCTTCGGCAGGGGCGCCGTGGTGTAGACCGAGCCGTACCGGGCGGCGAGCGGCTGGACCAGGTCGGTGAGCGGGAGCAGTTGGAACATCCCCGGCGCGCCGGCGAGCAGGTCCTTGATGCCCGGCGTGGGCAGACCACCGGAGAAGAACATCGCGTCCAGGGTGCCCGCCCGCATCCGCTTCACCGTCTCCGGCAGCGACAGGTTGGCCCGCTGGATGTCCCGATCCGGGTCGATCCCGGCGGCGGCCAGCAGCCGCCCGGCGATGATGTCGGTGCCGGACTTCGGCGAGCCGGTGGAGACCCGCTTGCCGCGCAGTTGGGCGAAGCGGTCGATCTTCCCGCCGGTCCGGACGATCACGTGGGTGTAGTTGCGGTAGACCCGGGCCAGCGCCCGTACCGGCTGCGGTTGGCCGTCGAACACGCCCCGCCCGTTGACCGCGTCCGCCGCCGTGTCGGCCAGGCTGAAGGCGATCTCCATGTCGCCGCCGGCGAGCCGGTTGATGTTCTCCACCGAGGCGCCGGTGGGTTCCGCCCGTGCCTCGTAGCCGGGCAGGTGCCGGCTGATCAGGTCCGCGTAGCCGCCGCCGAGCTGGTAGTAGACGCCGGTGGTGTTGCCGGTGGCGAGGAAGATCCGCCCGCCGTGCCACGCCCGCGGCCCGGGTTCGGCCGTACCGCAGCCAGCGACCAGAGCGGCCAGCAGCAGGGCGGCCGCCAGCCGAAGCGGGCGGCCGGTCACGGGCGGGCCGCCGGTTCCAGCGCCTCCGCCACCCGCTGGACCAGCATCGCCGTCTCGTAGCCGATCTGGCCCAGGTCGCAGCCGGGCGCGGCGAGCACGCCGAGCAACGCCCGCTCGCCGACCGCCATCACCAGCAGCACCCCGCCGTCCATGTCGAGGATCTGCTGGCGTACCCGGCCGGCGGACATCAGCCGGGCGGCGCCCACGCCCAGGCTCGCCAGCCCGCTGATCACGGCGGAGAGCTGGTCCACCTGCTCGACGGAGAGGTCGGGGGAGGCGGCCAGCCGCAGCCCGTCCTGGGACACCGCGAGGGCGTGCGACACGTCCGGCACCCGCTCGGCGAAGTTCGCCAGCAGCCAGTCGAGTCCGGCGGTCACGGATGAGGTCATGGGTTTCTCCCGGTGGGTGTGGTGTTCGGGGTACGCCGCATCGCGCTGGCCACGCCCTCGGCGAGCGCGGACAGGCGGGCCCGCACCACCTCCGGGTCGAGCAGGTCATCGGCGGGTCGGGGCGGCGGGCTGGTGGCGGGCAGGGCTACGGGCAGCTGACCGCCCCGGGTCCGGCGCGGCAGCGCGGCCCCGGTGGCCGGTGACGGCGCCGGCGAGCCGCCGGCCGGGCGGACCGCCGCCCCGCCCTGGTCGTGCCCGGCGGCCCCGGCTGGGGTGGCGCCGGGCGCCAGGATGGCGGCGCCGGGCGGCGGCACGGCGGCGACACCGCGTGCGGCCGGCGGGCGGGCCCCGATCACCGGTACGGCGACGGTGGGCGCGTCGGGCCGGCCGGCCGGATGCGGCGGGATGATGACCAGATCGCGGGCGTCGGTCACCGGCGTGGGGGCGGCGGGCCCGGACCGGAACCAGGGCGCGTCGCGGCCGGCGGTCGGCCGGCGGTCGGCCCGCCGGGTCGCCGACTCGACCCGGGTCAACGCGGACTCGGGCACCTCCACCTGGGCGACCGTGCCGGTGTCGGTGTGGTGCAGCTGCACCCGGATCCCGTGCCGGGCGGCCAGGTGGGCCACCACGTGCAGGCCCATGCTGCCGGCCGCGGCGCTGGAGAGCGTGGCCGGTGCGGCGAGCCGTTCGTTGATCTCGGCCAGCCGGCTCTCGCCGATGCCGATGCCCTGGTCGTGCACCCGCAGCGTGACCCCGTCGACGGTGCGCCGCCCGTCCACCAGCACGGGTGCGTCCGGCGGGGAGTAGACGGTGGCGTTCTCCAGCAGCTCGGCGAGCAGGTGCACCAGATTGCCGACCGCCGCGCCGTGCACCGCCGCGGTCGGCACGTCCACCTCCACCCGGGGGTAGTCCTCGATCTCGGAGGCCGCCGCCCGGACCGCGTCGTCGAGGAGCAGCGCCCCCTCGTGCCCGCGGCCCGGCTCGCCCCCGGCGAGGACCAGCAGGTTCTCCCCGTTGCGGCGCAGGCGGGCGGCGAGGTGGTCCAGCGCGAAGAACCGGGCCAGCGCGTCCGGGTCGGTCTCCTCGCGTTCGAACTCGTCGAGCAGCCGCAGCTGGCGGGTGATCAGCGTACGGATCCGGCGGGCCAGCGCCTCGGCCATCCGGGTCACGTCCAGCCGCAGCTCGGCCTGCTCGCCGGCGAGCCGCAGGGCGGCCTTGTTCACCGTGTCGAACGCCTCGGCCACCTGGGCCACCTCGTCCCGGCCCCGGCGGATGCCGGCGGTCAGCCGGGTCGCCGTGCCGTCGCCCGGGCAGCCGTCGCCCGCGGCGATCGCGGTGATCCGTTCCGGCAGTTCCCGGTTCGCCATGGTGAGCGCGGCGACCCGCAGCCGGCGCAGCCGGCGGCTGGTGCGTACCGCCAGCAGGACGGCGGTGAGCAGTGAGGCGAGCGCGACGGCGGTGGTGCCGCCGGCGGTGAGCAGGGCGCGCTGCCGGGCGGTCCGGGCCAGCGCGGCAGCGTCCCGGTCGAGGCCCTCGGAGAGTTCCCGGCCGAGCAGGTTGTACCGGCGGATCGTGCCGCTCTGCGCCACGTACCAGGCGTCGCCGTCGGTTTTCAGCGCCTCCGGCCCGCCGTCGGTGTCGAGCACCTCGTCCCGCATCCGGCGGGCCGTCTCGATGTCGCCGCCGGCCAGGCGGTACCAGGCGGCGCGTGCCGGGCCGGTGGCGATCCGGAGGAACTCGGCCTGGCGCTGCTCCCGGGCGCCGCGCAACCGGCCGAGCCGAACCAGCTCGCCCCGGGCCAGGGCGCCCCGGACGAAGACGCCGCGCAGCAGGTCGCGTTCCAGGGCCGCCAGGTGCTCCTGGGTGGCCATCGTGGCCACCTCCCGGGCGCCGTTGGCCAGCTGGGCGTCGCGCAGCTGGGCCGGCAGGGCGTCGGCGACGGCGAGCAGCGAATCCACCAGCGTCACGTACGCCGGGTCGCCGCTGTCACCGGCGAGCGCGAGCCGGCGGGTGGGGTCGAGCTGGCTGAGCTGGCCGTCCGCGTCGTTGAGCACCGGAGCCAGGTCGGGGGCGGCCCGGCGGGCCTCGCCGCTGGCGGACCGGTAGTGGTCGACGGCGGCGTCCACCCGCCGCCGTTGGGCGTCGACCAGCGGCCGGCCGGCCGTGCCACCGCGCTGGCGCAGCGCCGCCGTCTCGCCCAGCTCGCGTTCCAGCTCGTGCACCAGCCGGACGGTCGCGGTGGCCGTACCGGCGAGGACGCGGGCCCGATCGGCGTCGGCGGAGGCGGCCAGCGCGGCGTCGGTCTGGACGGCGCCGAGCACCACCAGGCCGACCGTCGCCACCAGGATGGGCGCGAGCAGTTGGGTGCGCACCGACCAGAGCCGGTGGGTGTGGCCCGGCGGGCGGTGGTGCCGGCGTACGCGGCCGGGGAGGGGGAGCGGCACGGGGTCTCCCGGTCGGGGTAGGACGCCGGACCCGGACGTGGCGTCCGGGCCCGGCGTCGTCGAGTCAGCTCGCGCCCAGGTCCTTGAGCGCCTTGTCCGCCCCCCGGTGCAGCGGCACCGGTTCGGTCTTGCGGGCGTTCTCCAGGCCGATCGCCTTGGCGGCCGGGTTGGCCTGGGCGAGGGCGTCCTTCTTCTCGAAGACGGTCCTGGTGATCGCGCACGCCACGTTGGCGTCGAGGTTGTCCCGGACCAGCAGCACGTTTGGCACCAGGATGGTCGGGGTGTCCGCGGCGGTCCGGTAGACGTCCTTGCCGATGGTCCCGGCCTGGTACGCCGGGTTCAGCTCGGCCATCTTGGGCAGCAGCGGGCTGAGGTCGAGGAACTTCACCTTGTCGCCGGAGGTGGTGAAGAGGTCGGTGAGGCCGCCGGTCGGCAGGCCGCCGGACCAGAAGAAGCCGTCGATGCTGCCGTCCTTCATGCCGTCGACGGTCTTGGTCAGGTCGAGCCGCTGCGCCTGGATGTCCTTGGCCGGGTCGAGGCCGGCGGCGGTGAGCAGCCGGTTCGCGATGACCTCGGTGCCGGACTTGGGCGAGCCGGTGGAGATCTTCTTGCCCTTCATGTCGGCGACCGAGGTGATCCCCGCGTCGGCCCGCACGACCACCTGGGTGTAGTTGTCGTAGATCCGGGCCAGCGCCTTCACCGGCTGCGGGGCGGTGAAGCTGCCCTTGCCCTGCACCGCGTTGACCGCGGTGTCGAAGAGCGAGAAAGCGACGTCGTACTGGCCGGCGACGAGCTGTTCGACGTTCTGCACCGAGGCGCCGGTCTCGGCGGCGGTCCCGGTGAGCTTGCCGTCGGTGGTGGCCGAGAGCTGGCCGGCCAGCGCGTTGCCGACAACGTAGTAGACCCCGGTGGCGTTGCCGGTGGCGATGCCGACCCGGGTGTCCTTGGTGACCTTGCAGGTGACCTCGCTGGCGGCGTCGTCCGTCGCCGCCCCGTCCTGCCGGCCCCCGCACCCGGCGGCACCGGCCGCGACGAGGGCCAGCACTCCGACGCCCGCGGCAACCCGCGAGTTGATCCGTGTCATTCTCTCTCCTCCCCAGGAACCAGCTGTTTCGGCACCGACGAGGCGCCGGCGCGGCCGGCGGATCCACGTCGGACGAGCACACCCGCCACGGTCAGCGCGGCCAGCACGGCGCCGACCGTGACGGGCACGGGTTCGAGCCAGAGCAGCACCAGCCCGGCGACCGCGCCGACGATCCGCTCGGGCACGCCGGCCGGGCCGACGCCGGGCAGCCAGCCGCCGGCCGCCACCGCCAGCACGGTTACGCCGAGCGCGGAGACCACGCCGGCCACCAGGATCCGTTCCGCCCCGCCGATGCCGAGCAGCCCGAGACCGGTCGGCGTGATGACGAAGGCGATCGGGATCAGGTACGCCGGCAGCGCGTACCGGAGGGTCTGCCACATGGTCGGGACCAGCCGGCCGCCGGTCACCGCGGCGGCGGCCACCGCGGCGAGCGCGGTCGGCGGGGAGACCTCGGACAGCACTGCGAAGTAGAAGACGAACATCGCCGCGGCGGGGGCGGCGACGCCCAGGTTGAGCAGCGCCGGACCGATGATCACCCAGCCGATCACGAACGACGCGGTGACCGGCACGGCCAGGCCGAGCAGGCTGAGCGCGACGGCGGCGAGCAGCGCGGTGAGCGCCAGCACCACGGCCGGCTCGGAGCTGACCGCCTGCGCCCCGCTCACCAGCAGTGCGGCGGCCTGCGGGCCGAGACCGGTCTTGGTGGTGGTGGCGGTGATGATGCCGGCCGCGGCGCAGACCGCGCTCACCGCGAGCACCCCGCGCACGCCGCCGCGCAGCGCCTCGACCAGGCGGGCCGGGGTGAGCCGGTGGCGTCGGTCCAGGAAGGACAGCGCGGCGGCCAGCACGGTGGCGATCACCACGGCGCGGGTCGCCGAGGCGCCCGTCGCGAGCACCACGATGATCACGATGAGCGAGAGGAAGTGGTATCCGAAGCGGGCCAGCAGCCGCCAGGCGGAGCCGCTGTCGATGACCACCGCGCGGACACCGGAGCGCCGGGCGTCGATCTCGACGGAGAGCAGGATGCCCAGGTAGTAGAGGATCGTCGGCACCGTCGCCCAGCCGAGCACCTGCAGGTAGGACACGCCCAGGTATTCGGCGATGATGAAGGCCGCCGCGCCCAGCGTCGGCGGGGACAGGATCGCGCCGACTCCGGCGGCGGCCAGCATGCCCCCGGCCCGCTCGGCGGGGTAGCCGGCGCGGCGCAGGATCGGCCAGGTGACCGCACCGATGCTGACCGTGGTGGCCGCTCCGGAGCCGGACACGGTGCCGAGCAGGAAGCCGGAGGCGACGGCGGTCCGGCCGGCGGCGGTACGGGAGCGGCGGAACGCGGCGGCGGACAGCTCCACGAAGAACCGGCCGGCCCCGGACAGGTCGAGCACCGCCCCGTAGATGGTGAAGAGCACGATGTACGAGGCGGCCACGTCCAGCGGGGTGCCGTAGAAGCCGCTGTCGGAGTTGTAGAACGCGTCGATGAGCTGCCCGAAGTCGAGACCGGCGTGGGCCACCGCCCAGGACTGCGGCAGCAGCCCGCCGTAGTAGCCGTAGGCCAGGAAGAGCAGGCAGACGGCGGGGAGGATCCAGCCGGTGGTCCGCCGGCACGCCTCCAGCAGCAGGAGCATCAGCACGGTGCCCATCGCCACGTCCAGCGGCACGAGCAGGCCCTGCCGGTCGAGGAAGGCGTCGTAGCCGCCGCCGCCCGCGCCCAGCGTCACCGGCAGCACCGGGTAGAGGCAGCTCAGCAGCGCGGCCAGGGCCAGCAGCCAGTCGACGAGGGTGGGCCCGCCGCGCCGCGCGTCGTCGGCGGCCGGTGCGGTTGCGCCGTCCGCCCCCGGGTCGCCCGCCGCCGGTGCGGTCGCGGGCCGCCGCCGCGGCGGCCGCACCCCTGACGGGTACGCCAGGAAGACCACCGGCAGGATGCCGGTCAGGAAAATGATCAGGTAGTACTTACTGCCCTGAGGGAGCGGAAAGAACACCTGCCAGAGGGCGAGCAGTGCGACCGCGACCGTGACTCCGGTGAACAGCAGCCCGACCGGTCCGGACAGGACCCGTCCCGGCTTTTCGTCCTCGAACTGGGCGGCGAGTTCCCGGGTGTCGGGGGGTGCGGCGAGCGGTGCGTCGTCGGCCCGCCGCGGCTCGCCGACCGCCCCGTCCTCGGGCGGGAGCGAAACCGGGACACTATCCAGCTTGGACGCGGTGTCCTGCGGGCCGGTGGGCAGGGGCGTCGGCGCGGAGCCGTCGGACGGGCGAACGGGCGACACGAGGGGGCACGATACGCGAATAGTTCACATTATGGAACCATTGCCCGACGTGATTGCGCCAAGTAACGAGAATGGGTGGCAATTACTCGCTGCACACTTGTTTCGGAGCGATTTTCACGAATGTGTAGGCGGTCGACATTGCCGGGTGCTGGTTTTGCCCGTCGATCGGAGCGATCTGTCCGGATTGGTGGGTTATCTTCTAGGTGAAGGGGTTGGCGGTGCTGGCCGCCACGGCCGTCACTCCGAGTGATTGACGCTACGCCCAGTGTCCGGCATCCGTGGCGGCGGTTAACCGGTCGAGTCTGTCGGACCCGGCCGCTAGGGTCGGCCGGTGACCAGTGCTCAACCACTCATCCAGGCGCGGGGGCTGGTGAAGCGGTTCGGCGACTTCACCGCCGTCGACGGCATCGACGTGGCGGTGCACCCGGGCGAGGCGTTCGGCTTCCTCGGGCCGAACGGGGCCGGCAAGTCCTCGACCATGCGCATGATCGGCTGCATCTCCCCGCCCTCCGGCGGGGAGCTGAGCATTCTCGGCATGGACCCGGTCCGCGACGGTCCGGCGATCCGGGCCCGGCTGGGTGTCTGCCCACAGCTCGACAGCCTCGACCCGGAGCTCACCGTCCGGGAAAACCTCACCACCTACGCCCGCTACTTCGGCATCCCGCGCCGGCTCGCCCGCGAGCGGGCCGCCGAGCTGCTCGACTTCGTCCAGCTCGCCGAGCGGGCCGACAGCAAGGTGGACCCGCTGTCCGGCGGCATGAAGCGCCGGTTGACCATCGCCCGCGCACTGGTCAACAACCCGGAGATCGTGCTGCTCGACGAGCCCACCACCGGCCTCGACCCGCAGGCCCGGCATTTGGTCTGGGAGCGGCTGTTCCGGCTCAAGCAGCAGGGCGTCACGCTGGTCCTCACCACGCACTACATGGACGAGGCGGAGCAGCTCTGCGACCGGCTGGTGGTGATGGACGGCGGCCGGATCGTGGCCGAGGGGTCGCCTCGCACCCTCATCGAGCGGCACTCCACCCGCGAGGTGGTCGAGCTGCGCTTCGCCGTCGAGTCGCAGGAGATGTTCGCCGGCAAGCTGAGCGGGCTGGGAGAGCGGGTCGAGGTGCTGCCCGACCGGATCCTGCTCTACGTGGCCGACGGCGACGCGGCGGCGGCCGAGGTTAGCGCCCGCGGCCTCGTGCCGGCCAGCGTCCTGGTTCGGCGCAGCAGCCTGGAGGACGTCTTCCTCCACCTCACCGGCCGCACCTTGGTCGACTGAGGTGCGTGCCGCCGATCGTTGACGCCCAGACTGCAGTCGTGGCGGCGTGTCGAGCTGCTGAGCTGCCAGCGATCACGGTTCGGCTCAACGGGCTCTGGCCCAGGTCAGGAAGCGGTCGGTCAGTCGCTGCGGCGGGAGCTGGCCAGTCAGGTCGGTCATGGCCTCATGCATCAGTGTGCCGAGGTAGATCAGCAGGCCGGTCCGGTTCTCGCGGTACTCGCCGAGCAGCGCCAGCCGGGCCGGGGAGCACGGCCACGCGGCGCCGCACACCCGGCATCGCCAGGACGGGCGCGCCGCGACGTGCGGGCGGTAGCGGGGCATCAGTGCGTACCCTCCTCGAGCCGACGCGGCTCCTCCGGTCCGCGCGGTTCGTCCGCTTCGTGCGGCTCCTCTGCTCCGTGCGGATGCTCGGGTCCGCGCCGCTCGTCCTCGGATCTGCGCGGCGACGGTAGCCAGCGGCCCCCGTTCGCCCGCCACTCCTGCGCGCGGGTCAGCCGCCCCGGGCGTCCCGGACCGTCGGTCGGGAACACCTCGGTCGGTGCGGTCGCCCACGTCGGGCGCGCGTTGGGGGTACGCCGGGGGAGCGTGGTGGGCGGTGTCGGGCGGCAGCGCCAGAACCTGAATCGCATGGGTGAGCCTCCGTCGGGGGTGGGAGGGGGCGCCCTGGACCGCGTTGTCCGCAGGACGCCCCCGGCCTGGTTCCGCCCGCCGTCCGATCCCGTGAGCGGTTCCGCTGCGTGACAGTCTGCTGAGGACACGACTACGGTGGGAGGTCCCGCGCGCCGACGACCAGCGCGTACGGCGGCCGGCCCGAGGCGGTACGAAGATGTACGGAGGGTGTCCGTGGAAAGCTCGTCCATGCTGGACCACTTCGCGGAGGAACTGCGGCTCGCCCGGGCCACCAGTGGCATGTCGCAGAGCGCGCTCGCCGAGGCGTTGAGCTATTCGGGTGCCCTGGTCGCCAAGGTGGAGACCTCCGAGCGCCGGCCGAGCCTCGACTTCGCGCGCCGGTGCGACACCGTGTTCGGCGCGGACGGGCGGTTCGAACGCATCCAGCGGCGGATCAGCCGGGAGACCGTGGTCCCGTGGTTCCGCGACTGGGCCGGCATCGAACAGGAGGCCACAGCGCTGCGCACGTTCGAGCCGCTCTGCGTGCCCGGTCTGTTGCAGACCGAGGGGTATGCGCGAGCCATCCACGCCGGCGGCGGCCTGTTCGCGGCGGACGAGATCGAGCGGCAGGTGGCGACTCGGCTGGACCGCCAAACAGTGCTCACCCGCGACCGCCCGCCGCTGCTTTGCGTGGTGATGGACGAGTATGTGCTGCGCCGCCGCATCGGTGGACCGGAGGTGATGGGCGAGCAGTTGCAGCATCTGGTGAAGCTGGGCAGCGTCCTTCCCCGGGTGCGTATCCACGTCGTGCCGATGTCGGCTGGCGCGTACCCTGGGCTCGCTGGACCCTTCGTGATCGCCACCTTGCCCGGCGGGGAGGACGTCGTCTACCTGGAAGGGCAGCGCCACGGACAGGTGGTCGACCGCACTGACTTCGTGCAGCAGATGGTCGAGGTTTGGGAGTCGATCCGGGGCGAGGCACTATCGCAGCAGCAGTCCCTCGACCTGATAGCGGAAATGGCGGAGACATGGACCTGAGCGGTGCCCGGTGGCGCAAGAGCAGCCGTAGCAGTGGCCAGGGGGGCAACTGCGTGGAGGTGGCCGACAACCTCCCCAGCCTGGTCGCCGTGCGCGATTCCAAGGACCCAGCCGGCCCTGCGCTGACCTTCGCCCCCGACGCCTGGCGCGCGTTCGTCGCACGGGTTGCCGAGCGGCCGTAGCGCGGCCGCCATCGGGAGCGGTCGCTTCGAGGGCGTTCAGACTGGAGGGAGTCTGGTTTGGCAGCGTTGTCAGATCCGTCCGCGATTCTCGCCGAGCGGTATCGCCTGGAGAAAGCGGCCTTGGCACAGCTGAAGGAATCCGGTGGCCGCTTCACGCCCGTGCGCTACTGGCTTGGCCGAGTACGGTTGGAGATCGTCTTCAACCGGTTGGCGAACACGTCGATCTGGTTCGCGGCACGTCGGTAGTGGCCGTCCTCGTCGCCGGCTGAAGTCGACGATCACGGACGCCAGGTGGAGGTGGCCGTGGCGCTCACCCTTGGCGGAGCCGGATGGCTGCGGCAGGTCGGGCGGGTGATGGTTGGCCCGGTGGACGGCGGTAGGCCGGTGGACGGTGAGTGGCGGTCGACGGCGGTGAGTGGCGGTCGACGCGGTGCCGGCGGGTGTGGCGTGATCCTTCTGCTTGTTTTCGGCGGACCGGCCTGCCGTTCGCGGCGCCTGCCACTTGCCGAGGGGACGCTACGAACTTGATGACGTAAACGATTCAGCGGGGCAGGGTCGGCTGAACACGAAGGGCCGGCTGAACACGAAGTCAGGAAGAGGCCGCCGGGAGAAAGTTAGCTCCGGCGGTGAATCGTCTGAGTCATCAAGTTTGTAGGCGCAGCGGAGTTGTGGCGCGGAGCAGTCCGAGGTCCGGCAGCGTCACCGATCGGCCCGCCCATCGGCCGCACGGACGAGGGAGCGGACTGTGCGAGGCTGGCTGCCCGGCGGTGCGCGGAGCGCCGTCGGCGCAGCCGCCCGCAAATGCCAGCGAGTGCCCGAGGGTCTGGGGGAGCGGAGAAACCGGCGCGACATCACGGATGACCCGTCGTAGGGTGGCCGGCGGTCTTGTCGTACCCGAGCGGTAGGAACGACGTGGACGGCGGACGGGGGTGGTCGACGTGAGCGTGGCGGAGCGGGCCGGGCCGGCGATGCCCCGGGTGCCGGCGCTGGCGGTGCTCGCGCATTACCTGGTCGGCTACCGGCGCACCTGGCGGGCGAGCGTCTTCTCGTCCTTCCTGCTGCCGGTGCTCACCGTGCTCGGCTTCGGCGTCGGCGTCGGCGCGTACGTCGACCGGGGTGTCGGCGGGGTGCCCTACCTCCACTGGCTGGTGCCCGGCCTGATCGCCTCCACCGCGCTCCAGATCGCGGTCGCCGAGTCCACCTGGCCGGTGCACAGCAACTTCCGCTGGATCCGGACCTACCACGCCCAGGTGGCGGCGCCGCTGCGGATCGGCGACATCCTCGCCGGCCACCTCGCCTACGTGCTGTTCCGGGTGCTCACCAGCACGGCGGCGTTCCTGCTCGTGACGGCCCTGTTCGGGGCGCTGCGGTCACCCTGGGCGGTGGCCGTCCTGCCGGTGAGCCTGCTGCTCGGCCTGGCCCTCGCCGCGCCGACCTTCGCGTTCAGCGCCGCCGTGCCCAGCGACAGCTACCTGGCCCTGCTGTTCCGCTTCGCGATCATCCCGATGACCCTCTTCGCCGGGGTGTTCTTCCCGGTCGAGTCGCTGCCGGCGGGGCTGCGCCAGGTGGCCTACGCGACGCCGCTCTGGCACGGCGTGGACCTCTGCCGGGCCGCCACGCTGGGCGTCGCTCCGCAGTGGTCGATCACGGGTCACCTGCTCTACCTCGCCGCCTGGGCCGCCGCCGGCGGGCTGCTGGCCCGGCGCGTGTTCCGCCGCTCGCTCGTCGTCTAGGGGAGGATGTCGTGGTCAGTCTCGTCCTGCCCCGGCTGGTCAGCTTCGAGGGGGCACCGCGCCGCTCCGCCTCGGTCGCCGAGCGCAACCTCACCGCGCTGCGGAGCGCGTACTGGCTGGTGCTGCTCTCCGGTTTCCTGGAGCCGGTGCTCTACCTGTTCTCGATCGGGGTCGGGGTGGGCGCCCTGGTCGGCGACCTCACCCTGCCCGGCGGGCAGGTGGTGTCATACGCCGCGTTCGTGGCCCCGGCGATGCTCGCCTCCTCGGCGATGAGCGGTGCGCTGTCGGAGACCACCTTCAACTTCTTCGGGAAGATGAAGTACATGAAGCTGTACGACGGGATCATCGCGACCCCGGTGCAGCCGTTCGAGATCGCCCTCGGCGAGCTGGGCTGGGCGATGATCCGGGGCAGCCTCTACTCCGCCGCCTTCCTGATGATCATGGTGGCGATGGACCTGACCACCGTCGCGCGGGCCGTTCTCGCCTTCCCGGCCGCGGTGCTGATCGGCTTCGCGTTCGGCGCGCTCGGCATGACCGTCTCCACCCTCCTGCGCAGCTGGCAGGACTTCGACCTGATGGGGTCGGCCCAGTTCACCCTCTTCCTCTTCTCCGGGACCTTCGTGCCCGCCGAGGCCTACCCGGCCGCGCTGCGTTGGGTGGTCGAGGTGACCCCGCTCTACCGGTCGGTGCACCTGATCCGGGAGGTCTGCGTGGGGATGTCCGGCTGGTCGTGGCTGCCGGACGTGGCATACCTGCTGGCGCTGACCGCCGGGATGCTCGCGCTCGCCTCCCGACGGATGGGGAGGTTGCTCTACAAGTAGGCGGTTAACCGGCCTGCCGTCGGGCACTCGTGGGGACAACGCCGACCACGAGGGAGGGCCGATGGCCACCGACGAGTCTTCCGCCCGGAGCGGGCGGGACCGCCACGATTCGGGCACCACCGCGGGCGGACGGGACGGTTCGGGGCGGACCGGGCCGGTCGGCCAGGACGAGGGCCCGGAGCGCCCGACGGCGTTGCCGGGCACCGGGTGGCAGGCGGCGCTCAGGCGCACGGTCCGGGAGTTTCAGCAGGACAACCTGACCGATCGGGCGGCCGCGCTCACCTACTACGGGGTGCTCTCGATCTTTCCCGGCATGCTGGCGCTCATCTCGGTGGTGGGCCTGCTCGGCCCGGGTGCCGTCAAGGGCGTCAAGGACACCCTCGACCAGACGGCGCCGCAGCCGACCATCCGCCACATCATCGACATCGCGATCGCTCAGGCGGGCAGCTCGGGCGGCCTGGCCAGTATCGCCGCGATCGTCGGTGTGCTGGGCGCCTTCTGGTCGGCCTCCGGCTACATCGCCGCGTTCATGCGTGCCTCCAACACGATCTACGACGTGCCGGAGGGCCGGCCGATCTGGAAGACGCTGCCGATCCGGCTCGGGGTGACCTTCCTGGTCGGGGTGATGCTGCTGGCCGCCTCGGTCATCGTGGTCTTCACCGGCAAGCTGGCCACGCAGGTGGGCAGTGCGATCGGCCTGGGCTCGACGGCCGTGACCGTATGGAACATCGCCAAGTGGCCGGTGCTGCTGATCCTGGTGAGCCTGATGTTCGCCATCCTCTACTGGGCCTCGCCGAACGCCCGCCACGGTGGCTTCCGCTGGGTGAGCCCCGGCGGTGTGCTGGCCGTGGTGATCTGGCTGGTCGTGTCCGCGCTGTTCGCCCTCTACGTCGGCAACTTCGGCTCGTACAACAAGACGTACGGGTCGGTGGCCGGCGTGATCGTCTTCCTGGTCTGGCTCTGGCTGACCAACATCGCCATCCTGCTCGGCGCGGAGTTCGACGCCGAGCTGGAGCGGGGTCGCGCCATCGCGGCCGGGCACCCCGCCGAGTCGGAGCCGTACGTCGAGCTGCGCGACGACCGCAAGCTCAGGAATAAGCGCAAGCCTCCCACCGGCCGCTGACTCGGCCGCGCCGCCCTTCCCGCCGCCCCGCCGCCCCCGCCGCGCCCGTGGCACCCGGGGCGGTGGCGGTCGGGCGAGCCATGGTTCAGCCAGATGGCCGACCAGGCGCTGTCGGGCGATCACGCCACGCCGTCCATTGAACTGAAGAGGATCACGCTTTTCGTGATCCACACCCCGGCTTTTGTTCACATGGACAAAAGTTTGGATCAGATGTGCCGAAGCTATGGACACGTGACCCGGAAGACTCCTACTGTGTCGGACACGACACGTCGCCGTTGCGTCGATGTGAACCACTCCGATGCGGAGGTGTGCCGGTGCGGACTGTGGACCCCCTGCACGTACGACTCCTGCGACTGCTCCGGGACGAAGGGGCGGTGTCCCGGGCCGAGCTCGGCGACCGCCTGCAGATGCCCCGCCCCCGCCTGCTCGCCGAGTTGGAGCGGCTGGTCGGGCTCGGGTACGTCGCCGAGGCGGGGCTGGCCGCGTCCCGTGGCGGACGGCGCTCCACGCTGGTCGAACTGAGCCCACACCTGCGCTTCGCCGCGGTCGACCTGGGCGCCAGCTCGATCGACGTCGAGGTGGTGAACGGCCGGCTCGAGCCGGTGGCCGCGTACACCGAGGCGGCCGACATCCGCTCCGGCCCGAAGGTGATCCTGCAGCGGGTCAGCGAGCTGCTGCACAAGGCCAAGGTGGACGGTGCGTACGAGCGGCTGGACGCGGTGGGCATCGGCGTCCCCGGGCCGGTGAGCTTCCGGGACGGGGTGCCCGTCTCGCCGCCGATCATGCCCGGCTGGGACCGCTTCCCCGTGCGCGAGGTGCTCACCCGCGAGCACGGCTGCCCGGCGGTGGTCGACAACGACGTGAACATCATGGCGATCGGTGAGCGGCACGGCGGGGTCGCCCACTCGGTGGACGACTTCCTGCTGATCAAGATCGGCACCGGTATCGGCTGCGGCATCTACCTCAACGGCGAGGTCTACCGGGGCACCGACGGGTGCGCCGGCGACATCGGCCACATCCAGGTCGACCCGAATGGTCCGATGTGCTCCTGCGGGAACCTCGGCTGCCTGGAGGCCGTCTTCAGCGGCGCCGCGCTGGCCCGGGAGGCCACCGCGGCGGCCCGGGCCGGGGTGTCCCCGGCGCTCGCCGACCGGCTGGCCGCGCGGGGCACGGTGACCGCGCTGGACGTGGCGCAGGGGGCGGTCGAGGGGGACGTCACCTGCATCCAGCTCATCCGCGACGGCGGCCGCCGGGTCGGCAGCGTGCTGGCCGGGCTGGTGAGCTTCACCAACCCGTCGATGATCGTGATCGGTGGTGGGCTCGCCCAGCTCGGCCACATCCTGCTCGCCGAGATCCGCAGCGTGGTCTACCGCCGGTCGCTGCCGCTGGCCACCGGCAACCTGCCGGTCGTCCTCTCCGAGCTCGGCCACCGGGCCGGGGTGGCCGGCGCCGCCGTGCTCGCCAGCGACCTGGCCTTCGGGGAGGCGTCGTGAGCGCGAGGAGTGAGCCGGGTTTGCGAGCCCCGCAGTCGCGAACTGAGGAGGCGCCGTGAGCGCGAGGAGTGAGCCGGGTTTGCGAGCCCCGCAGTCGCGAACTGAGGAGGCATCGTGACTCAGCACGAAGACGGGGCCGTTCCGGGACGGCGCGGGGCCGGTGGGGCCGGCCAGGGGATGCGCGCCGTCCCGGAACCGCCCGCCGCGCCGGCGGACAGCAAGGAGGCCGACGTGACAAAGCCGCTGGTGGCGGCCCCCGCCGACACCGTCGCGGGCGAGGTGGTCCTGCGCCTCACCGACGTCGTCAAGACCTTCCCCGGGGTACGCGCGCTGGACGGGGTGCAGCTGGAGGTCCGGGCCGGCGAGGTGCACTGCCTGCTCGGTCAGAACGGCGCCGGCAAGTCCACCCTGATCAAGGTGCTCGCCGGGGTGCACCGGCCGGACTCCGGCGAGGTCGAGTGGCGCGGTGAGCCGGCGAGCTTCGCCAACCCGCAGGCCGCGATGCGGGCCGGGATCGCCACCATCTACCAGGAGCTCGACCTGGTCGAGGACCTGTCGGTGGCGGAGAACGCCTTCCTCGGCCACGAGCCGCGCCGGCTCGGCTTCGTCCGCCGCGGCCACATGGCCCGGCGTACCCGGCAGATCCTGGCCCGGCTCGGCCACCCGGAGATCCCGCCCGGCCGGCTGGTCCGGCACCTGCCCGCCGCCGGCAAGCAGATCGTCAGCATGGCCCGGGCGCTCTCCCACGAGGCCCGACTGATCATCATGGACGAGCCGAGCGCCGTGCTCGCCCACGACGAGGTGGGCAACCTGTTCCGGATCATCCGGGAACTCACCGCGCAGGGCATCGCGGTCATCTACATCTCGCACCGGCTGGAGGAGATCCGCGAGATCGGCGACCGGGTCACCGTACTCAAGGACGGCCGGACCACGGCGGCGAACCTGCCGGCCCGCGACACCCCGACCAACGACCTGGTCGCCCGGATGACCGGGCGGACCATCGAGTACGTCTTCCCGGAGCGCCCGGCCGACGAGACCGCCGGCGCGGAGCTGTTGCGGGTCGACGGGCTGACCCGGTCCGGGGAGTTCGCCGACGTGTCGCTGGCCGTGCGGGCCGGGGAGATCGTCGGCATCGCCGGGCTGGTCGGCTCCGGCCGCTCGGAGCTGCTGGAGACCATCTACGGCGCCCGGCGGGCGCACGCCGGCACGGTCCGGATGGGCGGCCGGACGCTGCGCCCGGGCAGCGTCGGCGCGGCGGTACGAGCCGGCATGGGCATGGCCCCGGAGGAGCGCAAGAGCCAGGCGCTGCTGCTCGGCGAGCCGATCTACCGCAACGTCACCCTGGCGACCTTCGGCCGGTACGCCCGCCTCGGCTTCACCGACGCCCGCCGGGAACGGGCCGAGGCGGACCAGATCGCCGACTCCCTGGAGTTGCGGCCCCGTGACGTACGCCGGCCGGTGCGCACCCTCTCCGGCGGCAACCAGCAGAAGGTGGTGGTCGGCCGGTGGCTGCTCGGGGACACCCGGCTGCTGCTGCTCGACGAGCCGACCCGGGGCGTGGACGTGGGCGCCCGGGCCGAGCTTTACCAGGTCATCCGGGCCCTCGCCGCGCGGGGCGTCGGGGTGCTGCTGGTCTCCAGCGAGGTGCCCGAGGTGCTCGGCCTGGCCGACCGGGTGCTGGTGATGCGGGAGGGCCGGGTGGTCCGGGAGGCCCCGGCCGGCGAAATCGACGAGAACACCGTGCTCGACCTCGTCATGGCGGGGTCCCTCATGGAAGGCGCGCCGGCATGACCGAGACGACACCTACGGCCACACCGGAACGGGCGGCGGGGCTGCCGGCCCAGTCGCCGCCGGTCGACCAGGCCGAGACCGCGAAGGCCGAGCCGCCGGCCCGGCTCTCCTGGTGGCGCGGTGACGGGGGCGAGGGCGCCCGGCGCAACCTCGGCCTGCTGGCCACCCTGCTGGTGCTGGTCGTCATCGGCATCCTCACCCGGCCCGACCTCTACGGCAACGCGAGCTGGGTGTGGGGCAACACGCTCACCATCCTCAAGCTCGCCTCGGTGGTCGGGGTGGTCACCGTCGGGATGACCTTCGTGATCATCGGTGGCGGCATCGACCTGTCGGTCGGCGCGATCGTCGCGCTCGCCGGGGTGTGGTCCACCACGCTCGCCACCCAGAGCTACGGCGCCGGCGGCATGATCTTCAGCGCGCTGACCGTCGGGCTCGCGGTCGGCCTGGTCAACGGCCTGCTCATCTCGTACGGGCGGCTGGTGCCGTTCATCGCCACGCTGGCCATGATGGTCGCCGCCCGCGGCCTGGCGGCCGAGATCTCCGACAAGCAGACCCAGGTCTCGAACGACACCTTCATCAACGGCATCGCCAGCACGAACGTGCTCGGCATCCCGCTGCTGGTCTACATCCTCGCCGCGGTGGTGGTGGCCGGCTGGGTGCTGCTCAACCGCACCACCTTCGGCCGCCGCACGGTGGCGGTCGGCGGCAACCCGGAGGCGGCGCGGCTCGCCGGTATCAACGTCCGCCGGCACACCCTGCTGCTCTACGCGCTCTCCGGGCTGTGCTGCGGCATCGCCGCGGTCATGCTCACCTCGCAGGCCACCTCCGCGCAGGCGGCCATGGCCAACCTCTACGAACTGGACGCGATCGCCGCCGCGATCATCGGCGGCACGCTGCTCAGCGGCGGGCGCGGGACCATCGTCGGCTCCCTGCTCGGCGTGATCATCTTCTCCACCATCACCAACCTCTTCGCCATCAACGGCCTCTCCACGGAGGCCCAGAACATGGTCAAGGGCGGCATCATCGTCGCCGCCGTCCTGGTCCAGCAGGTCCAGTTCGGCAGCCTCACCCAGTTCCTCCGCCGCAACCGGGCCACCAGCACCACCTGATCCGACCGCGACACCGGCGGCCACCTCGACAGCGACGGTGGCCGGGCCCAGCACACCCATTTTCACCCCACCACCTCATCCAGGAGGCCGTCATGACAACGCAGGGTCGCGACCTGTCGCGCCGCCGGCTGCTCTTCGGTGGAGCAGCGCTCTCCGCCGGCGTCGTGCTCGCCGGCTGCACCAGCAACGAGAAGGCGCCCACCGCCGCGCAGACGAAGGCCGCCGCGACCGGCGGCAACAGCGAGCCCGGCAAGAAGGTGACCATCGGCTTCTCCGCGCCGGCCGCCGACCACGGCTGGATCGCCGCGATCACCAACAACGCCAAGGCGCAGGCCGGGGCGTACTCCGACGTGGAGCTCAAGTCCGTGGAGGCCGGCGCCGACGCGGCGGCCCAGCGCGCCGCGCTCTCCACCCTGATCTCCCAGAAGCCCGACGTGATCGTGCTGCTGCCGCACGACGGCAAGGAACTCAACGCGTTCGGCCTGGAGGCGATGAAGGCCGGCATCCCGGTGGTCAACCTGGACCGGGCCTTCCCCGACGCGCGGGCCTACCGGCTGCAGATCAAGGGCGACAACTACGGCATGGGGGTGGCCGCGGCCACCTACATCTACGAGCAGCTCAAGGCCAAGGGCGTCAGCAACCCGGTGATCGGCGAGATCCCCGGCATCGACTCGCTGGAGCTGACCCAGGAACGCTCCAAGGGCTTCGCCGACACCCTGGCGTCGTACGGGCTGAAGGTGGCCAACCGCCGGCCGGCCGAGTTCACCGCCGACTCCGGCCAGCAGGCGGCCACCGGCCTGTTCCAGGCGCTGCCCAAGATCGACGCGCTCTGGAACCACGACGACGACCAGGGCATCGGCGTCCTCGCGGCGGTCAACCAGGCCAACCGCAAGGAGTTCTTCATGGTCGGCGGCGCCGGCTCGAAGAAGGCCATGGAGGACATCCAGGCCGACAACACCGTCCTGAAGGCGACCGTCACCTACAGCCCGTCGATGGCCTCCTCGGCCATCTCGCTGGCCCGCCTGATCGGCCAGAACAAGGGCATGTCGGACCTGGTGGAACTCCAGGTCCCGAAGGAGATCGTGCTCGCCTCCGAGACGATCACCAAGGAGAACGCGGGCGACTACCTGAAGCTCGGGTTCTGATACACGGGGGGAGACCCACCTTGTCCAATCACGACAAAGTCCTGCGGGTCGGCATGGTCGGCTACGCGTTCATGGGCGCCGCGCACTCACAGGCGTGGCGCACCGTGAACCGCGTGTACGACCTGCCGGCGCGGGTGCGGATGGCGCTGATCTGCGGCCGGGACGAGCTGAAGGTGGCCGACGCCGCCGGCCGGCTCGGCTGGGAGGGGCACACCACAGACTGGCGGCGGCTCGTCGAGTCCGACGAGATCGACGTGGTCGACATCTGCACACCGGGGGACAGCCACTGCGAGATCGCCATCGCCGCGCTGGCCGCCGGCAAGCACGTGCTGTGCGAGAAGCCGCTCGCCAACACCGTCGAGGAGGCTCGGCAGATGGCGGCCGCCGCCGCCCAGGCCCGGGCTGCCGGGACCCGGGCGATGTGCGGATTCAACTACCGCCGGGTGCCCGCGGTCACCATGATGCGGCAGCTCATCGCGGACGGGCGGCTCGGCGAGATCCGGCACGTGCGCGCGGCGTACCTGCAGGACTGGATCGTGGACCCGCAGTTCCCGCTGGTCTGGCGGCTGCAGAAGGACAAGGCGGGCTCCGGCGCGCTGGGTGACATCGGTGCGCACATCATCGACCTCACCCAGTTCGTCACCGGGCAGCGGATCACCGGGGTAAGCGCGGTGACCGAGACCTTCGTCAAGGAGCGGCCGTTGCCGGCCGGGTCGAGCGGCCTGGCCGCGCAGGCCGACGGCCACGGCCAGGCGATGGGTCAGGTCACCGTGGACGACGCGGCGGCGTTCGTGGCCCGGCTCGACGGCGGGGCGCTCGCCACGTACGAGGCGAGCCGGTTCGCCACCGGCCGCAAGAACGCCCTCCGGGTGGAGATCAACGGCTCGCTCGGCACCCTGGTCTTCGACCTGGAACGCCTCAACGAGCTGGAGTTCTACGACGCCACCCGGCCCACCGCCGAGCAGGGCTTCACCCGGATCCTGGTGACCGAGGGGGACCACCCGTACATGTCGGCCTGGTGGCCGCCCGGCCACATCATCGGCTACGAGCACTCCTTCACCCACCAGATGCGCGACTTCGTCGAGGCGATCGCCACCGGCACCGACCCGGCGCCGTCGTTCGCCGACGCGTTGCAGGTCCAGCTGGTGCTGGACGCGGTGACCCGCTCGGCGGAGCTGGCCAGCTGGACGGAGGTGGAGCCGGCGCTGGCCGAAGTGGCCGCCTGACCCACGCGGCGCCTCGCGTTGGCTGGGGTGCCGCCTGACGGATGCGGTGCCTCGCGTTGGCTGGGGTGCCGCCGGACCGATGCGGCGCCCGCAGGGCACCGCCCGAGGAGGTTTCCCGGAACCCGACCGGCGAGGACCCGCCGCGGTTGCGCCCCGCGGCGGGGATGAGGTCGGATTCCGGGGAACGTGCCACCGGAGCCCCTCCGGCGCGGCACGACCAAGCACGGCCCTCCGGTGCGGCCGGACCGGGATTCCCCGGCCGCACCGGCGGACCGACCCGACCCTGGGGAGGGAGCACGATGCGTACGGGTGTCTGGCTGGTGGGAGCGCGCGGCTCGGTCGCGACCACCAGCATCGTCGGGGCGCTGGCCCTGCGGGCCGGGCTCACCGACCCGACCGGTTGCGTCACCGAGCTGCCCGAGCTGCGCGGGCCCGCCCTGCCGACCTTCGCCGACCTCGTCCTCGGCGGCCATGACGTGGTGGCCTGCCCGCTCAGCAAGCGAGCCGAGGCGCTCGCCGCCGCCGGGGTGCTGCCCGGCCGGCTGCTGGACGCCCTCAGCGCGGAGTTGGCCGGTGTCGAGGCGGTGCTGCGTCCCGCCCCGACCGAGGGCACCCAGGCGGAGCGGGCTGCCGCCGTGGCCCGTGACCTGACCGACTTCCGGAGCCGACACGCCCTGGACCGGGTGGTGGTGGTCAACGTCTCCACCACCGAACCGGCCGCCACCGTGCACCCGGCCCACCACGACCTCGCCGCGCTGCGGGACGCGCTGGCCGGCCCCGCCGAGGTGCTGCCGGCCAGCTCGCTGTACGCGTACGCGGCGTTCACCGCCGGCTGCCCGTACGTGGACTTCACGCCGTCCACCGGGGCCCGGCTGCCCGCGCTGGCGGCCCTAGCCGAGGAGCGCGGCCTGCCGTATGCCGGGAACGACGGCAAGACCGGGGAGACCCTGGTCAAGGCGGTGCTCGCGCCGATGTTCGCGATGCGGAACCTGGCCGTGCGCTCCTGGTCCGGGTTGAACCTGCTCGGCGGCGGGGACGGTGCCGCGCTCGCCGAGCCGGCCGCCAACGCCGCCAAGGTGAGCAGCAAGCAGCGGGTGCTCGGCGAGACCCTCGGCTACGTCCCGCAGGGCGACACCCGGATCGACTACGTCGAGGACCTCGGCGACTTCAAGACCGCCTGGGACCTGATCACCTTCGCCGGCTTCCTCGGCACCCGGATGCGGATGGAGTTCACCTGGCACGGCTGCGACTCGGCGCTGGCCGCCCCGCTGGTGCTCGACCTGGCCCGGCTCACCGCCGCCGCGCACGCCGCCGGCCGCCGAGGCCCCCTCGCCGAGCTGGCCTTCTTCTTCAAGGACGGCATCGACGCGCCCGCCCATTCGCTCGCCGAGCAGTGGACGGTGCTGTGCGACTTCGTCGCCGGGCTGCACGCCGGAGCCGGGCGATGACCCGGCTGGCCGACCTCGCCGAACTGGTCCGGGCGCCCGCCGCGCTCTCCGTACCCGGGGACGTGGTGGCCGGCGCGGCGGCGGCCGGCGCACTGGACCGCCGGACGCCGGCCCTGGCCGGGGCGTCGGTGCTGCTCTACTGGGCCGGCATGGCCGCCAACGACTGGGCCGACCGGCGGTTGGACGCCGTGGAACGCCCCGAGCGGCCGATCCCGTCCGGGCGGGTGCACCCCGCCGCCGCGTTCGGCGTCGCCGCCGGCCTGACCGCCGCCGGGCTCGCCGTGGCCACGGCCGCCGGCGGCCGGCGGGCGGCCGCCGTCGCGGTCCCGCTCGCCGGCGCGATCTGGGGGTACGACCTGCTCGCCAAGAACACCGCCGCCGGCCCCGCCGTGATGGCCGCCTGCCGGGGCCTGGACGTGCTGCTCGGCGCGAGCCCCGCCGGCCGGAGTGCGCCACGCGCTGCCGGCCGGGTCCCCTCGGCCCGGCGGGGGTTCGTCCGGGCGCTGCCGGCGGCGCTGACCGTCGCCGCACACACCTGGACGGTCACCGCGCTATCCCGCCGCGAGGTGTCCGGCGCCGACCGGCGGCTGCCGCAGGCCACCCTGGCCGGCACCGCCCTGGTCGCCGCCACCGCGCTGAGCCGTACCGAGCCGGTCCCCGCCGTGCTCGCCGCCGGCTACGCCACCAGCTACGGGTCGGCGCAGGTCCGGGTGCTCGCCGACCCGTCACCGGCCCGGGTCCGCGCCGCCGTGGGCGCGGGCATCACCGGACTGCCCGCGTTGCAGGGCGCGCTGACTGCCCGGGCCGGCGCCCGACTGCTCGGCCTCGCGGTGGCGGCCGCCGCCCCGCTCGGCCGCCGCCTGGCCCGACTGGTCTCGCCGACATGACCGGCCGGCCGGCGCCCAGCCCGCCATCCCCGTCCGTGCCGCACGGCGCCTCGCCGACGGCGGACGCCGGGGCTGCGCCGGCCGGGCGCGGGGGCGCGCCGGACCCGGCCGGGCTCCGCTTCGGATACGGGACCAACGGCTTCGCCAACCACCGGCTCGACGACGCGCTCGGCGTGCTCGCCGACCTCGGCTACCAGGGGGTGGCGCTCACCCTCGACCACGACCACCTCGACCCGTTCGCGCCGGAGCTCGGCCGCCGGGTGGCCGCGGTGCACCGCCGGCTGACCGCGCTCGGCCTGGCCGTGGTGGTCGAGACCGGTGCCCGCTACCTGCTCGACCCGTGGCACAAGCACGCCCCGACGCTGCTGCACGACGACCCGGCGCTGCGGATCGAGTTCCTCCGCCGGGCCGTGCGGATCGGCGCGGACCTGGGCGCCGAGGCGGTCTCCTTCTGGGCCGGCGTACGCCCGCCGGAGGTGCCGGAGTCGGTCGCCTGGGACCGGCTCGTCGCCGGCTGCGCCACGGTCTGCGCCGAGGCCGCGGCGGCCGGCGTGCCGCTCGGGTTCGAGCCCGAGCCGGGCATGCTGGTCGAGGACATCGCCGGCTGGCACCGGCTACGGGACGCGCTCGGCGCGCCGCCCAGCTTCGGCATCACCCTCGACATCGGACACTGCCGCTGCCTGGAGCCGCGGCCGGTGCCCGACTGCGTGACGGCGGTCGCCGACCACCTGGTCAACGTGCAGATCGACGACATGCGCCGGGGCGTGCACGAGCACCTGGAGTTCGGCACCGGCGAGATCGACTTTCCGCCGGTGCTGCGCGCTCTCGCCGACGCCGGCTACCGCGGCCTGGTGGCCGTGGAACTGCCCCGGCACTCGCACGCCGCGCCGGCCGTCGCCGCCCGGTCGATCGAGTTTCTGCACGCCGCCGCCGGGACCGACCGGCCCCGGACAACCGACTCGGACCCTTTGCTCTGCAGCCACGGAGGCAACACGTCCGGACCGCGGGTGCTGCGTAAGGGGCTGCAGAGCAAAGGCGGTGGCTGAGCACCTGCCACCCGGCTCAGAGGGGAGACGGAATGACACCCGACCGACTGCGCGCCGCGCTGCGGGGCGTACCCGATCCGCAGTGGCTGGACGCGGCCCTGCGCCGCGTCGCGACCGAGCCCACGGCGATCGCGCGCCTCTTCGCCACCGCCGCCCGGCGGTGCGGTCGGGGGCCGCTGCCCGATCCGCCGGGCTGGACGGTCGACGAGGCGGCCCGCGCGCTGCTGCTCACCGCGCTCCCCGCCGACCACGCGGCGGTGGCCGACTCCCTCTATCGGCAGGGCGACGCCGCCGAGAAGCGGGCCGTGCTGCGTGCGCTGCCGCTGCTGCCGATCGGGGCGGCCTGCGTGCCGCTGCTGCACGACGCGATCCGCACCAACGACACCCGGCTGGTCGCCGCCGCGCTCGGCCCGTACGCCCGGCACCTGGAGCAGCCGGCCTGGCGGCAGGCCGTGCTCAAGTGCGTGTTCACCGGCGTACCGCTGGCGGACGTGGACGACCTGCACGGCCGGGCGGACGGCGAACTGGCGGCGATGCTGGCCGCGTTCGCCGCCGAGCGGAACGCGGCCGGCCGGACCATGCCCGCCGACGCCACCGCCCTGCTCGACCGGCTCGGCGCCGGCTCGCACCCCACCACCGCCAGGGAGGCGTGATGCGCATCTTCGACCCGCACATCCACATGACCTCACGCACCACCGACGACTACGAGCGGATGGCCGCCGCCGGGGTACGCGCGGTGGTGGAGCCGGCGTTCTGGCTCGGCCAGCCGCGCACCAGCGCCGCCTCGTTCGTCGACTACTTCGACTCGCTGATCGGCTGGGAGCCGTTCCGGGCCGGGCAGTTCGGCGTCCGGCACCACGCCACCGTCGCGCTGAACCCGAAGGAGGCCAACGACCCCCGCTGCCGCCCCGTGCTCGACCTGCTCCCGCGCTACCTGGACAAGGACGGCGTGGTGGCGGTCGGCGAGATCGGCTACGACTCGATGACCCCGGCCGAGGACGCCGCCTTCGCGGGGCAGCTCGCCCTGGCCGTCGGGCACGACCTGCCCGCCCTGGTGCACACCCCGCACCGGGACAAGGCCCGCGGCGTCGAGCGCACCCTGGCGGTGGTCGCCGAGTCCGGCATCGACCCCGGGCGGGTGCTGATCGACCACCTCAACGAGGTCACCGTGAAGCTGGTCCGGGACACCGGCTGCTGGCTGGGCTTCTCCATCTATCCCGAGACGAAGATGTCGCCGCCGCGGATGGTCGAGCTGCTGAAGACGTACGGGACCGAGCGGATGGTGGTCAACTCGGCCGCCGACTGGGGGCGTTCCGACCCGCTGCTCACCCGGGCCACCGGGGAGGCGATGCTGCTCGCCGGGTTCGCCGAGGACGACGTGGACCGGGTGCTCTGGCGCAACCCGGTCGAGTTCTACGGCCAGTCCGGAAAGCTGGACCTCACCGACGTGGACGCACCCGCGCCCACCTTCGCCGGCAACTCCATCCTGCGCGGGGGCGAGTGATGCGCTTCCGCCATGCCGACGGCAGCACCGTCCACCTCGGCTACTGCACCAACGTCCACCCGGCCGAGGACCTGGCCGGGATCCTCGCCCAGCTCGACACGTACGCGCTCCCGGTCCGCCGGGCGCTCGGCGCCGACCTGCTCGGACTGGGGCTCTGGCTGGCCGCCCCGGTGGCCGCCGCGCTCGCCGCCGACCCGGCGGCCCGCCGCCGGCTCCGGCACGAGCTGACCGCACGCGGGCTGGAAGTGGTCACCCTCAACGGCTTCCCGTACGCGGCCTTCCAGGCGCCGGTGGTGAAGGGCGCGGTGTACCACCCGGACTGGACCACCCCGGAGCGGCTCGGGTACACCCTGGACCTGGCCCGGGTGCTGGCCGACCTGCTCCCCGAGGACGCGGCCCGCGGCTCGATCTCCACCCTGCCGCTGGCCTGGCGTACGCCGTGGGACGCCGCCCGGGCCGACGCCGCCCGGCGCCGCCTCGACGAGCTGGCGGCCGGGCTCGCCGCAGTGGAGCGGGAGACCGGGCGGACCATCCGGGTCGGCTTCGAGCCGGAACCGGGCTGCCTGGTGGAGTCCACCGGACAGGCGCGTGAGATATTCTCAACCATGGATTCGGACCGGCTCGGGATCTGCCTCGATCTGGCCCACCTCGCCTGCGCCTGGGAGGAGCCGGTCGAGGCGCTGGGCCGGCTCCGGGCCGCCGGGCTGCCGGTGGTCAAGGTGCAGGTCTCCGCCGCCGTCGAGGCGGCCGATCCGGAGGGTTCGGCCGAGGCGCTGCGCCGCTGGGTGGAGCCGCGCTTCCTGCACCAGACCAGAGCCGCCGGCTGCGCCGGGGGCAGCGACCCGGCCGACCCGGCGTACGCCGCCGACGATCTCGACGCCGCCCTCGACACCCGGCTGCCCGGGCCGTGGCGGGTGCACTACCACGTGCCGCTGCACGCCCCGCCCGAGCCGCCGCTGCGGTCCACCCTGCCGGTGCTGCGGGCCGCGCTCGCCGCGCTGTACGCCGGACCGGTCGCCGGCTGCGAGCACCTCGACGTCGAGACGTACACCTGGGGGGTGCTGCCGGCGGCGCGGCGACCGCGTACCGACGCGGAGCTGGCCGCGGGGATCGCCGCCGAGCTGGCCTTCGCCCGCGACGAGCTGGTCGGGCTCGGGCTGGCCACGACGGCGAACGAGCGAAGCGAGGTGCCGGCATGAGCAAGCGTCAGCGAGCGAATCATCGACACGGTGCCGTGGTGCCTCATGGCGGTGCCGAGCGAAGCGAGGTGCCGGCATGAGCAAGCGGCTAGTGGTCATCGACGTGGTGGGGCTGACCCCGCGCCTGCTGGCGCACATGCCCCGGCTGCGGGCGGTCGCCGAGTCGGGCTTCTCCGCCGAGCTGGGCACGGTGCTGCCCGCGGTCACCTGCTCGGTGCAGTCCACCTTCCTCACCGGAGAACCACCGGCCGGCCACGGGATCGTCGGCAACGGTTGGTATTTCCGGGATCTCGGCGAGGTGCTGCTCTGGCGGCAGCACAACGCCCTGGTCGGCGGGGAGAAGCTGTGGCAGGCGGCCCGCCGGGTCGAGCCCGGCTACCGGGTCGCCAACGTCTGCTGGTGGTACGCGATGGGCGCCGACGTGGACTGGACGGTGACGCCGCGCCCGATCTACTACGCGGACGGGCGCAAGGAGCCGGACTGCTGGACCGATCCGCCCGAGCTGCACGACGCGCTCACCGACGCGCTCGGCACCTTCCCGCTCTTCACCTACTGGGGGCCCGGGGCGGGGCTGCCGTCGTCGCGATGGATCTGCCGGGCGGCCGAGCGGATCCTCGCCGACCACGCCCCGGACCTGACCCTGGTCTACGTCCCGCACCTCGACTACGACCTGCAGCGGTTCGGCCCGTCCTCGCCGCAGGCCGCCGCCGCGGCGGCCGAGCTGGACGCGGTGCTCGCCCCGCTGCTGGACGCCGCCCGGGAGCGGGACGCCACCGTGGTGGCGCTCTCCGAGTACGGCATCACCGACGTCTCCCGCCCGGTCGACGTCAACCGCCTGCTGCGGTCCGAGGGGCTGCTGCGGGTCTACACCCAGGACGGCATGGAGTACCTCGACCCGTGGACGTCCCGGGCCTTCGCGGTCGCCGACCACCAGGTCGCGCACGTCTACGTGAAGGACCCGGCCGACGTGCCGGCGGTGGCGAAGCTCTGCGCCGGGCTGCCCGGGGTGGCCGAGGTGCTGGACGCAGCCGGGCAGGCCGGCTACGGGCTGGACCACGAGCGCTCCGGCGAGCTGGTGCTGGTGGCCGAGCCGGACGCCTGGTTCACCTACTACTACTGGCTCGACGACGCCCGCGCACCCGACTTCGCCCGCCTCGTGGAGATCCACCGCAAGCCCGGCTACGATCCGGCCGAGCTGTTCTTCGACCCGGCCGCCCCGGGCGCCGCGAAGCGCCGGGCGGGGGTGGCGCTGGCCCGCAAGAAGCTCGGCATGCGCTACCTGATGAGCGTGGTGGGGCTGGACGCCGGGGCGCGGGCGGTCCGCGGCTCGCACGGCCGGCTGCCCGCCGACCCGGCCGACGGGCCGGTGCTGCTCTGCTCCGACCCGACCGCGGCCCGGGACCGGGTCGCCGCGACCGACGTGAAGGCCCTGCTGCTCCAGCTCGCCGGACTGGCCCGGGAGGCACCATGACCGTCACCGTCGCACCGACCGACCCGGCCCTGCTGCGGGATCGCTTCGACGCCGCGCTCGCCGCGTTCCTGCACGAGCGGCGGCCGGGTCGGTCGGACGACGGTACGGGGGCCGTCCACGCCGTGCTGCGCCGGTTCGTTCTCGCCGGTGGCAAGCGGCTGCGGCCCCTGTTCTGCTACTGGGGCTGGCGCGGCTTCGGCGGCCCGGACGGCGGCCCGATCGTGGTCGCCGCGGCGGCGCTGGAGCTGTTCCACGCCTTCGCGCTTATCCACGACGACATCCTGGACGGCAGCGACCTGCGGCGCGGCCAGCCCTCGGTGCACCGGGTCTTCGCCGAGCTGCACACCCGCTCCGGCTGGCACGGCGACCCCACGGCGTACGGCCGGGACGCCGCCCTGCTCTGCGGCGACCTCTGCGCCGCCTGGTCGGGGCAGATGTTCCACGACTGCGGGCTCGAACCGGCGCAGGTCCGCCGCGGGCTCGCCGTCTTCGCGCGGATGCGGGCGGAGGTGATCGCGGGGGAGTACCTGGACGTGGTCTCCGCGATCGGCGACGGCTCGGTGGCCGCCGCCCTGGCCGTGGTCCGGATGAAGACGGCCCGGTACACGGTGACCCGCCCGGTGCAGATCGGCGCCGCCCTGGCCGGCGCCGACCCTGCCATCGTGACCGCGCTGGCGGAGTTCGGCGACCCGCTCGGGGACGCCTTCCAGCTCCGCGACGACCTGCTCGGCGTCTTCGGCGACCCGGCCGTCACCGGCAAGTCGAACCTGGACGATCTGCGGGAGGGTAAGCCGACCGTGCTGCTGGCGCTCGCCCGGGAGGCGGCCGGCCCGACGCAGGCGGCGCGACTGCGGGCGCTGGTCGGCGACCCCGAGCTGGACCACGGGGGCGCGGCCGAGGTGCAGGGGATCATCGAGGCCACCGGCGCGCGGGAGCGGGTCGAAGGCATGATCCGGACCCGCGTCGACCAGGCCCGCGCCGCGCTGGACCGGACACCGCTGGCCGAGCCCGCCCGGTCGGCACTGGTCGAGCTGACCACCCGGGCCGCGCACCGCCGGCACTGAGCCGCCGTCCCCGGTGGTGACCTCCAGCCGGTAGCGGCAAGGTGGGGCGCCCGGTTGGACACCCCGATCAGGTGGGGCCTTCCGCGAGCGGGGCGGCGGAAATAGAGTGGGGGCGGCGACCGCGAGGTGGCCGGTGACCCGACGGGAGGCGCAACCCGCCGGGCCTCAGGCGCGACCGCGCCCACCGGTGTCCGTCGAGGTCGTCAGCACCCGGTCGCCCTCGCCCGGCCCGCAACGGAATCCCCCATCACACAGGGGAGAAGGACAATGGCGCGACCCATCACGCTCTTCACCGGTCAGTGGGCCGATCTTCCGTTCGACGAGGTCTGCCGGCTCGCCGCCGAGTGGGGGTACGACGGCCTCGAGATCGCCTGCTGGGGCGACCACTTCGAGGTCGACAAGGCCCTCGCCGACGAGTCGTACGTGGACCGGAAGCGGGCCACCCTCGCCAAGCACAACCTCCAGGTCTTCGCCATCTCCAACCACCTGGTCGGGCAGGCGGTCTGCGACCACCCCATCGACGAGCGGCACCAGGACATCCTGCCCGCCCGGATCTGGGGCGACGGCGAGCCGGAGGGCGTGCGCCGCCGGGCCGCCGAGGAGATGAAGGACACCGCCCGGGCGGCGGCGAAGCTGGGGGTGCGGACGGTGGTCGGGTTCACCGGCTCATCCATCTGGCACACGCTGGCGATGTTCCCGCCGGTGCCGCCGGCGATGATCGAACGCGGTTACCAGGACTTCGCCGACCGGTGGAACCCGATCCTCGACGTCTTCGACGAGGTGGGGGTCCGCTTCGCGCACGAGGTGCACCCCAGCGAGATCGCGTACGACTACTGGACCACCAAGCGGACGCTGGAGGCGATCGGCCACCGCCCCGCGTTCGGGCTGAACTGGGATCCGTCCCACTTCGTCTGGCAGGAGCTGGACCCGGTCAACTTCATCTTCGACTTCGCCGACCGGATCTACCATGTCGACTGCAAGGACGCGAAGGTCCGTACCGGCGACGGGCGGCGCGGGCGGCTCTCCTCCCACCTGCCGTGGGCGGACCTGCGGCGTGGCTGGGACTTCGTCTCCACCGGCCACGGGGACGTGCCGTGGGAGGACTGCTTCCGGGCGTTGAACGCGATCGGCTACGACGGCCCGATCTCCATCGAGTGGGAGGACGCCGGCATGGACCGGCTGGTCGGTGCGCCCGAGGCGCTCCAGTTCGTCCGCCGGCATGCCTTCGACGCCCCGGCCGCCGCCTTCGACGCCGCCTTCAGCAGCAACCGCGACTGACCGGTTCGGCCGCCACGAACAGGCGGGAGGCGACCGAGGTCGCCTCCCGCCTGTTCAGGTCAGGGCGGTGCTCAGCAGGCCGCGAAGACGTGGTCGCTGATCAGGCGAGCGCCACCGATCAGGGCGGCCCGGTCGTCCAGGTCGGAGAGGACGATCGGCATGCTGCCGGTGGCCAGCGGCGTCGAGCGTCGGTAGACCACGCCGCGGATCTCGGCCAGCAGGACGGGACCGATGCCGGGGGCCGCGCCGCCGATGATCACGATGGCCGGGTTGACGAAGCTGACCAGGCCGACCACCACCTGCCCGAGCCGGCGGGCGGCGTCGCGGACCAGCGTCTGCGCGACCGGGTCCCCGTCGGTCACGGCCCGGCCCACGTCGGCCATGGTCAGCGTGCCGGCCGCCGCCAGCCGGTCGCCGAGCGCCGTCGAGCGCCCGGCCCGCGCGGCGGTCACGGCCTCCCGCACCAGCGCGGCATCCCCGCAGTACGCCTCCAGGCAGCCGGTCTGACCGCAGCCGCACAGTGGCCCGTCCTCGGCGAGCGGGAGGTGACCGACGTCGCCGGCCCCGCTGGCCGCGCCCCGGTAGAGCGCGCCGTCGAGGATCAGCCCGCAGCCCACCGCGTTGCCCAGCTTGACGTAGAGGAAGTCGTCGAACGCCCGGCCGGTGCCGGCGTGCAGCTCGCCGAGCGCCATCACGTTGGCGTCGTTGTCGACCTGCACCGGGCAGCCCAGCTCGGCGGCGATGGTGTCGCGGACCGGGAACTGGTGCCAGCCGGGCAGGGCGGGCGCGACGGCCGGCGCGCCGGCCCGGACCGCGACCGGCCCGGGCAGGGCCACACCGACCCCGGCCAGCCGGGCCAGCCCGGCCTCGGCGCGGAGCTTGCCGAGCACCTCGACCGCGCGGCTCACCGCCGCTTCCGGGCCGACCCGTACGTCCAGCGGCTCGGCGTGCCGGGTGAGCAGGGTCAGCTCGCCGTCGGTGAGCGCCACCTCGAGCCGCCCGTCACCGACGACCACCGCGCCGAACCGGACCTGCCCGGCCATCCGGAGCAGCGACGACCGCCGCCCGCCCCGGGACGCGGCTGGCCCCGCGGTCTCCACCAGGCCCTGCGCGGTCAGCCGGTCCACCTCTGCGGCGAACCGGGCTCGGGGCAGGCCCAGGGCGTCCGTCAGCTCCACCCGGGAGCGCGGGCCGTCGCGCAGCAGCCGCAGCAGCCTTGTCTGGTCCGCGCTCTCCGGTCCCACCATCGTCATCGCGATCACCCCCGCTCCGAATGTGCCATACGTGCGTCACAGCGGCGTGACGCGAGGGGGCCGCCCCGGTTTCCCGGGAGCGGCCCCCCTTGCGGTCGGACAGGTCGGGTCAGCCCCGCAGGCTCGACATGTGCCGGTAGCTGATCTCCGCGTAGCGCAGCGACCGGCCCGGGTCGGCGCTGCCACCGGGCGCGGTGTCCTGCTCCCACATCGGGTTGTGGTAGCCCTTGGCGCCCATGTTGGCGAAGAAGCCGCCGTAGTCGATGTCGCCCTGGCCGAGCGGCACCATGTCGTACCCGTTGGTGGTGCCCGTGTTGATCTTGCCGTCCTTGGCGTGGAACAGCGGGAACCGGTTGGTCCGGGCGGCGACGGTGGCCAGCGGGTCGAAGACGTTGGTCTGCGTCACGCCGTCTGGGTCGGTGTAGCTGCGGTACCGGTACTGGGCCACGTGCGCCCAGTAGATGTCCATCTCGAACCAGACCCACTCCGGGTTGGTGACCCCGAAGAAGTACTCCAGCTTGCGGACGCCGGAGGACCGGGTCGGGCGGCCCAGCGCGTCCAGCGGCCCGCTGTCCAGCAGGAAGTTGTACGCCGCGTCGTGGTTGTGGGTGTAGAGCTTCAGCCCACGCGCGGCGGCCATCTCGCCGAAGGTGTTCCACCGGTCGGCGGCGGCGTCCCAGTCGGCCTTGTAGTTGCTGCCGGTCGGGTCGCTGCCGGTGCCGATGTGGGTCATGCCGAGGATCTCGGCGGTGTCCAGCGTCTGCTCGAACTGGGCGATCGTGGTCGGGGTGACCGTGCCCGGGACCGAGGCGTGCGAGCCGTTGGCGCGCAGCCCGTTGTCGTCGAGGATCTTGCGGATCTCCGTCGGGGTGATCTGCCGGCCGAGGATCGAGGTGTGCTGGGTGTACCCGGCGAACTCGACCTCCTTGTAGCCGATCTCGGCGAGCCGGCCGAGCACCCGCTCGAAGCCGAACGGCACTCCGCTGCCGTCGTCGGCGGCGCCGATCCGGTCACGGACGCTGTAGAGGATGATGCCGCGCTTGCCGGGCGGGACGAGTACGCCGTTGCTCGCCGCGGTGGCCGAGGGGGCCCAGCCGGCGGCACCGACGGCGACCGCCCCGGCCGCCCCGGCGATGGTGCCGAGCATCCGTCGGCGGCTCATCCCGTGTGTGCTGTCGTTCATCTCGGGCTGCCTTTCTCAGGTGATGGGTGGTGTTGGAAGGGGGAGTCGGGCCGGGTGGGGCCGCCCGGTGGACGGCCCCACCCGGGCGTCACGGCGTGACGCCGATGCCCTGGCCGGTGAACTCGACCCAGTTGAGGTTGCCGAAGCCGCTGGTCGGCCCGCCGGAGACGGTGGTGAAGACCAGGTAGAGCTTGTGCGTCCCGCCCGGGTCGGTGATCGGCACGGTGGTGCTGGTGAAGGCGTTGTTGCCGCTGGTCGCGTTGACCGTGGCGGTGGTCAGCAGCGGGCCGGTGGGGGAGTCCAGGCGGAACTGGACGTCGAACCGGGGCTGCCCGGCGGTGGCGGCACTGCCGCCGGAGGTGCGCAGCGTGATCGACTGCATGTTCTTCAGGTTGACGGTGTTGTTGATCGCGATCCAGTCACCCGGGTCGAGGCCGCCGCGCTGCTGCCCGCCGCCGGTGTCGGCGGTGGTGGCGACCGTGGTGCCGGACTCCTCGGTGGCGAACTCGACCTCCTGCCGCTTGGCCTGGATGATCTGCTGGTCCACCGTGGTCAGCGCCGGCTGGCCGTTGGCGCCCTTGTCGGTGTACGACGCGCTGACCACGCCGTAGATGTAGCCGCCGTGCGAGGCGTCGTCCGCCTCCGTGGGCAGCACGCCCGAGCAGCCGAACTGGTTGGCCTCACCGTGCCCGTGGGTGTCGTGGCCGAGCACGAAGGTCACCTCGACCTTGCTGCAGTCGATCGGCCCGTCCTCCGGGTCGGTGACGGTGACCGTCCACGGGATGTCGTCGCCCCAGCTGAAGAAGCCGCCCTCGAGCGGGGTGTTGACCGTGACGGTCGGCGCGGTGTTGCCGACGGTGATCGTGGTGTTCGCCGACGCCGTCTTGCCGCTGGAGTCGGTCACCGTCAGGCGGGCGGTGTAGACCCCGTTGGTGGTGTAGGTGAACGACGGGTTCGGGTCGATCGAGTCGGTGGTGCCGTTGCCGTCGAAGTCCCAGGCGAACCGGATCGAGTCGCCCGGGTCCGGGTCCTTCGAGCCCTCGCTGGAGAACGAGACCGTCAGCGGCGCGCGGCCGTTGGTCGGGGTCGCGTTCAGCACGGCGGTGGGCGCCCGCAGGCCCTTGACGTAGCTGAACTTCAGCATGGCGGCGTCCGGGTTGATGTTGAAGAAGCCGTCGCCGTAGGTCAGCAGGTAGAAGTTGCCGTCCGCGCCCCAGCGCATGTCCATCGGGTTGTCGCAGAGGAACGGCTTGGCCGGGGTGGTGGGCGCCTGCCCGCAGTTCAACACATTGTTGATCTTCAGGATCTCACCCTGGTCGTCCAGCCGGATCTCCTTGAGGGTGTCCCGGGTGAACTCGCCGAAGAAGATGGCGCCGTCGTAGTACTCGGGGAACTTCGTCTCCGACCTCAGCTCCGGGTCGTAGTCGTACTTCGCCGCACCGTGCGGGCCGACACCACCGGTGCCCAGCTCCGGGAAGAGCACCGGGCAGGTCTGCGTCGGAGTCGACAGGTAGGACTCCGGGCAGGGGGTCGGCGCCTGGAACGAATACCACAGCTCAGACTTCTCCACCTTCGGCAGGTCGGTCAGGCCGGTGTTGTGCCGGGAGGTGTTCTTCGGCGCCGCGCAGTCGAACGGCGCGACCGGCGAGATGGGGTTCGTGGTCCAGTTCATCTCGATGTACGGCAGGTTCGGCTGCACACACATCGGCCAGCCGTAGTTGGCCGGCTTGTCGACCACCATCATCCGGCCCGTGCCCGCCGGTCCGCGCCCGACCTGGGCGACCGAGGAGTCGGGGGAGTAGTCGGTGATGTAGGCGACGTCGTTCTTGTCGAGGGTGATCCGGAACGGGTTCCGGAAGCCCATCGCGTAGATCTCGGGCCGGGTCTTCGCCGTGCCGCCCGGGAACAGGTTGCCCGCCGGCACGGTGTACGAGCCGTCCGCGCCCACCGTGATTCGCAGGATCTTGCCCCGCAGGTCGTTGGTGTTGGCCGAGCTGCGCCGGGCGTCCACGAAGGGCGCCTGGTAGACGCCGGTGGCGCTGACCGAGTCGTTGTGCGGCGAGAAGCCGCCGGAACCGCCGCCGCCGGCCGGGGTGTCGTCCCCGGTCACCAGCCAGAGGTTGTTCTTCGAGTCGAACGCGATGTCACCGGCCACGTGGCAGCACGCGCCCCGGTCGACCGGCACCTGCATGATCTTCTGCTCGGTGCTCAGGTCGAGCGACGGGTTCTCCCCGTCGACGAACTTGAACCGGGAGAGCTGGAAGTAGCCCTGCCACACGTCCCAGGCGTGCGGGTCGGTGCTGGTGGTCGGCGCGGCCCCGGTGGGGGTGTTCAGCGGGGGCGCGTAGTACAGGTAGACCCACTTGTTGGTGGCGAAGTCGTTGTCGATCGCCGGGCCGTACATCCCGTCCTCGCTGTGGGTGTAGACCGGGATCTGCGCCAGCAGCTTGGTCTCGTTGCCGTCCGGGTTGTGCAGGCGTACGCCGCCGCGCCGGTCGGTCTGAAGCACCCGGCCGTCGGGAAGGACGTCGAAGCCGATCGGCTCGTTGACGTTGGGCTGCGCCCCGACCACCGTCATCTGGTAGTTGGCCAGCACGGTCGCGCCGCAGTCGCCGTCGGTCACGCCGGCCGCCCACTGGATCGCCCCGCCCAGGTGGGCCCGCAGGTCCACGGTGCTGTAGCTCTCCGGCGTGGCGCCGAGTCCGGTGTAGAACGACCGGCCGCCCTGGTAGTCCTTGCACCAGGTGACCGGGTGGTCGAAGCCCATCGTGCCGCCGGTGTACGTCTTCTCGTCGACCGTGGCCAGCACGTGCGAGACGCCGCGGACGTTGGCCGCGAAGTTGTACCACCGGTCGGTGGTGCTCCACCGCTGCGGCAGCGTCTTCGAGGCGGGGTGGACCCGGTCGGCGACGGTGACGGTCGCCTTGCTGGCGGCCGACGGCGCGCCGGTGGCCCGGGTGCCCAGCACGTTGGTCAGGAAGGACCAGTTCGGGTTGGCTTCGATGGCGGAGTGCACGCCGACGAAGCCGCCGCCGTCGCGGTAGTACTGCTCGAAGGCCGCCTGCTGGGCGTCGTTGAGCACGTCGCCGGCGGTGTTGAGGAACACCACGGCGCGGAACTGCTTGAGGTGCGGCTCGTCGAACTTGCGGGCGTCGTTGGTGACCTCGACGGTGAAGCGCCGTTCCTGCCCGAGTTGCTGGAGGGCCTGCACGCCGGCGGCGGTGGCGGCATTGTTGCCGCTGGCCGACCGGGTGAAGACGAGCACCTTGTACTGCATGCCGTTGCTGTTGGGTGCCGGGGCATTGAGCACCGGCGCGGCCTGGGCCGGGGTCGGAGCCTGCTCGGCCGTCGCGACGAGCGTCGCGCCGACGAGGGCGAGCAGGCTGAGGTGGGTGGCGGCCCTGCGGCCGAAGGGTCTGCGCATCGAACCTCGCTCTGGTCGGGCGGGTCCGCCTCAGCGCGGGACGAGAGCTGAGGAGGTCGCTGATGTGGTGACAAGAGCCTGGCCAGGTTCTACGCGAGACGATATTTGCGGACGCGAGCAAAGAGAAGAGGTCGGAGCCAAAAGTTTTCTATGAATCGCTTCGACTTTTGTTCAGGATCAGCAAAAGTAGGAAGGTTGGGTCCCGTCCGGACAGACGAGAACGGGCCGGTCGCCTGATGGCGACCGGCCCGCTGCCCTGATGGCGTCAGGAGTTGCTGCCGGACGGCTTGGTGCTCCCGCTGCTGGTCGACGCGTTCGACCCGCCGCTCGATCCCGTACCGGCCGAACCGGACTTGGCGCCGACGGAGGCCGGCGTCCCGGCAAACGGCTTGTCGGCCGAGGTGAGCCCCGGCTTGCCGCCGTTGCCGCTGGTCAGCTTCTCGCCGAGCTTCGTCTGCCCCAGCCTGTCCTTACCCTCGGCATAGAGCCGGTTCGCCTGGGCCTGCGCCACACCCGCCGCCTCCTGGACGGTCGGGTGGTCGAGCACCTTGCGACCCCGGACCACGAGCTCCTCGTACTTCTCCCGACCGGCACGGGCGCCCAGGACGAATCCCGCAGCCAGCCCGCCAAGAAACATGATCTTTCCGCGCATGGCGGCTCCTTCCGTACCTGACGCGCCGCCGTCCCCGACTGGGCGGTTGCCGACCGGGAACGACCATCTCGCGCCTGCGTCCTCTGTCGGCGGCTAACTACCCATCCTGCTCTCCGCTCATGCCTCCGCGTGCCCAGATGGCGATTTGTCCGTATTGATGATTGATCGTGTCGCCCGGAAATGCCGCCGCGGATGGCGGTAACCCCCTGGCGCACCACCCCCGGATGTCCTGTACTCTTGTCCCCGTCGCCCGGCGCGGAGAGATCCGAACCGGGTGATCTGCGGTCCCCCGTAGCTCAATTGGCAGAGCAGCCGGCTGTTAACCGGCAGGTTTTTGGTTCGAGTCCAAACGGGGGAGCTTCGCTCCACAGACGCCCGTCGACCCCAGGTCGGCGGGCGCTTCTCGTTTCCCTACCCCAACATCGCGGGCGGTTTCCGCCCGAACGGTGCGCTCTGCCCGGCAGGATGGAGGTCGACTGGGACTCCCGCTGCGTCGGTTCGTGCGTCGGTTCAAAGGTGGGTGGAGATGGCCGGAGGACCGCACCGCTGGACGGCGACGCTGATCGCGGCGGCGGTCGTACTGGGTTGGCTCGTCATCGGGGCGATCGCCGGACCGTACTCGGGGAAGCTCGGCGATGTCGCCACCAACGACAACGCGGCCTTCCTGCCGGCCAACGCCGAGGCGACCCGGGCGCAGGACCTGTCCGCCGGCTTCGTGACCAGGCAGACCACCCCAGCCCTGGTCGTCTACCAGCGGACCGCCGGCATCACCCCGGCCGACCAGCAGCGCGTCCGGGCGGACGTGGCCCGCTTCGCCCAGGTGCCGGGGGTGGTCGCCCCGCTGCCGCCGCCGATCGTCAGCCAGGACGGCCAGGCGGTGCAGGTGATCGTCCCGATCGCCAGCGCCGAGGGCGAGCGGATCCGGCAGGTCGTCGACCAGTTGCGCGGCATCGCGGGCGCGGACCGGGACGGGCTCTCCGTGGACGTGGCCGGGCCGGCGGGCCTGCTCGCCGACCTGATCGAGGTCTTCACCGCCATCGACGGGCCGCTGCTGCTGGTCACCCTGGTGGTGGTGCTGGTGATCCTGCTGATCGTCTACCGCAGCCCGGTGCTCTGGATCTGCCCGCTGCTCGCCGCCGGCATGTCGTACGCGCTGGCCTCGCTCTTGGTCTATCACCTCGCGCGCAGTGACGTCATCAAGCTGAACGGGCAGGCGCAGGGCATCCTCACCGTGCTGGTCTTCGGCGCCGGCACCGACTACGCGCTGCTGCTCATCGCCCGCTACCGGGAGGAGCTGCACCGGCACGAGCGCCCGTGGGACGCGATGCGGACCGCCTGGAAGGGCGCCGGCCCGGCCATCATCGCCTCCGGCGCCACCGTCATCCTCAGCCTGCTCTGCCTCCTGCTGTCCAGCCTCAACTCCAACCGCGCGCTCGGCCCGGTCGCCGCCGTCGGCATCGCCGCCACCCTGCTGGTGATGCTGACCTTCCTCCCGGCCCTGCTGCTGCTCGGCGGCCGCTGGGCGTTCTGGCCGCGACGGCCACGCTACGACCACGCCGACGCGCGTACCGAGCACCGCGTCTGGGGCCGGATCGCCGGCTTCGTCGCCCGGCGGGCCCGGCCCGTCTGGCTGGTCACCGCGGTGGTCCTGGCCGCCCTCGCCGGCGGCGTGACCCAGCTCGACGCCAACACCCTGGGCCAGTCCAGTCTGTTCACCCAACGCACCGACTCGGTGGCCGGGCAGGAGGTGATCGACCGGCACTTCCCGGCCGGCACCGGCAGCCCGGCCACCATCTTCACCACCGAGGCCACCGCCCGGCAGGTCGCCCAGGTGGCCCAGGGCGTACCCGGGGTGTCCGCGGTGCGCCCGGTCACCGGCCAGGGGCCGGGCGGGCCACCCGAACCGAACGCGCCGCCCAAAGTGGTCGACGGGCGGGTGCAACTGGAGGCCACCCTCGCCCACCCGCCGGACAGCCACGCCGCCGAGCGGACCGTTCGCGACCTGCGCGAGGCGGTGCACAAGGTGCCCGGCGCCGGTGCCGTGGTAGGCGGCTTCACCGCCGTCAACGTCGACACCGCCGACGCCGCCGTCCGGGACCGCAACGTCATCATCCCGGTGGTGCTGCTGGTCATCGCGGTGATCCTGGCCCTGCTGCTGCGCGCCCTGCTCGCCCCGCTCCTGCTGATCGCCACCGTGGTGCTGTCGTTCCTCGCCACGCTCGGCCTCTGCGCGCTGATCTTCAAGTACGGCCTGGACTTCCCCGGCGTCGACCAGTCGTTCCCGCTCTTCGCGTTCGTGTTCCTGGTCGCCCTCGGCATCGACTACAACATCTTCCTGATGAGCCGGGTCCGCGAGGAGTCGGTCCGCCGGGGCACCCGGGCCGGGGTGCTGGCCGGCCTCGCCGTCACCGGCGGCGTGATCACCTCCGCCGGCATCGTGCTCGCCGCCACGTTCTCCGCGCTCGCCGTGCTACCGCTGGTGGTGCTCGTCGAGCTGGGCGTGGCGGTCGCCATCGGGGTGCTGCTCGACACCATCGTCGTCCGGTCCCTGCTGGTGCCCGCGCTCGCGTACGACATCGGGCCGAAGGTCTGGTGGCCGAGCCGGCTGTCGCGGGCCAACCGGGACGGGGATCGGGCCGGGGCGGAGGTGACACATGCCCGCTGAGACCGACGTGGTCATCGTCGGTGGTGGCCTGGCCGGCCTCGCCGCGGCCCGGCGGCTGCACCGCGCCGGCGTGCCGTGGCGGCTGCTGGAGGCCGGCGACCGGCTCGGCGGCCGGGTCGCCACCGACCAGGTCGACGACTACCTGCTGGACCGCGGCTTCCAGGTGCTCAACACCGCCTACCCGCGGCTCGGCGGCCTGCTCGACCTGGCCGCCCTGAACCTCGGCTGGTTCAGCGCCGGCGTGCTGGTCCGCCGCGGCGACCGGCTGGACCGGCTGGCCAATCCGCTACGCGAGCCCGCCAGCCTCGCCGGCACGCTGACCGCCGGGGTCGGGTCGCTGTCGGACCGGTTGCGCTTCGCCGGGCTCGTCACCGGCTGTGCCACCCTGCCGGTAGGCCGGCTGCTCACCGCGCCGGAGACCACCACCGAGGCGGCGCTGCGCCGGGCCGGCCTCTCCGACGCGATCATCGAGGAACTCCTCCGGCCGTTCCTCTCCGGCGTCTTCCTCGACCGGGAACTGGCGACCTCCAGCCATGTGCTGGCCGTGATCCTGCGCTCGTTCGCCCGGGGGCGGATCGGCCTGCCCGCGCGGGGGATGGCGGCGCTGCCCCAGGCCGTCGCGGCCCCGCTGCCCGCCGAGCTGATCGACCTGAACAGTCCGGTCACCGCGGTCGCGCCGGGCCGGGTCCGCACCCAGGCCGGCGACCTCGCCTGCCGCGCCGTCGTGGTCGCCGTGGACCCGCCGGCGGCAGCCACCCTACTGCCCAGGCTCAACCGGGTGCGCATGCACGGCTACACGACCTACTACCACAGCACCGACACGCCGCCCCTGGCCGAGCCGATCCTGCTGCTCGACGGGGAACGGCGGGAAATGGTCGCCAACACCGTCGTGGTCAGCCGCGCCGCGTCCACGTACGCGCCGGCCGGGAAGCACCTGGTGGCCACCTCGGTGGTCGGGCCGCAGGCCCCGCCCGAAGCGGTCATCCGGCCGGAGTTGGACCGGCTCTACGGGCGGTCCACCGCCGACTGGACCCACCTGACCACGGTCACCGTCCCGGACGCGCTGCCCGCCGCGCCACCGCCGCAGGGCCGGCTGCGCAAACCGGTCGCGCTCGGCGACGGGCTCTACGTCGCCGGCGACCACCGAGACAGCCCGTCCATCCAGGGGGCGCTCGCCAGCGGCTGGCGGGCCGCCGGGGCGGTGCTCGCGGAGCTGCGCAGCGAGGGCTGAGCGCAGTGGACCATGCGGGCACCCGCCGATCCGCTGCGCGCTGTTATCCTCGCGTTGCCCACCGTGCCGGTCGGATCTTGAGCCCGGCCGTTCGGGTGGTGGCCGGTGATCCGTTGAGCGGGTTACGATCCGGCGCGGTAGCGGGGCGGTAGCTCAGCGGGTTAGAGCAGGGGACTCATAATCCCTCGGTCGCGGGTTCGAGTCCCGCCCGCCCCACCATGAAAACGCCCTGGTCAGGCAGCCGACGACCCGGACGAACGGCGCCAAGATCGGGACCAACGCCCTCAGTTCGCACTGGGTCCGCAGCAGCACGAGCCGCCGCCCGGTCGAGGCGGTCCGCCACCTGGTCCTCGCCCAGCCGCCAGCGCGCAAGCCGGATCCGGCGGCTGGACCGGACGAGGCGGTAGACGGGCGATCGACTACCAGTCGACGCTGGGGCATACGCCCCAGGCTCTCCTGGCGCAGCCTGTCCTGATTCACGTCTTCTCCCGTGCGGATGGTCGTGGCAAGGTTTCCTCTGTGCAGAGTGGCGGGGATGGTGCGACGGTTGGGCCGCGGCCCGGTTGGTATCCGGATCCCTCCGGGCGGCAGCCGGTCCGCTGGTTCGACGGCGACCGGTGGACAGCGCACGTGATCGACGGCCGGCAGCAGCCACAGCTGGACCCGCTGCCCGGTGACGCCGCCCCGCCGCCCGTTCCGCCCGGCCCGCCGCCGGGGGTGTCCGGGGCGCCGGCTCCCGCGCCGGGACAGCCGTCCGCGAAGCTTCCGGTCGGGTCGCTGGTCGTACGGTGTCTGGTCCTCGGCATCGTGGCGGTGCTCCTGGTGCTCGGCTTCCTGGCGCTGCCGTACGCCGGGGTGGACAGCCCGCCCCGGGACTTCAGCTACGCGCCGGTGCGCTATCTGGAGCTGGGCGCCTGGCTCAACGCGTACGACACGAAGATGAGCGCCTGGGGACGTGCCTACTCGCACGGGCTCGGCCCGCTGATCGCGCTCGTGGTGTGGGCCGCGGTCGCCGGCACGGTGCTGCTGGTGGCGCTGGTGCCCCGCTACCGGACCCGCGAGCCCTGGTGGACGGTGCTGGTCTTCGTGCTGGCGGTCGCGGCGGTGTTCGGGGCGATGGTCGCCTCGCCCAGCAACGACACCATCCTGCTGAGGTCGGCGGCTGGTTACCTGACGGTGCTGGCGGCGCATGCGCTGCTGGTGTTTACCTGCCCCCTCACGAACCGGCGGCGGCGACCTCGCTGATCACGGCATCCGTAGCCAGGTCGGGTGGTTCGGGGCGACGCCGGTCGGTCCGGCGCCGCCCCGAACCGAGGCGGAACTGTTTTCCCGTCTAGCGGCTGGCGAGGAACTCGTTGATGGCGATGGTGACTTCCTGGCCGGTGGTGTGGCTGCGCACGATGGACATCACGCGGTCGTGCAGGTCGGTGGTGCCGGTCTGGTCGTAGGTGTCGGAGATGACCAGGTCGAGCCAGGGTCGTTTGATCGGTTCCGGTTTGCCTGGGACGGGTTTGGCGAAGAAGTCGGCGAGGGCGTCGGCGATGCGGCGTTTCGCGGTGGCGAGCTGCTGCGGCAGGTCGCCCTGCCGGTCGGTGGGCACCTTTGCCAGGGTCGCGGTGGCGTCGGTGAGATCGGTGACGGCGGCGTCGAGTTGTGCGGGGGTGGTCAGTTCGGTTGCGGCGATGCGGTTGAGCAGGTCGCGGGTCTGGACGAGGTGTTTCACGACGGTCAGTCGCTGGTTCAGCGCGGTGACCTGGGTGGCTTCGGTGACCTTGGCGATGGCCGTCTCGGCGGTCGTGATCGTGTCCGTCGACGGGTTGGCCTCGGCGGCGGCGACCGCGTCCTGCGCCGCCTTCAGCAACTGCGCCTGCTGGTCGGCGAGTTGCACGCTCATCGCGCCGACGATGAGGGGCAGGTTGTTCGCGCCCACGATCCGCATGTCGGCGTTGCCGTTCTGCCGGTTCCGGAACATCACCTGACGCAGGTCGAGGGTCACGGTCTGCCAGGTGTTGACCATGGCGGCGGTGATGCTCACGCGGGTGGAGCTCTGGTACGCCGACCCGGTGGTCGCGGAGTCGTACTGGAGGACGAACGAGCCGGTGACCGGGGAGCGGTACTCGATGGTCGCGGTGGCGTCGTACGGGCCGCCGGTGAGGTAGCGGTCGTCGACGGCGAGGTAGAGGTTGTTGCCGGAGTTGAACGTGTTCCGGTCGATCTGCAGGGCGCGCCGACCGTAGACGACGATCTCGTGTGCGGGGCCGCTCTCGTACGGGATCCAGGTCAGCCCGTCGGGCTCACCGGAGAAGTCCATCGAGACCCGGGTCGCCGGTGGGGCGGGTGGGACCACGTCGAGGCGTACCGCCGAGACGGCGAGCGGAAGGTTGGCCAGCGCGTTCAGCCGCAGGTCCGCGCCGCCGTTCTGCCGGTTGGTGAACCGGACGTCGGGAAGGTCGATCGTCGTCGTCTGCCACTGGTTCACCTGGCCGGCGCCGATCGTCACCGCCGTCGAACGCTGGTAGGCCGAGCCGCTCTGCTGCGAGTCGTACTGGATGGCGAACGAGCCCGGGACCGGGGAGCGGTAGCTGATCGTGGCCTTCACCTGGTACGGCCCGCCGAAGATCGCCGCGTCGTCGACGAACATGTACAACTGGTTGGCGCCGCCGAAGGGATTCCTCTGCAGCTCCAGTGCCCGGCGGCCGTCGACCTCGGTGGTCAGGAACGGGCCGTCCTCGTAGTTCCGGTAGGTCAGGCCGTCGGCCTTGTCCGTCGCGGCGTCGAATGAGACCGTGTACCTGTTCGGGATCGGGTTTCCGCCCGGGTCCGGGTTCGGGTCGACCCAGTCCGACCGCTCGGCCAGGTACGCCCGGCCCTGCGCGTCCTTCTTGAGCAGGAAGTAGTAGTCGACGGCGCCCGGCAGGGACAGGTACTCCGCCTTCAGCGAGTCCGGGGTCACGGTCAGCCGCATCGCCCCGAAATGCGCGGCATCCCGGAACTTGCTGCCCGGCGCGACGCTGAACAGCGGCGTCAGGCCGGCGCCGCCGTTGCCGGAGATGGCGATGTGGTAGCCGTCGGCCGTCTCGATGTGCTCCGCGTGGTGATCGTGGCCGGCGAGGATCAGGTCCACGCCCGGCGTCATCAGCCAGGCGCGGTCCAGGTTGTTGCCGGCCTTGCCGGAGGAGTAGATCGGCTGATGGCCGCCGACCACCTTCCAGGCGGCCGAGCTGTTCGTGAGCGTGTTGCGGTACGTGTCGTAGATCGGCGGCTTCGCGCTGCCCGTCGCCGTCTGGCAGTTGGCGTCGGGGTTGACGAAGTCGAGCAGCCCGTTGCCGAAGCCAGCGACGAAGGCGGCGGGCACCTTGAAGTAGTCCAGGCTCGGCTGGACGCTCTCCGGCGAGCAACCGTTGCCGTAGTCGTGGTTCCCCATGATCGGGAACATTCGGCCGGCGTCGATGTCCGCCTTGTACGGCGCCTGGGCCTTGACCACCTCCTCGGGCAGGCCCTGCTGGTAGGTGTTGTCGCCGGTGGTGAGGATGGCCGCCGGGTTCCAGGAGTGGACCATGTCCGCGACCTGGTACTCCTCCGCGCAGGTGCGGTCAACGCCGCAGCCGCCGTAGTCCCCGATCACGGCGAGCACCAGGCGGTCCTGGGGCGGCTGTTGGGTGTCGACCGGCGGGGTGATCCGTTGCAGCTCGCCAGCGGTCGCGCCCGCCGTGCTGGCGAGCCCCGCCGACAGGGTCAACGCAGCGACCGAGGCCAGTGTGACGGCGAGTTTTCGTTTGGCTAGCACGTCCAGCTCCTTGCGGGTGTCGCGATCAACGACGCCGGACGCTAGGCGGTTGCGGTGATAGCCCGATGAACCCGAGACCAACCGGACCGGGCCGGCCCCTGACCAGGCGGTCGGAGGGCCAGCGAGGGCGGCGCAGCCCCGTGTGCCAGCCGGACGCGCTGCCCCGCACGGGCCGGGGGGTCCGCGGCGGGGCGTTGACCCGAGTACGGATGCTCATCCGCCCGGCCGCCGGTACCGGCAGGATCGGGCCGTGACCACAACGATGCGTACTCTGCTCGGCGGGCTGCTGCTGGCGGCGGCGACGGTCGGCGCCTGGTGGGCCTGGTTGGGCTGGGGGACCGGCTACACGGTCGACCCGGAGACCGGCGCCACCAGCGGCCCCTACGCGGTGTGGCAGGTGGCCGGCTGCGTGCTGACCCTGGCCCTGATCGCCGCGGTCGGCGGCTGGTGGCGCGGCCCGTGGCTGGTGGCCCCGGTGATGACGGTGGCCTTCACGGCCGCCTGGGCGCGGCACGCCGCGTCGACCGACGCCACCGGGCTCTGGGCGGTCGGGGCGGCGCTGGTCGCCATCGGCACCGCGATCGGGTCCACCCTGGTGAGCGCCGGTGCCGGGTGGCTGCGGCGCCGCCGGCGGCCGGCCCGGTGAGAAGTGACCCGGGCCCCTGACCCGGGGGCCCGCCGGCAACGCGGCGGGCCCCCGGTCACGGGACGGGTCAGGCGAGCGCCTTCAGGTAGTCGGGGTTGGCCTTCAGCCACTCCTCGACGGCCTTCTTCTCGTCACCCTTGTGGGTGTTGAACATCAGGTCCTCCAGGGACCCGAGCTGCTGGTTGTCCATGGTGAACTTCGCCAGCATCTTCGTGACCTCGGGGAAGTCCTTGCCGAAGCCCTTGCGGCCGAAGGTGTTGATCTGCTCGGCCTGGCCCAGGGTGCCCTTCGGGTCGGCCAGGTCCTTCAGCTCGTACTTCGCGTAGGCCCAGTGGGGGTGCCAGAGGGTGACCACGATCGGCTTCTGGTCGGCGATCGCGGCGTCGAGCGCGGCCAGCATGGCCGGGGTGGAGGAGGTCTTCAGCTTCATGGCGTCGGCCAGGCCGTAGCCCGGCAGCACCTTCTCCTGGGTGGCCTTGGTGAGGCCGGCGCCCGGCTCGATACCGATCAGCTGCCCGCCGAAGGTGCCGGCCTTGCCGGCCAGATCCTCGAGCGAGTCGACGCCGTCGACGTACTTCGGCACCGCGATGCTGAGGCTGGCGTCGTCGTACCAGACGCCGATCTTCTCCAGCTTGTCGCCGTACTTCTCGAGGTAGGAGGCGTGGGTCTGGGGCAGCCAGCCGTCCAGGAACAGGTCGATGTCGCCGCCGGCGAGCCCGCCGTAGACCAGCCCGGCCTCCAGGTTCTTGAGCTGGACCCGGTAGCCCTTCTCCTCCAGGATGTGCTGCCACAGGTGGGAGGCGGCGATCGCCTCGTCCCAGGCCATGTAGCCGATGGTGATCTTCTTGCCGTTGCCGGACCCGCCGTCCGACTTCGCGCTGCAGGCGGCACCGCCCAGCGCCAGGGTGGCGGTCACGGCGAGCGCCAGCACGCGCCTCAGGGTCGTGAACACGGATTGTCCTTCCTTCTCTGAACAGCCGGCGGACCCGCGTACGCGGGCCCAGGGGTGCCGGCGGAGGGCGACGGTCAGGCGGCCCGCCGCGCCAGGCGCTGCGCCCGCGCGGAGGGGAACCGGTCGCCCACGGAGTCGGTGAGCCGGTCGAGCACCACGGCGAGGACCACGACGGCGATGCCGCCCTCGAAGCCGCTGCCCACCTCGACCTGGGAGAGCGCGAACATGATCACGTCGCCGAGGCCGCCGGCGCCGACCATGCCGGCGATGACCACCATGGACAGGGCCAGCATGATGACCTGGTTGACCCCGGTCATGATCGTCGGCAGGGCCAGCGGCAGCTTGGTCCGCAGCAGCACCATCCACGGTGGCGCGCCGAACGACTCGGCGGCCTGGACGATCTCCTTGTCGACCTGCCGCAGGCCGAGCTCGGTCAGGCGTACGCCGGGCGGCATGCTGAACACCAGCGTGGCCAGCACGCCGGGCACGGTGCCGATGCCGAAGAAGAAGATCGCCGGGATCAGGTAGACGAACGCCGGCATGGTCTGCATGAGGTCCAGCACCGGCCGGGCCACGGTGGACGCCCGCCGGTTCTCCGCGATGAAGATGCCCAGCGGGATCGCCAGCAGCAGGGCGAGCACGCTCGCCACGAGCACCTGGGCGAGGGTGCTCATGGTCTCCTCCCAGTACGGCATCCCGGCCACCACGCCGAGGCCGACCGCCGTCCCGAGGCCGAACTTCCAGCCGCGCAGCCACCAGCCGAGCCCGGCCAGGACCAGCACGACCGCCACCGGCGGTACGCCGGTGAGCAGCTCGTCGAGCGGGCGGACCAGGGCGTCGACCACGGCCGCGACCGCGTCGAAGACCGGGCCGAGGGCGCCGGTGGCCCAGTCGACGGCGGATTCGGTCCAGGCGCCCAGCGGCACCCGGGGCAGCTCGACGTCGAGCGGGGACCAGGTGTGACTCATGTCGGCTCTCCCTTCGTGCCCACCAGCTCGACCTCGGCCGGGTCGGGTGCCGGCTCGTCCACCGCGGCCACCTCGTCCGGGGTGGCGCTGGCCAGGGCGCTGAGCAGGGTGATCCGGGGGATCACCCCGGCCAGCCGGCCCCGGTCGTCGAGGACGGCCACCGGATGCTGGCTCTCCGCGCAGTCGGCGAACAGGTCGGCCACCGCGGTGTCCTCGGTGACCGTGCGGACCCGCTCGGTCGAGACGTATCCGTCGAGGCTCGGCCGGCCCTCGCGCAGCGCCCGCAGCACATCGTCCTCGGTGACCGTGCCGAGGAACTTCTTCATCGGCCCGGTCACGTAGACCGCCGAGGTCTGGCTCTCCCGCAGCGCCTTCGCGGCCACCCGGGGGCCGGCGTTGACGTCCAGGACGTGGTGCGGCTTCTCCATCACCGACGCGGCGGTCAGGATCCGGGTCCGGTCGACGTCGGCGACGAACTGCGCCACATACCCGTTGGCCGGGTCGGTGAGGATCTCCTCGGCGGTGCCGATCTGGACGATCCGGCCGTCCCGCATCACCGCGATCCGGTCGCCGAGCCGCATGGCCTCGTTCAGGTCGTGGGTGATGAAGATGATGGTCTTGCCCAGTTCGGCCTGGAGTTCCAGCAGCTGGTCCTGGATCTCCCGGCGGATGAGCGGGTCCAGCGCCGAGAACGCCTCGTCCATCAGCAGGATGTCGGTGCCGGCCGCGAGCGCGCGGGCCAGCCCGACCCGCTGCCGCATACCGCCGGAGAGGTCGTGCGGGAGCTTGTCCGCCCACTCCTCCAGGCCCACCATGCGCAGCGCGTCCAGGGCGCGCTCGCGCCGCTCGGCCTTGGGCAGGCCGGCGACCTCCAAGGCGTAGCCCGCGTTCTCCAGCACCGTCCGGTGCGGCATCAGCGCGAAGTGCTGGAAGACCATGCTGATCTTCTCGCGCCGCAGCTTGCGCAGCGCGGCGGGCTTGAGCGTGGTCAGTTCGACCCCGTCGACCTGCACACTGCCCCGGGTGGGCCGGAGCAGACCGTTGAGCATCCGGATGAGGGTGGACTTGCCGGAGCCGGAGAGGCCCATCACCACGAAGATCTCGCCGGGGCGTACCTCGAAGTTCGCGTCGATCACGGCGGCCGTGGCCGGCAGGCCCGCCAGCGCCTCGGCGCGCGGGGCGCCGGTCGCGAGGCGCCTCATCGCCTCGTCAGCTCGATTGCCGAATATTTTGTAGAGCGACTTCACTGCGAGTGCGGGCACGATCCCCTCTCCGATGGAACCGGTGGCGGATCACGCCATCGGTGGCCATCTTCGCGTCTCGTCCGTCGATATCAACATCGGTCACATTCCGGGGGCCGCAGGGGCCGGCCCGGAAACTTACCGACGTCATCGGCGAGAATCCAGTCGTAACCGGGGGGACTGTGGAATTAACCACAAAAACTGCACGCTTTTCGGCGTCGAATTCGGTCGCCGGTACGTACGGCGGACGTGCCGCACCGGGGTGTGCGCCGGGTGGTTGGACCCGCTCTGGGCTCTTTGTTCCGTCCGGTGCGGGTGCCGGTGCCGAGCGGTCCGCTGCCGCCGTTCGTCCCCGAATATGACGACGGCGATAGAGAACAGTCATGAGCTCGTGATTTTCCGTCACGCGATTGTCATATTCGGACGGCGATCCCGACCCGTCGGGCGGCGCGGTTCCGCAATCGAGTCGGTTGCCTTCCGGAAATCGCCGAATATGGATCGCCCGCGTCCGAAGAAGCCGAATCCAGCGCGCTCGTGGGCGCGGCACCGCATGCTCGCCGGATGCCAGGCGTGTCCTCCCACGACCAGCCGGCCGATCGGATCGCCTGGTCTCGCCGGCCGACCGCCGCGACGATCCGACCGTGCCGAGGCACGGCTCCGCCAGGGTTGCCGCCGCGGCGGCAAGCTGATCGAGGACAGACCGGCCGACGGATTGCCGACAGGACGTCCGACCCCCGCCCGGCGCATTGTTGGTGCAGTGGAGGCTTTGGATGGCGGGCCACATCCCATCCCTCCGGCCCCGGCGGCGACTCCGTGTCGTCGCCGGACGCCGCCAGCGCCGAGCGCGGCCGTGACGCCGCCGGCGGGCCCGGCCACCGCCCGGTCCACCGCGCGCCGCCCGGCCGAGGCCCGGCCCGGTGCCGTCCTGACCGGACGGTGCCAGCCGTCAGGACACCGACGTCACCACTTCCGACCGGCCTCGCCGGGATCGTCGTCGTGAACCGCGGCGCCCCGCCTGACCGGCCGGGCGTACCGGCGGACGCCGGGCGCAGAGCAAGGAAGGAGGGGGCGGAGATGGCCGCTCCCACCGTGACCGCCAGCCTCAACCGCTCGACCTACTCCCCAGGCGACCAGATGACCCTCACGGTCACCTACGCCGACCCCGACACCCGGCCCGTCACGGTCACCATCGTGGTGACCGACTCCCAGGGCAACAGCAGCGCCCCGGTCAAGGCCACGGCGGTCATCGACCCGCTCACCGTGAACGTGACCGACGATTCCGGCCGGACCTGGACGAAAGTCTCCGACACCGGGTCGGTGGCCGTGTACCGGGCGGTGGCGTGATGCCGCAGGTCACGGTCACCGTGCGGGACAACGGCGGGCACACCGCCACCGCCACCGCCAGCTACACCGTCGCCCCGCCGGTGCTGGGCGGCTACTACCTCGCCGGGAACGCCGACCCGACGGCCGACCTGGCCGGCGGCAACTTCCGCTCCCTCACCCAGTACCGCAGCTTCGCCGACGGCTACACCTTCCCCGGATACAACCAGTCGTGGCTGACCACCCTCGGCCGCAAGGGGATCGCGGTCAACATGGTGCTCGAACTGAAGTACTACGGCGCAACCAGCATCGGACCGCAGACCTTCACCGTGGACGGGGCCAGCTACACCGTCCCGGCCCCGGCGATGACCATCCAGCAGCGCCCGGGGACCACCTGGCCGAAGGCGTACGGGTACGGGCAGGTGCTCGCCGGCCTCTGCGACGGGCTCTTCGCGAGGGCGCTGTCGCAGTACCGGACCCTGGGCTTCCCGGTCAACATCCAACTCGCCTCCGAGCTGGACACCGACCACGAGTTCGGCACCACCGAGTCGGGGGTGGCGTACGACTGGGCCAACTCGGATGCCCGGGCCGTGCAGGCGATGACCTACATCGTGAACTGGTTCAAGGCCCGCCCGCTGCCCGCCGGCACCACCTTCTCGGTCGGCTCGGGCGGCTTCGACCGGGCCGCCTACCGGCGTACCCACCCGGAGTCGCTGATGGCGAAGCTGGACTTCCTGCATTGGAACGTCTACGCCACCGACCCGAGCGACACCGCCCTGGGCCGGTTCCGGCGCACGAAGGACTGGGCGGTGACCGACCTCGGCCCGGTGGCGCTCTCCCGTCCGGTGCTCATCGCGGAGTGGGGGGTACGGGTTGCCGAGTTCCCCAATCAGGCCGCCTGGATCGCCACGGTGCCGGCGGCCATCGCCCAGCTCAACGCCGAGCGGAGCCCGCGGATCGTGCGCACCAACTACTTCAACTCAGGCTGGGGCACCCTCACCCCGAAGGACGCCGGGCTGGCCGCGCTGCGGGCGGCATACGCCACCCGGCCGTACGTCTGACGAGCCGGCCCAGCGTTTCGGCCTACGCGCCGAAACTCGGCTGACGCGTCGGCCCCGCGCGGGCCGGCGGACCCCTCTGCACGCCGGCCTCTGGGCCGGGGGACCCCTCCACCCCCCGGCCCCAGGTCGATACGCCAGCGGGGCCTGTCCGACGTGGACCGATCGCTGTCCAACGTGCTCGCCAAGCTCCAGGTGGCCGACCGCGGCCAGGCCATCGTCCGGGCCCGGGAGGCCGGCCTCGGTCAGCCCTGACCGGCGCGGAACTCGTCGGCGACGATCCGCAGCGCCCGGGTCAGCTCCGCCGCCGACGGCGCCGCCTCCGGGTCGACCAGGTACTGGGCGGCCAGGCCGCCGAGCAGCGCCTGGTGGAAGGCGCCGAGCGCGAGCGCGGTCGGCTCGTCGGCGGCCGGGTCGACCCGGTGGAAGACCTCGGCGAGGCCGATCCGGGCCTGGTGGTTGGCGGTGGCGAACGCCGCCCGCAGTTCCGGTAGGCGGTCCATCTGCGCGATCAGCTCGAACTGGATGGCCCAGAGCGGGCGCAGCCGGGCGAAGGACTCGATGATCCGCTCCCAGGTCGCCTCGAATCGCTGCTCGGGCGTGGCCGTCGCGTCGGCGTCCTCGGCGAGGGCGCGGCCCAACTCCTCACCCCATTCCGCCATCGCCTCGATCAGGGCCTCGTTGAGCAGGGCCTTCGTGGTGCGGAAGTGGTAGCCGATGGCGGCCAGGCTGGTGCCGGCCGCGGTGGCGACGTCCCGGGCCGTGGTGCCCGTGTATCCCTTCTCGATCAGGCAGCGCTTGGCGCCGGCGAGCAGGTCCTCCCGATTTCCCATGCCGACAGGGTAGCGGATTTCTTGAACAAGCGTCTTGCACAACTGTCTAACACGCTTGTACAGTCATCGCCATGACCGATGTGTTGATCTCCGGCGCCGGTGTCGCCGGCCCCGCTCTGGCCTGGTGGCTGCGCCGTCACGGCTTCCGTCCAACCGTCGTCGAGCGCGCCCCGGCGCTCCGCGCCGGGGGCTACAAGGTGGACATCCGGGGCGCGGCCCTGGCGGTCGTCGACCGGATGGGCCTGGGGGACGAGGTGCGGCGGCACGACACCGGCATGCGGCTGGCCCGCTTCGTGGACTCGTCGGGCCGACAGCTCGCCACCATGGACGCCGCGCTCTTCGGCGGCCGGGAGGGGGACGACGTCGAGGTCATGCGCGGCGACCTGGCCCGCATCCTGGTCGACGCCACCCGCGACGTGGACTACCTCTTCGACGACTCGATCGTCGCGCTGGACCAGCGGGCCGACGGGGTGGAGGTCGCCTTCGAGCGGGCGCCGAGCCGCCGCTTCGACCTGGTGATCGGCGCCGACGGGCTGCACTCGACGGTGCGGCGGCTGGCCTTCGGCCCCGGCTCGGCATACCTGCGCCCGCTCGGGCACCACATCGCGATCTTCACGGTGCCGGCCGAGTACGGCGAGGAGCGGGTCGAGCTGATGCACCCCGCCCCGGGACGCACGGTCGGCGTCTACCGGACCGCCGGCGCGCCGGACGCGCGGGCCCTCTTCCTCTTCCCCTCGCCGGCCGAGGAGCCCGACCGCCGGGACGTCGCCGGGCAGCAGGCGGCACTGGCCCGGGCGTACGCCGGGGCCGGCTGGCGGGTGCCGGAGTTGCTCGCCGCGATGCCGGACGCGCCGGACTTCTACTTCGACGCGATGAGCCAGGTGCGGATGGACGGCTGGTCGACCGGGCGGGTCGGGCTGCTCGGCGACGCCGCCTACGGTGCCTCGCCGGCCTCCGGACAGGGCACCAGCCTGAGCCTGGTCGGGGCGTACGTGCTGGCCGCGTCGCTGGCCGAGGCGGCCGGCGACCCGGCCGCCGGGTTCGCCGCGTACGAGCGGCGGATGCGCCCGTTCGTGGCGGCGAACCAGCAGCTCGCCGAGCGCAACCTGAAGGGCATGGTGCTCGGCTCGGCCGCGCAGATCCGGTTCCAGACGCTGATGCTGCGGCTCATGCCGCACCTGCCGGGCCGGGAGGGGATGATCCGCCGGGTCACCGAGCCGATCCGCAAGGCGGCCACCGCGATCACCCTGCCGGACGTCCCGGCCACCGCGCGCTGAATCAGGCGGCCGTGGGGGTGGCGCTCCGCCGCCCCCACGGCGTCCGCGTCAGGAGTCCAGCCGCTCGGCGTACGCGTCGCGCAACCGTGCCCAGCCGAAGTCCAGCGCCTCGCCACCGCGGATCGGGCCGACCGGGTCGCCGTCGAGCAGGTGGCCGGCCACGTCCAGGCAGAGGTGCCAGCCGGCGGCCATGATCGGGGCCTGGTCGGCCTTCTCGATCCGGTGCCGCAGGGTCAACCGGGTGCCCGGGCCCGCCGGGGCCAGCTCCCAGCGCAGCAGGTCGTCGCCCCAGGTGTACTCCAGCAGCGACGGGCGCTCGGCGCGGACCACGGTGGCCGGCGCCTCGAAGGTCCGATCGCCGTCGACCATGCTGAGCGTGGCCCCGCCGGGCGTGCCGAGGTCACGGCTGGCGAGGAAGGGCGCCCACTGGGCCAGCTGGTCCGGCTCGGTCAGCGCGGCCCACACCTTCTCCGGCGGGTGCCGCAGGTCCCGGACGAACACCAGGTCCCACCGGTCACCGGCCGGTACGCGGGCGACCTCGGCGAGCGGGCCGGGCCGGAAGTTGTCGCGCTCCATGGTCACTCCTGACTGTCGAGGTGCCGCTCCAGGGCGTCGAGGTGGTCCGCCCACATCCGCCGGTACGGCCCGAGCCAGTCGTCCACCGCGCGCAGCGGGCCCGGGTCGATCCGGTAGATCCGCTGCTGGGCCGCGGTGCGGCAGGTGACGAAGCCGGCCTCGCGGAGCACCTTGAGGTGCTTGGAGACGGCCGGCTGACTCATCCCCAGCGCGTCCACCAGGTCACCGACGCTGCTCTCGGTGCGGCGCAGCCGGTCGAGGATGCGGCGTCGGGTGGGTTCGGCCAGGACGGCGAAGGCGTCGACGGACACCGTCCCAATATGCCTCATCGGTTATATGCCTGTCAAGGAATGCAGGGAGCTCGACCGCCCGGGCAGGTCCCCTCCTTCCCCCTCGGCCGGGCCCGGCGGCTCAATATGCTCGGGCCATGGAACTGCGGATCTTCACCGAACCCCAGCAGGGCGCCAGCTACGACCAGCTGCTCGCCGTGGCCCGCTGCGCCGAGGAGACGGGCTTCGGCGCGTTCTTCCGCTCCGACCACTACCTGAAGATGGGCTCGGTGACCGGCGAGCCGGGCCCGACCGACGCCTGGACCACCCTCGCCGGCCTGGCCCGGGACACCACCCGGATCCGGCTCGGCACGCTGATGACCGCGGCCACCTTCCGGCTCCCCGGCCCGCTCGCCATCACCGTGGCGCAGGTCGACCAGATGAGCGGTGGCCGAGTCGAGCTGGGCATCGGCACCGGCTGGTACGCCGACGAGCACACCGCGTACGGCATCCCGTTCCCGCCGGTCGGGGAGCGCTTCGACCGGCTGGAGGAGCAGCTCGCCGTCATCACCGGGCTCTGGGAGACCCCGGCCGGTCGGACCTTCGACCACCCCGGCAAGTACTACCCGGTGAGCGACTCGCCGGCGCTGCCCAAGCCGGTGCAGCAGCCCCGGCCGCCCATCCTGCTCGGCGGGAAGGGGCCGAAGCGCACGCCCCGCCTCGCCGCCCGGTACGCCGACGAGTTCAACCTGCCGTTCGCCTCGCTCACGGACTCGGCGGCCCAGTTCCAGCGGGTGCGGGACGCCTGCGCCGAGGTCGACCGGGACCCGTCCACCATGGTCTGGTCCAACGCCCTGGTGCTCTGCTGCGGGCGGGACGAGGCGGAGGTGGCCCGCCGGGCCGCGGCGATCGGCCGGGAGCCCGCCGAGCTGCGCGAGAACGGCCTCGCCGGCACGCCCGCCGAGATCGTCGACAAGCTCGGCCGGTACGCCGGGATCGGCAGCCAGCGGGTCTACCTCCAGGTGCTCGACCTGACCGACCTGGACCACCTGGAGCTGGTCGCCGCCGAGGTCATGCCGCAGCTCTGACGATCGACCACGCCCGCCCGGCGGCCGTTCGAGGCGCCGGGCCGGGCCCCGGCGGCTCCGGCTCGGGCTCCGGGATCGGCGCCGGCACCGGATGCCCGGTCGGTGCGGCGCCGACCGGGCCGGGGCCCACGCCGGTCGGGTCGAGCTCCTCCGCGGCCGGGCGCACCACGGGGCGGCGGGTGGGGGCGGGGTCGCGGTGGCTGGTCATCGGCACCGGGTTCCCCGTCCGGGCCGAATCAACCGTGCCTTGACAGGTGGGCGGAAAATGCACCCGGACGACGGCGTCGGATCGGGGGTACGACATGGAACTGCACCGCAGCCGGGGGACACTGCCGCTGGCCATCGTCTGCGTGTTCGGCGGGGTGATGGTGCTCGTCGCCGGTGAGGGCTGGCTGCTGCGGATGCTGGCGGCACTCGGGGTCGTCGTGGTCGGCGGCGCGGCGCTGGTCGGCGCGGTGCGGCCGTTCCGCTTCGTCATCGGGCCGGACGGGCTGGACGTGCGCCGCCCGGGCCTGCGCGGGACGTACCGCTGGGAGTACTTCGACGCGCTCGCCCTCGACGACCGGGGGAGGCTGGTCGCGGTGCCCGCCGTCGGCCTGGGCCTGCGGACCACCGCGCGGCACCCGCGCGACGGCCGGCCCGCCGTCGAGCTCCTCCACCTCACCCAGGTACGCGAGAGCCCGGACGAGATCGCGGCGGCGCTGACCCGATACTCCGGTGGCCGGTTCACCGACGCCCGCACCCCGGTGGCCACCCAGCTCCCCGGGACGGAGATCGCGTTCACCGTCGCCCTGCGCGGCTACGGAACGGCGCCGGTCGACGAGCTGGTGGGCCGCGCCCAGGACGCGCTGGCCCGGGGCGGCCCGGCCGAGCGGCGGGCCGTCCGCGCGGAGATCGAGCAGGCCCGGGCCGCCGGCATCCCGGTCGGGCTGCGCGGGTACGACATGGGCCAGGTCGACGCCGCGCTCGGCGCGCTCCACGCCGCCCTCGCCGAGGAACCCACCACCGACCGGGAGACCACCGCGTGACCGACGCCGGCCGCAACTGGGCGGGCAACGTGCGGTACGCCGCCCGGGCCCGCCACCGGCCGTCCAGCCTGGACGAACTGCGCCGGCTGGTGGCCGGCGCCGACCGGGTGCGGGCGGTGGGCACCGGGCACACGTTCAACCGGCTCGGTGACACCACGGGCGAGCTGGTCTCGCTGGCCGGGCTGCCGCCCACCGTCGTGCTGGACCGCGACCGCGGCACGGTCACCGTCCCCGCCGGCCTGCGCTACGGCGACCTCGCCACCCGCCTGCACGCCGAGGGGTACGCGCTGGCCAACCTCGCCTCGCTGCCGCACATCTCGGTGGCCGGCGCGGTCGCCACCGCCACCCACGGCTCGGGTGCCGCCCACGGCAACCTCGCCACCGCCGTGGCCGCCCTGGAACTGGTCACCGCCGACGGCGACCTGCTCACCGTGGACCGCGCGGACCCGAGGTTCGCCGGGATGGTGGTCAACCTCGGCGCACTGGGCGTGGTCACCCGGCTCACCCTGGACGTGGTGCCCGCCTTCCAGATCCGCCAGTACGTCCGGCTCGGCCTGCCCCGCGCGGCGCTCGACGCCGCCTGCGACGTGGCCTACAGCGTGAGCGTGTTCACCGGCTGGCGCTCGTCCCGCCTGGACCAGGTGTGGCTCAAACAGCGGGCCGACGCGCCACCACCCCCGGCGGACTGGCTGGACACCGTCGCCGCCGACGCGCCCTGCCACCCGGTGCCCGGCATGCCGGCGGAGCACTGCACCGCCCAGTTCGGCGCGCCCGGACCGTGGCACGAGCGGCTGCCGCACTTCCGGCTCGGCTTCACCCCGAGCAGCGGTGACGAACTCCAGTCGGAGTGGCACCTGCCCCGCACCTCGGCCGCCGCGGCGCTCGCCGCGCTCGACCCGGCCGCCGAGCGGATCGCCGCCGTGCTCCAGGTCTGCGAGCTGCGTACGGTCGCCGCGGACGGGTTGTGGCTCAGCCCGAACCACGACCGGGACAGCCTGGCGATCCACTTCACCTGGATCGGTGACGCGGCGCGGGTGGCCCCGGTGCTCGCCGAGGTGGAGGAGCGGCTGGCGCCCTTCGCCCCGCGCCCGCACTGGGGCAAGCTCTTCGTCCGGAACCCGGCCGCCACGTACCCCAGGTACGACGACTTCCGTGCCCTGCTGGCCGACCTCGACCCGGCCGGGAAGTTCCGCACCGACGAACTCGACCGCTACTTCCCCCACGGTCCCCGGTGACGGCGAGCCTCCCGCCCGCGCTACCGCCAGTCCGCCGGCTGGCCGGCCGGCTGACGGCCCACGGCCGGCTGACGGCCCACGGCCGGCCACAGCACGGCCAGCGCATACGCGCACAGCACCGCGAAGCCGGCCCAGCCGGGGAGCGGGTAGTACCCGGCGGACGGCGCGTAGTGGACGAGCACCTGGGGATACTCCACCACCGTCTGCCGGACGGCGAAGCCCGCGGCCGGGGTGAGCCGCAGCAGCCATTGCGACACGGCGTCGGGTAGCAGCGGGACCGCGGTCACCGCGTAGGGCAGGGCGACGAGGGCCAGCGCGGCGAGGACGGCTGCCCAGCGGCGCCGCAGCAGGACGCCGAGTCCGTAGGCGAGCATGCCGCAGAGCGCGAGCGCTGCCGCGACCCCGACGACGACCCGCGCCCCGGTCAGCAGGGAGACCGGCTGCACGGGGATGCCGTTGCCGCGCAGGATCGCGGCGCCGGCCGGCAGGACCACGCCGACGGCGACGAGCCCGGTGACGAGGCTCGCGGCGCCGACGACAACCGCTCCGGCGACTACGACCCGGCCGGTTGACGGCGGCGAGCCCGGCCGGGCACCGAATCGGGCGGCGACGACGAGCACGATGATCAGCGCGATTACCAGACCGGGTAGCGTGCTCTCGGCGGTGCGGGCGCCCTCGCCGCTGTCCGGGCCGATGTCGCCGGTCCCGCTCACCGTGAACACACCGTCCTTCTCGACCGCGCCGGACGCGTTGTGGTACTTCTCCCAGTCGGTGTGGTTCATCTCGCCGACCGCCTCGCTGCGCCACCCGCCGCCGGCCGCACCCGCCAGGCTGACCTGGTCGAAGACCCCGGTGGCCTGCGTGAAGCGGACCTCCTCGACGGCGCCGCCCAGGCCGACCCGGCGTAGCGTGAGGTCGCCCGGGGAGGTGGCGAAGATCCCGACCTGCACGGTGTCCGGAAGGCCGCTCAGCGTCGCCGTCCCGACGGTGTGCCACTGCTGGCCGTCGGCCGACTCGGCGCCCGTGATGGTGTCGCCGGACCGGGTCAGGCGTAGCCACCGCGGGGACTGCGGCGAAACGCTGCCGGTGCTTCCGGCGATGTCGTGCCGGTAGTCGTACTGCATCCGTACGCCGTGGCTGCCGGTCATCATGAGCGCCGCGTAGGCGGAGCCCTGCCGGAGGCCGTCCTTGACGAGGATCCCGGCCTTCGCCCACGGCACCAGGCCGGAGACGATCTGGTCGTGGTCGGGCGGCGGATAGGTGATCGTGCCGGTCATCGAGGTCATCCGCACGGTGATGGCCCCGTCGCGACCGAGGTCGCGGTGGAGGAACCAGAACCGGTCGCTGACGACGGAACCATCCGCGGCGGTCGGCGTGGTGGGGCACGGCCCAGCACAGGACGAGTGGTTGCCCAGGGCGGCGAGCAGGCCGAGGGCGATCACGGCGAGGGCAGCGGCCGCCAGGGCGATCAGCCGGCCGGGGCGACGGAAGGATCTCCACTCCCGGTGGAGGAGTTCTCTGCGCAACATGCCGTGGTTGTACGGGTGCGGGCCTAACCCGGCCCGAACCACGTCCGTCATACCGCTGTTAGGCGCGGCCGGGCATGCTGGGGCCATGGTCAGGCTGCGCAGCGGGACAGTGGGACTGCGATTCACGCTCTTGTACGGCGTCGTGTTCCTGATGTCCGGTGTCGGGCTGCTGGTCCTGGCCTACCTGTTCTCCGGCGGCAAGGTGACCAACGTCGCGCCCGTACCCGGCCAGCATCCGCCCGCCGACGGCAGCCTGACCGAGGCCCGGCAGCGCATCCACGACCTGCAAGCCCAGTTGGCCGAGGTGAACGCGCAGCACTCCCGGCAGATGCTCGTCGGCTCGCTGCTGGCGCTGGTCGTGCTGGCTGCGGTCTCCCTGCTGGCCGGCCGGGCGTTGGCCCGGCGGGTGTTGCGCCCGCTGCGGCTGATCACCGCGGCGACCCGGCACATCTCGGCCGACAATCTCGACCAGCGGCTGGCCGTCAGCGGCCCGACGGACGAGGTGAAGGACCTGGCCGACACCATCGACGGGCTGCTGGAACGGCTGGAGACGTCGTTCGCCGCGCAACGCGGGTTCGCCGCCAATGCCTCACACGAGCTGCGTACGCCGTTGGCGACGATCCGGGCGTCGCTGGACGTCGCGGTCGCCAAGCCCGACGCGCCGGGGCAGACCGTTGCGCTGGCGGACCGGCTGCGTACGCAGGTGGATCGGATGGATCGGCTGCTCGACGGCCTGCTGGTGCTGGCCCGGGCGCAGCACGGCACACTGGGCGACTCGGCTCACGTCGACGTGGCCGAACTGGTCGCGCAGGCGCTGGCCGACCGCACCACCGAGATCAGTGCGAAACGGCTGAGCGTGACCGGGGACCTGCCGCGCGGCGTGGGCACCACCCGGGGAGATGCCGCGCTGCTGTCCCGGTTGGTGGAGAACGTCGTGGACAACGCCGTGGCGCACAACGAGGCGGGTGGCTGGGTCCGCGTGGCGACCTCGCGGGAGGGCGTAGCGGTCCGGCTGGTCGTGCAGACCGGCGGGGGCGTGCTCGACCAGCGGGACGTGGACCGGCTGGCGCAGCCGTTCCAGCGGCTCGGCGCCGACCGCACCGGGTCCGAGCACGGGGCCGGGCTCGGGCTGTCCATCGTGGCGGCGATCGCAGCGGCCCACGGCGGACGGCTCGACCTGCGTGCTCGGCCGCACGGCGGCCTGCGGGTCTCGATCGCGCTGCCGTTCGTCGCGCTTCCCGTCAAGGCGACGGCATGAGAATCCTGGTCGTCGAGGACGCGCGGTCGCTGGCCGAGGTGGTCGCCGAGGGCCTGCGCGATCAGGGGATGGCGGTCGACCTCGCGTACGACGGGTTGTCCGCCGCCTCCAAGGTCGACCTCACGGCCTACCACGTGGTGGTCCTGGACCGCGATCTGCCCGGCCTGCCCGGCGACGTGCTGTGCCAGATGATCACCGAGCGGCCGGACCGGCCGATGGTGCTGATGCTGACCGCAGCCGGAACCCCCGGCGACCGGGTCAGCGGTCTCGCGCTCGGCGCGGACGACTATCTCGCCAAGCCATTCCACTTTCCGGAGCTGATCCTGCGCATCCAGGCACTCGCCCGCCGCAAGCCGGACGCGCGTCCGCGGACCCTGCGCGCCGCCGGGATCGAGCTCGACCCGGTGCGCCGGACCGCCGCCCGCAACGGCCGGCAACTGGATCTCTCGGTGAAGGAGTTCGCCCTGCTGCACGCGCTGATGTCGGCGAGCCCTGGCTTCCTCAGCGCCGAGCAACTGCTGGAGCAGGTCTGGGACGAGCACGCCGACCCGTTCACCAACACGGTGACGGTGACAATCGGGCGGCTGCGCCGCAAGCTGGGCGAACCGGCGGTCATCACGACGACCCCTGGCGTGGGCTATCGGCTCGCCTGAGGTCGCGGCCAGCTGGCCCGGGCTGACCGCCCGACGGCCTCCAGCGCCGGTTTTCAGCCAGCGCGCCCACCGGTCATCTGCTCGCGCATGCTGCCGCGCTGCACGGCCCGGCTGATGTCGCTGGGCGAGACGATGCCGACCAGCCGCTGGTCGGACACCACCAGCGCCCGGCCGTCGGCGCACTGGTTGAGCCGGGGAAGCAGGTCGGTGAGCTGCTCGTCCGGGGAGGCGAGCACCAGTTCCCCGGCCCGGCAGGACACCTCGCCCAGGGTGGTCGACTCGCGGCGGTCCGGCGGGATGCCCCGGACCCGGTCGAGGGTCACCAGGCCGACCGGGTGGCCGTCCTCGGTCAGCGGCAGCGCCGAGTGCCGGTACGCGAAGAGGTAGTGGTCCACGAAGTCCGCGACGGTCATCTCCCCGGAGGCGGTCTGCGGTTGCGGGGTCATCACGTCGGCGACGCGTACCCCGCGCAGGGCGCTGCCCATCCGGGCCTGGCGCTCCTCTGCTCCGGCGGCCCCGATCAGGAACCAGCCGATCAGCGCCAGCCAGAGCCCGCCCACCCCGGCGCCCCGGAAGAACTGCCAGATACCGACGGCGATCAGCACGATGCCGAGCCCCCAGCCGGCCCGGGCGGCCACCACCGACGCCTTCGTCCGGTCGCCGGTGGCCCGCCACACCACCGCACGCAACAGCCGTCCGCCGTCCAGTGGCGCGGCCGGCAGCACGTTGAAGATCGCCAGCAGCACGTTGATGCCGGCCAGCCAGGACAGCGCGCCGACCAGCAGGCCGCGCCCGGTGGCGAGCGAGACGAGGAACGCGATCACCCCGAAGAAGATGCCGAGCAGCAGGCTGACCAGCGGCCCGACCCCGGCGATCCGCAGCTCGGCACCGGGATCCCGGGCCTCGCCCTTCAGCTTGGACACCCCGCCGAAGAGCCAGAGCGTGATGTCCTCGACCTCGATCCCGTTGCGCTTGGCGATCACCGAGTGGGACACCTCGTGCGCGAGCAGGCCGAGGAAGAAGACCACCGCCGCGGCCAGCCCCGCCACCCAGTACGCGAAGGCCGAATGGCCGGGGTAGGAGCGCGGGAACAGACTGGCCGCCAGCGCCCAGGCGATCAGCACGAAGATGACCAGGACGCTCCAGTTGACCCCGATCGGTACACCCGCGACCCGGCCAAGCCGGAAGCTCGCCCTCATGGCTCGCACATACCCCCGACGAGGGCACCTATGCCAGCAGCCACCGCGCCAGATCTCGCCCGCGACCGGCGGCGACCGTGCGCCCACGGCCGGCGGCGGCGTGCTGCTCAGTGCGGGGGGGCCTCGCTGACCACGGTCGGCGAGAACTGGTTGGCCGCCTCGACCGCCCATTCCAGCGCGTAGTCGGCCTCCTCCTCCCAGCCCGGCTCGCCGCCGACGAAGTGCGACCGGTGGGGGTTGCAGCGGAACCCGGTGAGCGCGGTCGAGCTCCGGTAGAGGTTGACGTTGGCGACGACCACCGAGGGCGGCACCACGTGGTCGGCGCCCCCGGCCGTCAACAGCAGCGGGGCGCGTTCGTCCCGCTTCTTGTCCACCTCGGTGGCCGCGTCCGGGTCCAGGTTGGCGAACGCCGCCTCGAACAGGACGCGGCCGGCGCCGGGTACGGCGTACCGCTCCCAGGCCGCGTCGGACTGCTGTGGGCTCAGCGTGTTGCCGAAGGCGAACCGGAAGTCCTCCTTGGTGAACGGCACCGCGCGGTTTCGGTTCGCCGGGCTGCGCAGGATCGAGAACGCTGAGCGCAGCGTGTTGAGCGGCAGCCGGAGCACGCCCTTGACCGGGGCGGGATGGAGGGCGACCCCGGCGGCGCCGAGCTTCCGGTCGAGCAACAGTTGCGTGATCAGGCCGCCGAACGAGTGCCCCATGATGATCGGCGGCCGGGGCTGCTCCCGGACGATCCGGGCGTAGTGCTCGGTGATGTCGGCGATCCGCTGCCCAGCGATCGGCGTCGGGTCCGCCCGCAGCTCCTCGACCTCGGCCTCCATGCCGGGCCAGGCCGGCGTGAGCACCCGGAAGCCCTGCGCCCGGTACCGGTCGGCCCAGTGCTCCCAGCTGCGTGAAGTCATCCAGAGCCCGTGGATCAGCACGATCGTGTCGACCCGTCCCGTCGGTGCCGCCATGGTGACCTCCCCGTGTCGCGGTTGCCCGGCCCGGCGGTTACCCGGCCCGGCGGCGGTCAGTCACCGGCCCGGACGTGCCCGGCGACGCCCCGGATCAGCAGGCGCGGAGCTGGGCCTGTTGGTGGTCACCTTCGTCGGCGCGTTCCTGCTGCGCGCCGGGCCTGCGAGGGCGGCGCGCACTGACCGGTGTCCACCGCCCTGACAAATGTCACGGATGGAAGATGACGGACGCTCCGGGGACGGCCCAGCCGTTCCCCGGAGCATCGGTGTCATGACCGACATCCCACCGGCCGTCGAGCTGGCCGGACTCACCAAGACCTTCGGCCCGGTGACCGCCGTCGACGGGCTCAGTCTCCGCGTCGAGCCGGGCGAGGTGGTGGCCTTCCTCGGCCCCAACGGCGCCGGCAAGACCACCACCGTGGACATGCTGCTCGGGCTGGCCCGCCCGGACGCCGGCACCGTCCGGGTCTTCGGCGGCACGCCGTCCGACGCCATCCGGCTCGGCCGGGTCGCCGCCGTGATGCAGACCGGCGGCCTGCTCAAGGACCTCACCGTCGCCGAGACGGTACGGCTGACCGCGCACTTCCACGCGCAGCCCCGTCCGGTGGCGGAGGTGCTGGAGCGGGCCGGCATCGCCGACATCGCCGACCGCCCGGTGGGCAAGTGCTCCGGCGGCCAGCAGCAGCGGCTGCGGTTCGCCCTGGCGCTGCTGCCGGATCCCGACCTGATGGTGCTGGACGAGCCGACCACCGGGATGGACGTCGAGGGGCGGCGGGACTTCTGGCAGGCCATCCGGGCCGACGCCCGGAACGGGCGGACCATCATCTTCGCCACCCACTACCTCGACGAGGCCGACGCGTACGCGGACCGGATCGTGCTGGTCAGGCAGGGCCGGGTGGTGGCCGACGGCACCACCGCCGAGATCAAGAACCTGGCCGCCGGCCGGATTGTCCGGGCCACCCTCCCCGGCGCCGACCAGGCCGCGCTCGCCGCGCTGCCCGGCGTCCAAGCGGTCGAGGTACGCGGTGACGCGGTGCTGGTGCGGACCGACGACTCGGACACCGTCGCCCGGCACCTGCTCACCCGTACCGCCGCGCGGGACCTCGAGATCACCTCCCGCAACCTTGAGGACGCGTTCCTCGCGCTCACCACCGACACCGGCGCCGCCGAAACCCTGACCGCCGATTCCGCGCAGCCCATCGGAGCCTGAGATGACCGTCGCCGCCTCGTCCACCACCACCACACCGGCCCGGCCCGCCGACCGCCGTCCGCCTGCCCTGGGCGGGTTCTCCACCGCCGTGCTCGGCATCGAGATCCGCCGCGTGCTGCGCAACCGCCGTACGCTGATGTTCACGCTGGTCATGCCGGCGGTCTTCTTCCTGCTGTTCGGGCTGCCCCAGCGCGGCGAGGAGCTGCCCAACGGCCGCCCGGTCACCGGCTGGATCATGATCAGTCTCGCCGTGTACGCGGCCATGGTCGCCACCACCAGCGCGGGAGCGGCGGTCGCCACCGAGCGGGCGCTGGGCTGGAGCCGGCAGCTCCGGCTCACCCCGCTGCGCCCGGCCGCGTACGTGGCGATCAAGGTGGCCACCGCGATGGTGCTCGGCCTGGCCGGCGTGCTGGTCGAGTTCGCGGTCGGCGCCGTCGCCGGCGTCCGCCTGCCGGTCGACATCTGGCTGCTCTCCGGGCTGGCCGCCTGGGCGGGTTCGCTGGTCTTCGCCGCCTTCGGGCTCTTCGTCGGCTACCTCGCCCCGGCCGAGAACGTCATGCAGTTCATGGGCCCGGTCCTGGCCATCCTGGCCATGTTCGGCGGGCTCTTCGTCCCGCTCGAGATGCTGCCGCACGCTTTCCAGGAGATCGCCAAGTTCACCCCGGTGTACGGCGTCGGCCAGCTCGCCCGGGCCCCGCTGACCGGGGACGGCCTGGACTGGGCGTCGGTCGCCAACCTGGTCGCCTGGACGGCGGTGTTCGGCCTCGGCGCGGCCCGGCTGTTCCGCCGCGACACCAGCCGCGTCTGACCCGTCCCCGGGGCGGAGGTTTAGCGTGTTCGTCGTGAACCTGCCGTCGGAGCGCAGCCAGCCGAGGACCCACTGGCGGGTCACCGGCTGGCTGCTCGCCGCCGTCTGGCTCTTCTTCCTCAATATCCCGCTGCTCACCGCCCTGCACCAGCCCGAGTTCTGGCGTCGGGTGCTGGGCGCGTCCACCCTGGTCGCCTTCGGCGTGAGCTACGTGTGCGTCTTCCAGTGGGCGCGGAACCGTCGGCGGGTGCACCTGGGCGTCCCGCGCGGCCGGGCCTGGGCGGCCCTGGCGCTGCTGCTCGGGCTCGGGCTGGCCGGCATCCCCGGCACCTCGGGAGACTGGCTCACCACACTCGTCTTCGTCGCGGCAGCGGCGGTGTTCCTGCTGTCGACGCGCGAGGCGGTCGTGGTGGTCCTCCTCGCCGCGGTGACCCCGCCGGTCACGGCCGCCCTGGTGCCCGGCTGGGAGGCCGAGAGCACCGTGGTGTTCGCCGTCCTGCTCGCCTCGTTCGCCATGTTCGGGGTGAGCCGGCTGGCCCAGCGCAACGCCGAACTCCAGGCCGCCCAGCAGGAGATCCGCCGGCTCGCGGTGGCCGAGGAGCGGGCTCGCACCGCCCGCGACCTGCATGACATCCTCGGCCACTCGCTGACAGTGGTGACGGTCAAGGCGGAGCTGGCCGGGCGGCTGCTGGAGCTGGATCCGGCCCGGGCCGCCGCCGAGATCGCCGACGTGGAGCGGCTGGCCCGGCAGGCCCTCGCGGACGTGCGGGGCACCGTCGGGGCGTACCGCGAGGTGCGCCTGACGACGGAGCTGGCCGGCGCCCGCTCGGCGCTCGCCGCCGCGGGCATCGTCGCGGAGCTGCCGGAGACGGTGCCGGCGCTGCCGGCGGAGCGGGACGAACTGTTCGGCTGGACGGTACGCGAGGGGGTGACGAACGTGGTCCGGCACAGCGGCGCGCGGCGGTGCGAGGTCCGGGTGGACGGCTCAGCCGTGGAGGTCCGCGACGACGGCCGGGGGCCGGTCGGTGAGCCCGGCGCGGCCGGGCACGGGCTGGTCGGGCTGCGCGAGCGGGCACGGCGGCTGGACGCCACGGTCACCGTTGGCCGTCGCCCCGGCGGACGCGGCTTCCTGCTGCGCGTCGCCCTGCCGGCGGGGTCCTGATGGACGGCGGGTTCGCGACGGACGACCGGGTTGCGACGGGTGGCGGCCGGGCCCGGGTGCGGAGGACGCGCGAATGACCGAGCCGATCAGGCTGCTGCTCGCCGACGACCAGGCGCTGGTCCGGGGCGCGCTGGCCGCGCTGCTGTCGCTGGAGCCGGACCTGACGGTCGTCGCCGAGGTGGGCCGGGGCGACGAGGTGGTCCCCGAGGCTCGGCGTACCCGACCCGACGTGGCCCTGCTCGACGTGGAGATGCCCGGCCTGGACGGGATCGTCGCCACCACCGCGCTGCGGGCGGCGGTGCCCGGCTGCCGGGTGCTGGTGGTGACCACCTTCGGCCGGCCCGGCTACCTGCGCCGGGCGATGGAGGCGGGCGCGAACGGCTTCGTGGTCAAGGACACCCCGGCCCGGCAGCTCGCCGACGCGGTGCGCCGGGTGCACGCCGGCCTGCGGGTGGTCGACCCGACCCTGGCCGCGGAGACCCTCGCCACCGGGCCGAGCCCGCTTACCGAGCGGGAGACCGAGGTGCTGCGGACCGCCCGGGGCGGCGGCACGGTGGCGGAGCTGGCGGCGACGCTGCACCTGTCCGAGGGGACGGTCCGCAACCACCTCTCCGCGGCGATCGGCAAGACCGGCGCCCGCAACCGGGCCGACGCGGTACGGGTCGCCGAGGAGAACGGCTGGCTGCTCGGCGAGTGAGCCGGCTCAGGCGGCCGGTGGCGGGGTGGCGAGCTGGTCGACCACCACGACGCTGGTGCCGGCGGGCAGTTCGGCGAGGAGCTGACGCTGGCCGCTGCGGGTCAACCGGATGCAGCCGTTGGTGACGTCCTTGCCGAGCGTCGCGTCGGTGTACCAGCTGTGCAGTCCGATGTGGGCGCCGCGCAGCCCGGTCGGCACCGCGTCGGGGTCGTCGGGGATCGCGCCGAGGGCGAAGATGTCGACCCCGCCGTAGACCGACTGGGGCGGGGGCGTGCGGCCCAGGATGAAGGTGCGGCCGAGCGGGGTGGACTGGCCGCGCTTGCCGAGGCTGACCGCCCAGGAGCGGACCACCCGGCCGTTCCGGTACCAGGTGAGCCGGTGCGTGCCGCGTTCCACGACGAGCTGGTCGGGCAGCGCGACGGTGGTCCAGCCGCCGGCCGGCAGCCAGGCGAGCCGGCGGTTCGCCGAGGGGAGCAGCACGGCGGTCCAGCCGGCCCGGCGCTCGACGATCGGTGTGGTCAGCGGGACGCCGCTGATGGTGGGGGCGAGGAAGGCCAGCGGCCGGCCACCGGGCGCGTCGTACGCGGCGACCCGCCGGCTCGGCGTCAGCCCCTCGTTCAGCGGCCGGAGGTCGCCCGTGCCGGGGTCGGCCGGGAACCCGCCGGGCGCCGGCTCGTAAGTGACCACCGGCAGATCGGCCGGAGCGGGCGCCGCCGGCGGCACGGACTCCGCCGCCGTCCGGGTCGGGGCGGGCGGCTCCGCCGGAGTGACGACCGGCGCGACGCCACCCGGCGCGCCGGCCGGCGTGGGGGCCGGGCCGCCGGTGAGCGCGTACCCGACCAGCAGCGCGGTCACCAGCAGCAGCGGTACGCCGAGCGCGGCGAGCAGCCAGCCGAGGGTCCAGCGCGAGGTGAGTCGACGAAGCAGCATGAACCCGACTTTAATGGACAGAAGTCCCCCGCTCCGCGCATGGCGGTGCGGGGGACTCCGGTCAGGGCAGCTTCGCCCCGACGTGGATGGCGACCGCGTCGTGGGCGGGGACGTTGGCGGCGAACCAGCCGTTGCCGTCCACCGTGATCACCGGCCCGCTGCACGAGCCGTTGCTGAAGTCGCCGTGGATGACATCGCAGTAGCGGCCGGCGGGCAGGCCCGCGTAGTACGAGCGACCGGTGATCGCGAAATCCTCGTCGTTGAGGGTGAGATAGCCCTTGCCGGCCCGGCTGAACGCGATGTGCTGCCAGCCGTTGTCGTACCAGTTGGCGACGCCGGCGCCCTGGGTGGCGTTGTTGAAGGCGACCATGTTGGCGATGACCCGCCAGCGGTGCTCGCACTCCCAGCCCGAGTAGCAGGTGGTGTTCAACGTCTTGTTGTTGGCGTCCGACGGCGGGCCCTGGTCCCGGTTGCTGTAGGTGTAGCTCGACATCACCGCCGGGGTGCCGTACGGCCAGGCCAGCATGAAGGCGTTGGCCAGGGCGTACTCGCCCCGGTCCCGGTAGGTCAGCACGCCGCCGTCGCGCTGGGTGTCGTGGTTGTCGGTGAAGACCACCGCCTGGCTGCCGGGCAGGTAGCCCCACGACTCGCCGAAGTTCCGCAGGTACGCCAGCCGCTCGCTGTTGAACATCCGGGCCAGGTCCTTGCCGTACCGGAACTCGTGCACGTCGCCGTTGCCGGTGTACTCGGTCGGCTGGATCGGCTCACCGGCGCCGTAGATGACCTCCTGCACGAGATACGCCGAGCGGGAGAGCTTGCTCTTGATCGCGGCGATGTCGGCGGCCGGCATGTGCTTGCTGGCGTCCAGCCGGAACCCGTCCACGCCGAGCGAGAGCAGGTCGTTCAGGTACGTGGCCAGCCGGGTGCGCACGTAGTCCGACTCGGTCTTGAGGTCGGCCAGGTTGACCAGCTCGCAGTTCTGCACCTCGTACCGGTCGTTGTAGTTGACGATGTCGTTGTTGCCGTTGCGGCCGCAGTAGTGGAAGTCCTGCGAGCCGTAGTTGCCCGGGTAGCTGTAGTGGCCGTACGTGGTGCCGGCCCAGCCGGTGCCGCCGTTGTCCTGGCCGGACATGTGGTTGACGACGGCGTCGACGAGCACCTTCACGCCGGCGTTGTGGCAGGTGTTCACCATCGCCTGGAACTCGGCGCGGGTGCCCTTGCGGGACTCGATCCGGTAGCTCACCGGCTGGTAGGCGACCCACCACTGGTTGCCGCGGACGTGTTCCTGCGGCGGGGAGACCTGGACGTAGCCGTAGCCCTTGGGGCCGAGCACGGTGGTGCACTCGTTGGCCACCGAGTTCCAGTTCCACTCGAAGAGCTGGACGATGACCTTCTTGCTGCCGGGGGTGGCCGCGGTGGCCGGGGGTGCGGCCGGGCCGGCCGGGACGAGCAGGCCGGCGGTCAGGCCGAGGGCGAGAGCCGCCGCGACGGTGCCAGATCGCGGCGCGGCGTCGGACGCGCCGGGCTGGAGCCGTTGCTGCCGGCATCGGCGTCGATGCATCGGGACTCCTGAGGGGTGCGGGGAAGGAGGCCGATGCCGTCACCTTGCAGGCTCGGCCTGAAATTTTCGGCAAGGTTACAAGCGTGTTGCAAGACCTGTCAACGTATGTACATACGTCGTTGCGAATCGCGCCACGCGCACGCGGTCGAGGAGCGGTCAAGGTCTGCCCGGAACTCGCGCTGCGCCTGGTGAGGGCCGAGTAACCGGCGCGGAGGCCACGGCGTACTCGGGTTGCGGCGGCGGAGGTCGGTGGGCCCGACCCCCGCCGGCACTCGTCAGCGGGTCAGCGGACCGGGGTGAGGCGGTCGGTGCCGAGCCGGTCGCGGAGCACCTCGGGCACCAGCACCGAGCCGTCGGGCTGCTGGAACTGCTCCAGGATGGCCGGGAAGAGCCGGCTGGTGGCCAGCGCCGAGCCGTTGAGCGTGTGGACGAACCGGGTCTGCTTGCCGCCCGGCTCCCGGTAGCGGATGGCCGCCCGGCGGGCCTGATAGTCACCGCCCCAGGAAACCGACGACACCTCCTTGTACTTGCCGGTGCTCGGCATCCAGACCTCGACGTCGAAGGTCTTCTTCATCGCGGCGCTGGCGTCGCCGGCCGCGAGCAGGCTGGTCTGGTGGTGCAGCCCGAGCTTCTCGACCAGGCTCTCCACGTGGGCGACCATCTCCGCCAGCGCGGTGTCCGCCTGCTCGGGCAGGGTGAACTGGAAGATCTCCACCTTGTTGAACTGGTGGCCACGGACCGTGCCGCGCTCGTCGGAGTGCGAGCCGGCGGCCTCCCGTCGGTAGCACGGGGTGTAGGCGAACGCCTTCAGCGGCAGCTTCGCGGTGTCCAGGATCTCGTCCTGGAACGCCCCGAGGATCGCCGTCTCCGCCGTGGGCAGCAGGAACTGGCCGCGCGGGGCGGACTGCTTGTCCAGGTGGTAGACGTCGTCGTAGAACTTGGGGAACTGGCCGGCGGCGAAGCCGGCGCTGTCCAGCAGCAGGTGCGGCGGGAGCAGGAACTCGTACCCGGCCTGGATGTCCTGGTCGATCAGCCAGTTGAGCAGTGCCCACTCCAGCCGGGCGCCCATGCCGGTGTACATCCAGAAGCCGGAGCCGCCGAGCTTCACGCCACGCTCGTGGTCGACCAGGCCCAGCGCCCGGGACAGCTCGACGTGGTCCCGGACCTGCTCGATCGCCGGCGGCTCGCCGAAGGTCTTGACGACCCGGTTGGCCTCCTTGCCGCCGGGGACGACGTCGTCGGCGGGCAGGTTGGGCAGCTCGCTCATCCGCTCGCGCAGCCGGGACTGTACCTCGTCCAGCTGGGACTCCAGCTCGGCGAGCTGCTTGCGCTCGGCCTCCGGCGCAACCGGCTCCGGCTCCTTGCCGGCCCGCTTCGCCTGCGCGTACGCCCGCGCCTCCGCCTTGCGGCGCTGCCGCTCGGCGTCGATCTCGCTGATCAGGGCTCGGCGTTCCTGGTCGAGCCGCTGGATCTCGTCCAGCGCCCGGTTGACCTCGGCGGGATCCAGACGCTTCGCCAGCGCGGTCGCCACCGCCTCGCGATCCTTCCGGATCAACTCCATGTCGAGCATGCTGCTCCGTACGCCTCCGTCCAGGCAGTCAGGTGGGACTCCCAGATGCTACCGTCGCGGCCCCGTGCGGCCGGCCCGGGCCGGGCGGCGCCGGTCGAGATCGACCCGCCGCGGCCGCTGCGGCGTCGGTGGCTGGCCGACGCCCGGTTGGTGGCGGTGAGTGATCCGGCGGCTGCCGATGGCTGCAGAGCAAGGGCGGGAGTGAGGGTGGTGCGGTGGCGGAGGCGGGATCACCCAGAGTGAGCGGCGTGCGGGTCGACGTTCGGGCGTGGTGCCGGGCGGATCAAGGGGGCGGTCAGAGCCGGATCGGCATGAGGATGGAGAACGCGTCCGCGTCGTCCGGGCGGCGGACGGCCAGCGGGGCGATCGGGCCGTCCAGCTCCAGCACGAGCTGACCGCGGTCCCCGGCGTCCAGGGCGTCGAGCAGGTACTCCCGGTTCACCCCGACCCGCACCGCGTCCGGGTCCACCGCCTCGTCCGGCCGGACCACGCGCAGCCCGCCCCGGTCGTCCAGACCGAGCACGGTCACCTCGACGGCCACCCCGGCGTACTCGCGGAGCAGCAGCGGGACGTCGTCGGCGGTGAGCGCGCCGCGCAGCGCGACCACGTCGACCGGGATCCGGTACGCGGGCGCGCCGCCGACCTGGCCGTGCAGCAGCCGGCGGTAGTCCGGGAAGTCGTACGGCAGCGCCACGGCGGCCATCGCGCGGCCGGCGACGGAGACCTCGACCCGGTCCGCGGCGACGGTGACTTGCGCCTCCGGGGTGATCCCGACGCCGGTGTCGAGCAGCGTGCGCAATTCGTCGACCGCGTCCGCCGGGAGCAGCGCCCGGACCTCCGGACCGTCGACCTTTCCGCCCGCCCGGGCCACGGCCAGCCGGTGCCGGTCGGTGGCGACCAGTCGTACCCCGTCCGCCTCCACCTCCAGCAGCACGGCGGACAGCGCCGGCAGGTCCGGATCGCTGCCGACGGCGAACCGGACGGCATCGACAGCGGCGGCCAGGTCGGCGCGGGGCAGCACGAGACGGGTGGTCATGGGGATCTCCTCGGGATCGATCAGGGTACGGATCCGGGAGAGCTCACGGCGGGCGTCGGCGAGGCCGTCCTCCAGCCGCCGCAGGTGCGCGTCCAACAGCCGGTGGACCAGCGCCGGCTCGTGCCGGTGCCGCAGCGCGTCGGCGATCCCGGCCAGCGGCATCCCCACCCGGCGCAGCCCGGCGACCAGCCGGGCCGGCGCGATCTGGTCGTCGCGGTACCAGCGGTAGCCGGTAGCCGGGTCGACCAGCGCCGGGACCAGCACGCCGGACCGGTCGTAGAACCGCAGCGCGCTCACCGTGAGGCCGCTGGCCCGGGCCAGCTCGCCGATGCTGCGCAGTTCGCTCTCCACGCCGCCGGATCCTGGGCCCTCAACCCGCTCGAGGGTCAAGTCTCACCGCTCCAGTACGCGGAAGGTGATGCCGGCGCGGGCCAGCCGGTCCAGCAGGGCGTCGCCCATCGCGGCCACCGTGGTCACCTGCCCGGCGGTGGGCGGCAGGTCGTCGAACGCCAGGCACAGGGCCGACTCGGCGAGCATCTTCGCGGTCTCGTCGTACCCCGGGTCGCCGCCGGCCACCTCGGTGTGCACCGTCCGGCCGCCGCCGGTGCCGACGAACCGGACCCGGAACCAGGACTTCGCCCGCTGCTCGGCGCTCGGCCCCTGCCCGGAGGAGAGCCGGCCGAGCAGCCAGCGCCGGGTCGGTGGCAGCTTCACCAGCCCCAGCAGGCCGGCCAGGCCCACCCCGGCGGCGAGGACGGTGGGCAGCCGCTTCACGGCCGCGAAGTGGCGGTAGCGGAAGTCCGGGCCGTACTCCGGGCGGGCGGCGGCCGACCGGCGGACGATCTGCGGGTCGATGGTGGGCAGCGGTACCGCCCACATGCCGACCTCGGCCGACCGGCCCACCTTCCCGGGTACGGCGCGGACCCGCCGCCCCGCCGGCCGGGGCTCGACAGCCTTGCGCGCCCGCGCCGCCCGGCTCGTCTCTCCGGTGCGGGACAGCGCGGTCAGCGCCGAGTGGTACGTCCCGGCGGAGAAGCGCCCGCCGGCCCGGACGAAGCCGTCCACGGCGACCGGCCCGTCCGTGGGGAGCTGTCTGACGGTGAACCAGGCGCCCAGGTCGTGCGGGGTCGAGTCGAAGCCGCAGGCGTGCACCAGGCGGGCGCCGGTGCGCACCGCCTCGGCGTGGTACCGGACGTACATCAGGTCGACGAACTCCGGCTCGCCGGTGATGTCGACGTAGTCGGTGCCGGCGGCGGCGCACGCCGCGACCAGCGGCTCCCCGTGGTGGATGTACGGGCCGACGGTGGTGGCGACGACCCGGCCACGCTCCGCGACGGCGCGTAGCGACGCCGGGTCGGTGGCGTCGGCGGTCAGCAGCGGCAGCTCGGCCAGGCCTGCGTCGATCGCGGCCAGCCGGTCCCGGACCGCGGCCAGCTTGCCCGGGTTGCGGCCGGCCAGCGCCCACCGCAGCCCCGCTGGGGCGTGCCGGGCCAGATACTCGGCGGTCAGCCCGCCGGTGAACCCGGTGGCGCCGAAGAGGACGAGGTCGTACGGCCGGTCGTCGCGCATCCGCCGAGTGTGCCATCCGCCGGCGTCCGGCTCACGGGGAGAAGACCGCCCGGACGCAGCCGTCGGCACGCTCCCGGAACAGCGCGTACCCGTCCGCGGCGCGCTCCAGCGGCAACCGATGGGTGGCCAGGTGCTCGGTCCGCAGCTCGTCGCGGGCCATCCGGTCCAGCAGCATCGGGATCCAGCGCTGCCCGTGCTGCCGGGCGCTGCGGACGGTCAGCCCCTTCTGCATCACCGCGCCGAGCGGGAACGTGTCGACGACCCCGGTCCAGGTGCCGAGCACCACCACCGTGCCGGCCTTGCGGCAGGCGTGCACCGCCTCGCGCAACGCCAGCGACCGCTCCGCGCCGCCACCGAGCCGGCCGGCGAGCAGCCCCGGCGGCTCGGCCGCCATGCCGACCGCCTCCACGCACACGTCCGGGCCCCGGCCGCCACTGCGTTCCCGCAGCTCGGCGAGGACGTCCACGAATCGGTAGTTGAGCGGTTCCGCGCCGACGTGCTGCTCCACCATCCGCAGCCGGTCGTCGTGGTCGTCCACCACAACGACCCGGTCCGCGCCGCGCAGCAGCGCCGCCCCGGCGGTGAGCTGGCCGACCGCTCCCGCGCCCCACACCGCCACCACGTCACCCGGCCGCACCTCGCCCAGCTCGGCGCCCAGCCAGCCGGTCGGCGCGGCGTCCGAGGCGAAGACCGCCCGGTCGTCGCTGACCTCCTCCGGCACGGCGAACGCCCCGACGTCGGCGTACGGCACCCGCACGTACTCGGCGTGGCTGCCGGCGAAGCCACCCAGCGGGCCGGGGTGGCCGTAGCAGCCGCCGGTGGGCTGGCCCCAGGCCGACTCGGCCGCCGACGCGCCGGTGGTGCCGTTGTCGCAGCAGGCGAAGAGCCCCTGCCGGCAGAACCAGCAGGCCCCGCAGGCGATCCCGGCGCACACCACCACCCGGTCGGCGACCCGGTGTCGGCGTACCTCCGGCCCGACCTCGACCACGTCGCCGAGGAACTCGTGCCCGAGCACGTCCCCGGCGGCCAGGTACGGGATCCGTCCGGCGAGCAGCGGCAGGTCTGCGCCGCAGGTCGCGCTTCGTCGTACCCGGACGATCATGTCGTGGGCGTTGCGCAGCTCCGGGTCGGGGACCTCGCGGACCGCCACCGCGTTGGCGCCCTCCCAGCAGAGGGCCCTCACGCGGGCACCCCGGGGCGGTCCCAGCGCGAGCGGTCCGCCCGCAGCACCTCGCCGGTCTCCGCGAGCTGCTTGGCCTCCCGCAGCGCCTGCCGGATGAACCGGCCGGGATCGTCGCCGACCAGGTGGGCGACCATTCCGCGCAGGCCCGGCGCGTTGCCGAGCAGCCGGGCGGCCAGCTCGGTGCCGCGCCCGCCGGGCGCCGGGCGGGCGTACAGCTCCACTACGCCGTAGAGCCGGCGCAGCGGCTCCGGCCACCGGCCGCGGGGCAGCACCTCCTCGGGCCGGCCGGCCACGGTCACCACCTGCCAGCGCCCGGGCCGCGGGTCGGTGCCGGCCGCGTGTGGCCAGCGCTCCCGCCGGCGTACGACCAGCGTGCGCGCGACCCTCGCCACCTTGCTCCCGCCACCGGCCAGCCGTCCCATCCGTGCCACGGGCCCCTCCCGTCGTCGCGGGTCGTCGGGCGGCCGGTCACGCGCGGCCGGCCGCCCGCGTGTCTCCAGGGTGCGGCCGGTGCGGGTGAAGCGGGTTCGCCCCGAAGGGGTGAACCGGTCCGGGCCGGGTAACCGCTGCCCGCACCGACCGGGGGAGCGGACGCGACGGGGGAGGGGCCGCATGCCGGAGGAGGCTGACCACGTCGAGGTCGCCGAGACGCCGGGGGACGTCACGGTGCCGGCGGGCCCGGCGCCGTCCGGGGGCGCAGACCCGGCTGCCCTCCCGCCGCTGCTGGCCTCCCGGCTCGCCCCGGCCGCCCTGCCCGAGCCGGTGCTGGTCCGGCCCCGGTTGCTGGCCCGGCTGGCGCAGGGGGTCGCGGCGCCGGTCACCCTGGTCTCCGGGCCGGCCGGCTGGGGCAAGACCACCCTGCTCGCCTCGTGGGCGCGGGCGGTTGGCGACGAGCCGCCGACGGCCTGGGTGACCGTGGAGGAGGGCGACACCGGGACGCGGCTCTGGTCGTACCTGGCGGCCGCGTTGCGGGCCGCCGCGGAGGGCGTCCCGGACGAGGGTCCACAGCCGCCGGTGCCGGACCGTCCGCCCCGCCCGGACCAGCTCGAACTGCTCGCCGCGGCGCTCGCCGCCCGGGAACGCCCGGTGCGGCTGGTCCTGGACGATCTGCACCGGATCACCGACCCCGGCGCGCTGACCGGGCTGGAGTTCCTGCTGCGGCACGCCGAGGGGCGGCTGCGGCTGGTGGTCGGCGCGCGGTTCGACCCGCCGCTGGCCCTGCACCGGTGGCGGTTGGCCGGGGAGCTGACCGAGGTCGGCCCGGACGAGCTGGCCTTCACCGCCGAGGAGGTGGCCGACCTGCTGGTCGCGCACGGGGTGTCGCTGCCCGCCGCCGCGGTGTCCCGGCTCCACGAGCGGACCGGTGGCTGGCCGGCCGGGCTGCGCTTCGCCGCGCTCGCGCTGCGCGCCCAGGCCGATCCGGCCCGAGCCGTCGAGCGGTTCACCGGTGACCAGCCGGACGTCGCCGGGTACCTGCGCGACGAGGTGCTCGCCCCGCTGCGTCCGGACGCCCGGGACGTGCTGCGGCGCACGGCGATCGCCACCGCCGTGTGCGCCGACCTGGCCGAGGCGGTGACCGGGCGCAGCGACGCCGGGCAGGTGCTCGCCGACCTGTCCCGGGCGGGCGGCTTCGTCCAGCACGACGGAGGTAGCCCGCCCTGGTACCGGTGCCATCCACTGCTGGCCGACCTGCTCCGCGACGAGCTGGGCCGGCTCCCCGCAGAGGAGCTGCGGGACCTGCACCTGCGCGCCGCCGGCTGGTACGGGGACCACGACCGGCCGGCCGAGGCGCTGCGGCACGCGCTGGCCGCAGGCGAGTGGAACCGGGCCACCGAGCTGCTGATCGCCCGGTGGCCGGAGCTGGCCCCGTACGACCGGGACCGGCCGGCCGCCCCGGCGCCGCCCGAGCCGCCCGCCGAGGCGGTACGCCGGGACCCGGAGCTGGCGCTGGCCTGCGCCGCCGAGCGGGCGTACGACGGTGACGTCGACGCGGCGGCCGGGTACCTGCGGCGTGCCGTGGACCAGGCGGGTGCACTGCCCGAACCGCGCCGGGACCGGTTCCGGCGGTTGGCCACCGCACTGGAGCTGACCCTGGCCCGGCTCGCCGGTGACCACGCCGAGGTACGCCGGGCCGCCGCCCGGCTGCTCGCCACCCGTACCGCCGTCGGCCCCGGGGACGACCCGCGGGCCGGGGCCGGCGAGGACGCCGACGCCGGCGCGGTGGCCGGCACCGCGCTCGGGCTGGTGGGGCTGGCCGAGGGGGAGTTGCCGGTTGCCGCCGAGCGGTTCACCGCGGCGCTGGACGCGGCTCGGCGGTCAGGACGGCCGCGTACGGAGCTGGTCTGCGCCAGCCGGTCCGCGCTGCTGACGGCGGCCCGGGGCGGGTTGCGGGCGGCCGAACGGACCGCGCGGGAGGCGCTGGCGATGCCGCCCTGCCAGGGCTGGTCGTGCCGGCTGGACTGCGGGCACGCGTACCTCGCGCTGGCCCTGGTGGCATGGCACCGCGACGAACCGGCGGAGGCGGCGGCGAACCTGACGCTCGCGGGACCGGCCACCACGGCGCCGGGCGCGGCCGCGCTGGCCGCGCTCTGCCGGGCCGAGCTGCTGGCCGCGGACGGCGAGCCGGCCGCCGCCCTGCGGATCCTCGCCGAGGCCCGGGAGGTGTCGCCCGGCCGGGAGTTGACCGCCGCGCTGACCGCTGCCGAGGCGCAGCTCCGCGCCGCCGTCGGCGACGTGGACAGCGCCCGCGCCCTGCTCACCGACGCGCTGCGGGCTGCCACCGAGGCGGGGTCCGCCGGCGCGCTGCCGTCGGAGCGGGCGGACGCCGGGTCCGGCGGGGAGGTGGCGGCGCTGGGGGTGGCACTGGCCCGGGTGGAGCTGCGGGCGGGGGACCGCCGGGCGGCCGGGCGGGCGCTGCCCGACTGGTCCGGGCCGCAGGCGGAGTCATGGCCGCTGCCGGTCCGGCTCGCCGCCGGTGTGCTCGACGCCGTCCTGGCCCACGACAGCGGCGACGACCGGCGGGCCGGGCGGGTCCTGGAGCAGGTGCTCGACCTGGCCGAGCCGGACGGCTACCGGCGGGTCTTCACGCGCGCCGAGCCGGGCGTACGCGACCTGCTCGCCGCCCACCTGGACTCGGGCACGGCGCACTGGGCGACGGTGAGCGACCTGGTACGCGGGGCCGACGAGCGGCGCTCCGTCGAACCGCCGGAGCGTCCGGGTGGGCCGGAGCGCGCGCTGGACGAGCCGCTCACCGAGCGTGAGCTGACCATCCTGCGCTACCTGCAGAGCATCCTGTCCAACGTGGAGATCGCCAGCGAGCTGTCGCTGTCGGTCAACACGGTGAAGACCCACGTCCGCAACATCTACCGCAAGCTCGACGCGACGCGCCGCCGCGAGGCCGTCCGCCGAGCCCGCGAACTCCGGTTGATCTGACGCGGCCCCCGTGCACGGAAAGAGTGCCCATCCGGCCGGGGATGGGCACTCGTGAATCCCGTCGCCCGGGTGTCAGGGGGTGGCGGCGGTGTCGACCGCGGCCAGCAGCTCGGCGACGTCGTAGCCGCCCTCGTGGCGGACGTCGTTGACGAAGAGCGTCGGGGTGCCGGTCACCCCGCTGCGGATGCCGCCGACGAAGTCCCGCCGGACCCGGTCGGCGTGGGCGTGCCCGCCCACCTCCGTGTCCACGTCGTCGGGCGGCAGCCCGAGCTGCTCGACGCCGAGCGACAGGTGCACCGGGTCGAGCTGGTCCTGGTGCTGGTAGAGCCAGTCGTGCATCTCCCAGAACCGCCCCCGCCGGCCGGCGGCCTCGGCCGCCTCCGCCGCGCTCTCGGCGTACGGATGGACGTTGGCGATGGGGAAGTGCCGGTAGACCAGCCGGACGGTGTCGCCGCGCTGGCGCAGCACCTCGGCCAGGTTCGCGTACGCGGCCCCGCAGAACCGGCACTGGTAGTCGCCGTACTCGACGATGGTGACCGCCGCGTCGGCCGGCCCCCGGGCGTGGTCCGTCTCGGTCACCGGGAGGCGCAACCGGGCGCTGGTGACCTGCAGTGGCGTCGTCATCGATCCACCTCCGGCCGCCGCAGGATCCGCCCCGCCGGGATCGCCGGCCGGGGGTACCCGGACGCGCCGCGCCCGGGCGTGATCAACCCGTTCGGATCAGTCATGGTTCCCAGCCTCGCCCGCGACGGGGTGAGCCGGGCTCACCCGGCCGGGGTCATTCGCGTCACGGCGACACGGCCACGTGGTTGTGCACCTCCCGGATGCCCGGGGCCGACCAGACGACCCGCTCGATCTCCTCGCGTTCGGGGATCGAACGGACCAGGCCCTCCAGGACCGCCTCGTCGCCGCCGTGGATCCGGACGCTGATCCCCTCCACCTCGGTGGCGCCGTTGCGGGCGAGCGCGTCCACGATCCGCTCGGCCAGGTTGCGCGCGTCGGTGCGGGTGCCGGGCCGGACGGTGATGCCGTTGCTCACCCCGCGTACGCCGGTGAGCCGGCCGACCGCCCGCTCGGCGGCCCGGCGCTGGTACTCCCACTCGACCTGGCCGTGCAGGGTGACCCAGCCGTCGGTGACCGTCACGTCCAGCGTCTCGACCGGCACGAACGCGTCCCACTCCAGGGCCCGGGTGGCGGCGGTGGCGATCTCCGGGTCGCTCTTCTCGGCGGAGGTGGCGATCCGCACGGCGAGGTCGTTGGCGACGGCGCGTACTCGGGACACCCGGTGCGCGGCCCGCTCGGCGGCCCACTTCTTGGCGTAGCTGTCCACCCAGCCGGTCAACGTCACCACCCCCTCGGTGACGGTCACCCCGATCTCGTTGGGGCGTACCCGGGGCTCCCAGGTCAGCTCGTCGAGGACGTCGGACTGGATGTCCTGGTCGGTCCGCATGATCGTCCCTGCGGCCATCGGTGCTCTCCCTCCCGCATCGGTTCGCGGCGCGGCGGTGCCCGGCACGGGTCCGGCGCCGGCTCCGATGGTGGCCGCTCCGCGGGTGACCTGCCGTCACCCGCACCGAATGAACCGAGAGGCTTGGGAGCGTATCCAGATACGGTGGCCGTCCCGTCCGCGGCGCGGCCATCGCCGCATCCGGGCCCACGCCGTGGGCGATCTTGGTGAGTAGGCTCGGCCTCCGGACCCGTGACGAGAGGGGTACGATGCACCCGATCAGGACCGCCTACCTGACCGCCGCCCGCTCGGCCGCGGCGCTGCTCGCCGATCCGGCCGTGGCGAAGCAGTGGGACGCCCCGAGCGCGCTGGCCGAGTTCCGGATCGGCGGACTCGCCGGCCACCTCGCCTTCCAGATCCTGGCCGTGCCCGCGGTGCTGGCGGAGCCGGTGCCGCCGGGCGAGCCGATCGGCCTGCTCGACCACTACGCCCGGGGCACCTGGATCGGCGCGTCGGTCGACGACGAGGTGAACGTGGGCATCCGCCGGTCCGGGGAACGGATCGCCGCGGACGGCCCCGAGGCGCTGCTGGCCACGGTCGGCGCCGCGGTCGACGAGCTGGCCGTCGCGCTGCCGGCCGAGCCGGACGGGCGGGTGGTGCACCTGGCCCGGGGGCCCTGGTCACTGGCGCTGGACGACTACCTCACCACCCGGCTGATGGAGCTGGCGGTGCACTCCGACGACCTCGCGTTCAGCCTGGGCGTGCCCACCCCGGAGCTGCCGGCCGACGTGCTGGACCCGGTGCTCGCCCTGCTCGCCCGCCTCGCCGTACGCCGGCACGGTCAGCCGGCCGTGCTGCGGGCACTCAGCCGGGCCGAACGGGCGCCGGCGAGCGTCACCGCGTTCTGACGCGCCGACGGCGGTGCCCCCAACTCGGGACACCGCCGTCGTGGCGTGCGGGTCAGCGGTCCAGGCCGGCCGCCGAGTCCGGCCGGTCCACGTCCACGAACTCGATCTCGCCGAGTTCCCGGGCTCGGCTGCCGGCCGCCCGGGCGAAGGTGCCGGCCGCCCAGCCGACCGCGGCGCCGGCCAGCGCGGCGCTGATCAGCAGCGCCCAGGGCAGCGCCGGCCGCCGGCCGGCGAGCGCGTCGAAGGCCAGGATGGCCCGCCGGCGGGCCTCCTCGGCGGCCGAGCCGACCAGGTCGCTGGCGTCGTCGGCGAGGCCGGAGCCGTTGCGGCGGGCGGACCGCGCGGCGCCCCGGACGCTGTCGCCGGCGGCGTCGACAGCGGAATGCAACTGCTGCCAGGCCTGGTCCGCGATCCGCTCGGGCTTGCTGCGACGGTCCAGCAGGGTGGATCCGAACATGGTTACCTCCTCGGGGTGCCGAAGGCCGGCGGCCACTTCGGACTCCGGCGACGATCGGGCGCGGGACGGTCCGCCCATCCCGGCCAGTGCCCGGAGCGGACTCGGCGCAAACCACCCCGGCGCGCCCCGTCGCGGCCGACTGGGGCAGGATGGGACAGACCACCCGAACGCGCCGAGGGCCGGGTGCGGGCCCGGCGAGCGGGGGGCGGCTACCCTGGGTCGGCGGATCGGCGACCCTCGTCGGTCGTTGAATAGTGAGAGCCTGTCGTAGCGGAAATAGGAAGTGGAAGCTCCGGATTGGGATGCCCAGGTGTGCCCAGTCCGCGAATTGCTCATCCCGAGGGGTGGCGACCGAGGCCGTCGGAGGAATACGCTCGGTCGCGGCCCGCGTACTGATGAGGCGCCCGTATGGGCGAGTGGAGGTGTTCGCGTGAGCCTGTCGATCGTGAAGTCTGTTCAGCCGGGTGGTGTCGTCCAGATCGCCCCGCGGGGCGAGATCGACGTCGACACCGCGTACGAGGTGCGGGAAGCGATCGCCGAGGTGCTTGCGAAGGGCCGGCCCGCCCGCATCGAGCTGAACATGCGCCTGGTCACCTTCATCGACTCGGTCGGCATCAGCGCCATGGTCGCCGGCTTCCAGACCGCCGAGGTGAGCGGTGTCAAGCTGGTGGTCACCGAGCCGAGCCGGTTCGTGCACCGGCAGCTCTGGGTCACCGGCCTGCTCGGCCTCTTCGGCGCTCCCGAGCCATACTTCGCCGACACCCCCACGCCCGAGGTGCTCCCCGGCGCCTGAGCCCTGCCCGGCGGACCGCTCGGACCGGGTCTTCCGACCGTTGCCAGCCGGCCCCCGGTACGGGACGATCGTGCCCACCGGCGACGGCTAGGGGAGTACGGCTTGCTCAGCAGCGACAGTTTCAGCTACACCGTGCAGGCTCGGTGCGCACGGGCGGAGGCGGTCGCCCTGCTCAGCGACCTGACCCGCCAGGGCGAGCTGCATCCGCTGATCGTCCGGGTCCGCCAGCTCCCGCCCCGGCCCGGCGCCCTGGCCAGCTATGCGATCACCGACCGGCTGGCGCTCGGGCCGCTGCACTTCCCGGTCACCTACCAGGCGGACGTGCTGGTCGCCAACGAGGACGAGGTGGTGACCGTGGCCCGGCAGCAACCGGCCACCACCGTGCGCAACCACACGCGGCTGCGGGACGAGCCCGGCGGTGTGGTGCGGATCGACGTCGAGATCACCCTCTCCGCCCCGGCGCCGCTGTTCGGGTACGCCTTCCGCCAGGCCCGGGCGGCCCATCTCGGCCTGGCCAGCCGGCTCGGCGCGACCCTCGAGGGGCACGCCGACTGAGCCGGTGCGGCGGCCGTACCGGCTAGGCCCGCCGCCCGGCGGTGTGCGGCAACTCCGGCTCGGCTGGCGGCCAAAATTCGGCCTCCGCGCCGCCAGGCGGCGCTCCGGGCCGAATGAAGGCCGGTCTGACCTCGCGCCGCTACGACGACTTCAGTTCGGCGCGTCTGACGCCGCGCTGCGAACTGAAGCCGTCGCTGGAGCCGGCGGCCGGCCGCCGGGTCGGCGGCGTGGCGCGGCGCAGCCGTCCCCACGGCTTGTAGGTGGACAGCACGGTCATGAGGATCAGCAGGCTGCTGGAGACCGCCGGCGGGATGACCAGGTCCAGCCGGTCCCGGGTGGCGAGCTCCGGCCCCAGCTCGGCGAGCCCGCGTACGGTCGGGGTGAGCAGCAGGAGGACCAGGCCGAGCATCCCGGTGGTGATCGCGAACTTCACCAGCACCCAGCGCCAGCGCAGCAGGCCCCACGGGGTGAGCAGCGCGCTGGCCAGACCGACCAGCCAGACCGCCACGCTCAGCGGCGCGAAGAGGTACGTGACCAGCAGCCCGGCGGTCGGATAGACCACCGCCGGGTCGGCGCCGCGCAGCCCGGCGATACCGAGGGTGAGCAGCACCAGGTCGGCGCCGAGCCAACCCAGCGAGGTGACCAGGTGCAGGGTGAGCAGTGCCTTGCGCGTGGTGGGCGAGAGTCGGCTCATGCCCTCGATGCTCGGCCGTCGCCGGCCCGGCGTCGTGGGCCGCGCGGCGACATCCGGCGTACGTCGGTGGGCGTACGGTGGCCCGCCGGGCGGCGGGCCACCGCGGGCTCAGTACACCGACAGGTGCACGTGGTTGGTGTGGTCGCTGGACGGGTCGCCGTTGCCCCCGCTGTATGCCTTCCACCCGCTGCTGGGCAGCCAGATCTGCTTGTACCAGATCACGTAGAGCACGGCGAGCGGGTCGGCGTTGCGGATGAAGTACGCGGCCAGGTTGTTGCCGTACGTCTTGTCGCCGCCGGTGGCCACCCCGCCGAAGCCGTCCTTCTGGGCGGCGAAGTCGCAGGCCCGGCCCTTGGGATGCTCACCCGAGCCGCTGGGCCGGTAGCAGGAGACGTACCGGGTGAACCCGGCCGCCTTGGCCTGCTGGAGCGCGTGCAGGGTGCGCGGAGTGATGCAGCCGTCGGCGGGCGTCGGGTCGTTGACGCTGCACGACTCCGCGGGCCAGGAACCGTCGGCGTTGCGCTTCGCGGGGGTGGCGTTGGCCCGGGACGTGCCCTGCACGCTGCCGCCGGCGGCGCCGGTGGTCCGGTTGTTCGCCACCTTTAGCGCGCGTTCCGCCTGCGCCTTGCGCTTGGCCATGACCGCGACCTGCTTGCGCTGTTCCCGGATCTCGCCGTTGAGCGCGTTCTGGGTGCGGGTGGCCTGGTCCCGGGTGTCGATCAGGTCGCGCAGCGCCCGGTCCTCGTGTGCGGCGACCTGCTGCAGGGTGAGCGCCCGGTCCATGAAGCCCTCCGGGTTGCTGCTGCCGAGCAGCGCCGCGGCGGTGCCGAGCCGCCCGGTCCGGTAGGCCAACCCGGCGAGCTCGCCGACCTTGGCGTCGCGTACGCCCAGCTCGCTGTTGATCGTCTTGAGCTGGGCGGTGAGCTGCTGCTGCCGGCTCACCGACCGGTTCAACGCGGTCCGCGCCTCCAGCCAGCCCTTGCTGGCCGCGTCGAGCTGCGCGCGCAGCGCCGGTGTGCCGCCCTCGTCGTCGCCGGGTGCGGCGGCGAGCAGGCCGGTCGGGGGAGCCGCCGAGGCGGGGGAGACCGGCGTGGCCGCGACGCCGAGGGCGAGCGCCGCGACGAGCAGGGCCGCCAACCGGGCGGCCGTCCTTCGTACAGGTGCCACTGGTGGCATTCACGTGTCCTTCCGTCAACCGCCGACCGGGTTAGCTGACGGGTTCGGGACGGAAGATCCCTACCGCTGACGCGGATGCACCCCAGGTACATGGTTCCCCGGCTCGCCGTACGGTGGCGATTAGGCGACGGCCACCACCGCGGACGCTGCTGGGCGTCGCCCGGCGGAAGCCGCGACCGAGCCTACCGGCGCTGTTCCGGCCCGTCGCCGTGGACGGCGAACGGGAATCGGGCATAAGCCGGCACTAGTGCACAATAGCCACTTGGATTTAAGGTTGTCCTCAATTACCACTCGACGGTTCCGCACGCGCCGGGTGACGCCCCGGGTTCGATCTGCAACGTGGCGTGATCGATCCGGAAGTCATCGTGCAGCGCGGCCCGCGCGGCGGCGAGCACCTCGCCCACCTCGGCGTCGGGGGTGGTGGTCAGGTGCGCCGAGGCCACGTCCATGCCGGAGGTGAGCGTCCAGACGTGCAGGTCGTGCACCTCGGCGACGCCGGGCACCGCGGCCAGCCGGTCGTGCACGGCGGTCACCTGCAGGTGTTCCGGGGCGGCCTGCACCAGGATGCGGACCGCGGCCCGGCCGAGCCGCCAGGTGCGCGGCAGGATGAACAGCCCGATCGCAACGGCCACCAGCGGGTCCGCCCACCACCACTCGGTGAACGTGATGACCAGGGCGGCGCCGATCACGCCGAGCGAGCCGAGCAGGTCGCCGAGCACCTCCAGGTAGGCCCCACGCAGGTTGATGCTCTCCTGCGCCCCGCTGCGCAGCAGCGCGAACGCGACCAGGTTGGCGAGCAGGCCGAGCACCGCCACGGCGAGCATCGGCCCGGCGAGGACCTCCGGTGGCTCGCCGAACCGGCGGACGGCCTCGACGAGCACGTACGCGGCGACCGCGCCGAGCAGCACCGCGTTGGCGAGGGCGGCCAACACCTCCAGCCGGTAGAGCCCGAAGGTGCGCTGCGGATCGGTCTCGGCGCGGCGGGTGGCGGTGATCGCGGCCAGCGCCATGCCGATGCCGAGGACGTCGGTGAACATGTGCCCGGCGTCGGAGAGCAGGGCCAGCGAGCCGGTCGCGAAGGCGGTCGCCGCCTCGACCACCATCAGGGCGCTGAGCAGCCCGAAGGCGGCCCAGAGCCGGCCCCGGTGGCGGTGCGCGGCGTTGGCCACCGTGCCGCTGTGGTCATGACCTGCGCCCACGCCCACACCTTTCCGTTCCGTACCCCGGCCCGACCCAATCTATGCTCACATCGCTATATGTGCGAGTGAATGGGCGTCGCCGGAGCCGCCGTCAGCCCACCGGGTCGAGGGTGGTGAGGCGCTGGGTGGCCCGGGAGAGCGCCACGTAGAGCGTGCGGACGCCGGACCCCGGATCGGCCCGGATCTCGCTCGGGGCCACCAGCACCACGCCGTCGTACTCCATGCCCTTGGCCTGGAGGCTGGTCACCACCTGCAGCCGGCCGCCGCCCAGCTCGCCCAGCCAGCCGGCGACCTCGTCCCGGCGCGGCACCGGCGTGATCACGCCGACCGTCCCCTCCACCTCGGCCAGCAGGGTGCGCGCCGCCGCCACGGTGGCCGGCGCCAGCTCGGCGGAAGGCACCGTCAGCTCGACCGGCTCGACGCCGGTGGAGCGGACCGCGGTGGGCAGCGGCAGGTCCGGGTAGAGCCGGCGGATCTCCGCCGCCGCCACCGCGAAGATCTCCGCCGAGTTGCGGTAGTTGGTGGTCAGCTCGTACCGGTACCGGCGGCGCCGCCCCAGCGCCTGGTCCCGGGCCCGGGTCAGTTCCTCAGGGTCGCCGGTCCAGGCGGTCTGCGCCGGGTCGCCCACCACGGTCCACGAGGCCAGCCGGCCCCGCCGGCCGATCATCCGCCACTGCATCGGGGAGACGTCCTGCGCCTCGTCGACCACCACGTGGGCGTAGTCGCGGTAGTCCTCCGGGCGCTCGCGGGCCGCGGCCCGGGCCGCCCGCTGCCGGTCGGCGAACGTGCTCAGCTCCCGGACGCCCCCGGCGAGCTGGAACGGGTCGCGCTTCGGCTTCGCCCGCTGCACCGGCTTGCCGAGCAGCGCGTCCAGCTCGTCCAGCAGGGCGATGTCGGCGATGGTCAGCCCGGCCCGGCCCAGCGTCCGGTACGCCTCGGTGAGCAGCCGGATCTCGGCCCCGGACAGGACACCGCCCGCGTACCGGCGCAGCCGCTCCGGGCGGGCGAGCCAGCCGAGCACGTGCCGGGGGTGCAGCCGGGGCCACCAGGCCTTCAGGAACTCGCGGAACTCCGGCCGGTCGATGATCTCGTCCTCGAACGCGGGCTGCTCCGGCAGCCGGCCGATCCGCAGCCGGCGGGCCTGCGCGTACAGGGCGGCGAGGACGCCGTCGAACCCGGCCCGGCGCACCTCGTTGCGGCGCGCGCCACGGGGCAGCGCCTTGTTGCGGATCGCGTCCAGCTGGTCCATGTTCAGGCGGAGCAACTCGCCCCGGTAGAGCAGGCGCAGCTCGGTGGGGGAGTCCGGCACCGCGTCCCGGACCGCGCGCTCCAGCACCCGGCGCATCCGCAGCGACCCCTTCACCGCGGCCACCTCGGGCGGATCGGTACGGGTCGCCGACATGCCGGGGAAGAGCGAGCCGAGCGAGTGCAGGGTGGCGGTCTCCTCGCCGAGCGAGGGCAGCACCGAGGCGATGTACTCGACGAACACGCTGGACGGGCCGACCACCAGGATCCCACCGCCGGCGTACCGGGCCCGGTCGGAGTAGAGCAGGTACGCGGCCCGGTGCAGCGCCACGGCCGTCTTCCCGGTGCCCGGGCCGCCGGAGACGATCGTGACGCCCGAGCCGGGGGAGCGGATCGCCTCGTCCTGCTCGCGCTGGATGGTGGCGACGATGTCCCGCATGCCCCGTCCGGTGGCCCGGGACAGGGTGGCCAGCAGCGCGCCGTCGCCGACCACCGCCAGGTCCGGCGGCGCCGACTCCGGGTCCAGCAGGTCGTCCTCGATCCGGGTGACCTGCTCCGCCGACGACTGGATGGTGCGCCGGCGGACCACGCCCATCGGCTCGGCCGGGGTGGCCTGGTAGAAGGCGGCGGCGGCCGGCGCCCGCCAGTCCACCACCAGCGTCTCGGCGTTCTGCCCGCGGATGCCCAGCCGTCCCACGTGCAGCACCTGCCCGGTACGCAGGTCCAGCCGGCCGAAGACCAGCCCCTCGTGCTCTGCGTCCAGCACGTACCGGCGCTGGGCGGCGTGGAAGACCATCGCGTCCCGTTCCACCAGCGCGCCGAAGTTGCCGACCCGGGCCAGCCGGTAGCCCTCCCGCTCGGCGTCGGCGGCCGACCGGCGCAGCTCCGCCAGCCGGGCGTACACCCGGTCGAGATGCCGCTGCTCCACGGCGATCTCCCGTTCCAGGGTGGTCTGGTCGCTCACGGCGGGGGCTCCTGTGGTCACGCGGCGGGTACGGCTGGCCGAATGAGGGTACGGGCCGCCCTCCCGGCCGTTGTCGCGGCCATGCCGGTGCCCGGCACCCGCGCGTGCCGGTTGCCCGTTATCTGGGCGTTCCCACCACGGGTCAGGCCGCTTCCCGGGCGAGGCCGGCACCGCTGGGCGCGACCGGCTCAGCGACCGGCTCGGCGACCGGCTCGGCGACCGGCTCGGCGGCCGGCTCGGCGGCCGGCCGGGCCAGCGCCCGGTCGAGCACCGCCGCGAGGGCGGCGTTCACCTCGTCAGGCCGTTCCATCATCAGCATGTGCCCGGCGCCCGGGCACACCGTCAGCTCGGTGCTGGGCAGCGCGGCGGCGATCGACTCGGCGCAGGGCGGCGGGGTGAGCCGGTCCCGGTCCCCGACCAGCGCGGCGGCCGGCACCCGGCCGAGCGCGGCCAGGGTGTCCAGCCGGTGCTGGGCACCGATCGAGGCGCGGAAGCCGCCGATCGAGCGGAGCGAGGCGTGCGCCACCGCCGAGGTGACCAGCCGGATGTCGGCCGGGTCGCAGCGGTCGCCGAACAGCATCCAGCGGATGCTCGGGCGCAATGCGCGGAGGAGGGCGTGCGGCGGACGCCACGCGCCGCAGCGGGCGAGCATCCCGGCGCCGGTGGTCTCGGCGAGCCGGATCAAGCGGGCGATGCGGGGCGAGAGCCCGTAGCCGGTGTGGGTGTGCCCCTCGGCGGTGGTCGACACGAAGACCAGCCCGGCGGTCCAGGCGGCGAAGTGCGCGGGATGGCGATGGGCGTACTCCATCACCGTCATCCCGCCGAGCGAGTGCCCGACCAGGACGACCTTCCCGTGCGGGACGACCTCGTCCAGCACCGCGGCCAGGTCGTCGCCGAGCTGGGCCAGGGTGGCCGTACGCAGCGCCATGCAGCTCGACCGGCCGTGCCCGCGGGCGTCGTAGGTGACCACCCGGACCCGGTCGCCGTACCGCGCCCGCAGCTCGGCCAACTGCCGGTGCCAGCTGCGCCCGTCCAGCGTCCAGCCGTGCAGCAGGACCGCGGTGACCTCGGCGTCGACCGGCCCGGTCGCCGTCACGTGCAGCCGTACGCCGTCGGACAGCCGTACCTCCAGGTGCTCCGGCATGTCCACCTCCCCCGGGCCGACCGATGTCCGCACACCGGCGTAACCCGGCGGTAACAACCGGCTACCCGCCATGACAGCACGCCAACCGTGTCGCGGAGAAGATTCCCGACCACCCCGCGCACGGTCGGATCAGCGACCAGGCTGAAAGGCATGCTGTCGCCCAGCCCGACACCGGCCGCCGGAGCCGCCCGGACGCCGCGTACCGCCCTGGCCGAGCTGTTGGCCGGCAACCGTCGGTTCGTCAGCGGCCAGCCGGTGCACGGCCACGACGTCACCGCGGCCGCGGCCGTCGCCTCCGGCGACCAGCAGCCGTACGCGGTGGTGCTGGGCTGCATCGACTCGCGGGTGCCGCTGGAGGCGATCTTCGACCAGACGTTCGGCTCGATCTGCGTGATCCGTACCGGGGCGCACGTGCTGGACCGCGCGGTGCTCGGCTCCATCGAGTACGTGGTGGGGCAGCTCGGCGTGCCCCTGGTGATGGTGCTCGGACACGAGCGGTGCGGGGCGGTCGGCTCGGCGGTGGAGGCGCTGCGCACCGGCGAGCGGCCGGGCGGCTCGCTGGCGTATGTGGTGGACCAGATCGCCCCGGCGGTCCAGGAGGTCGGCGCGGACGACCCGTCCGCCCACCCCGAGGCCGTCCGCCGGCACGTCCGGCGCACGGTGGCCGCGCTGCGCGCCGACGACCTGCTGGCCGGCCCGGTCGCGGCCGGGCGGGTCGCGGTGGTCGGCGCCCTCTACGACCTGGCCACCGGCGACGTCGCACTGCTGGCGGAGTAACGGCCTCGTCCGTGGGCGCCTCGGGCCGAGGTCGCATCAGCCACCAGGGTCCGGAAACGACGAACCGCCCGCCGGGTGACCCGGCGGGCGGTTCGTGGTGTCGCGGTGCGGGACTCAGCCCTCGAAGACACCGGCCTCGACGAGACGCTTCTCGGTCTTGTCCCAGCCGTGGTCCGGGTAGTCGGCCGCGAGATTGTTGATCTCGGCGCGGACCTTGGCGGCGTGGCCGGCGGCGGCCAGCGTCCGGATCTCCTCGATGAAGGCCTCGGAGTCGGTGCGCAGGCGCTCGGTCTTGCCGTTGGTCAGGTTGCGCACGTAGGCGTGCTTGCCGCCGTTGAGCGGGATGAGGTACTTGAACTCGCCCAGCACGCTGAGGGCGCCACCCTGGCCAGCCTGGCCGGCCCGGACTGAGGCGCGCGCGGTCTTAGAGGTGTTGCTCGCCACGGAGGTACTCCTTGGAGACGTACGGGAGGGACTGAAACGTCCGGGGGCTGTTGCGGGTGACGCCTTGGTGAGCGTCGGCCCGCGAAGATGTGCGGCGGCACAGAACCGCCCAGAGAACTGTACACGACCTCGATGCCTGGCTGGTCATCGCGCCGTCAGGAGGGTCAACGGGGTCAGCCGCCCGGGTATTTCCGCCAATCCGGCGCGGCGAATTTTCCGATTCGCTGGCGCACCATCCGTCACACCGGTCATCATGTGTTACGGACACCACTCGGGTGGACGAGGTCGTAGGGGAAGACGCACCTCGCTCTCCGGGAGGTCACCGTGCCAACGCGTGGCGTCGTATACGTCCACTCGACCCCGCTCGCCGTGTGCTCGCACGTCGAGTGGGCGATCGCGCGCGTCCTCGCCGCGCCGGTCAACCTGCAGTGGACGGCCCAGCCCGTCGATCCCGGCGCCCGGCGCGCCGAGTGCGGGTGGACCGGTAGCCCGGGGACGGGCGCCGAGCTGGCTGCTGCCCTCCGGCAGTGGCCCATGATCCGTTTCGAGGTGACCGAGGAACCGAGCCCGGGCGTCGACGGCGAGCGCTTCATGTACGTCCCGGGGCGGGGATTGTTCCGGGCCACCGTCGGCGCGGCCGGTGACATCCAGCTCGGCGAGGACCGGCTGCGCAGCATCATGGCGTCCGCCCGGGCCCCGGAGGCGCTCGCGCACGCCCTCGACAAGGCGCTCGGCACCGCCTGGGACGCCGAACTGGAGCCGTACCGGTACGCCGGCGACGGCGCCCCGGTGACCCTGCTCACCCGGGTCGGCTGACAAAGGTCAAGTTGCCCCGGTACGGGGGGAACTGGTGGGATGGGCGGATGTCGACCACCCCTCGACGTGCCCTCGTCGCGCTCGCCGCACTGACCGCGCTGCTCGTCTCCGGCTGCGCGAACCAGCCGAGGGGCCCGCGGACCGCCGCGGCGGAGAGCCCGCCCCCGTCGACCGCGGCGCCGACCCCGTCCGCCGACGACCCGGCGGCCCGGGCGGCGGCGCTGGTCCGCACGTTGGCCGACGAGGACCTGGTCGGCCAGGTGCTGATGCCGTACGCGTACGGCAGCTCCGCCACCAAGGTCTCGCCCGGGTCGGCCGCCGGCAACCAGGCCCTGGCCGGGGTCGACACCCCGGCGGCGATGGTGGCGAAGTACCGGCTGGGCGGGGTGATCCTGGTCGGCTTCAGCGCCGACGACCCCACCTCCGGCAACCAGGCCACCACCAACGTCGACAACCCGAAGCAGGTCCGGGAGCTGACCACCGGGCTGCGGGCGGCCGCCGGGCAGCTCCCCGCCGGCCCGGCCCCCTTCCTGATCGGCACCGACCAGGAGTACGGCGTGGTCACCCGGATCACCGACGGGGTGACCCTGCTGCCCAGCCCGATGGCGGCCGGTGCAGCCGGGAAGCCGGCGCTGACCGAGGCCGCCTGGCGGGCCGCCGGCGCCGAGCTGGCCGCCATGGGGATCAACATGGACTTCGCCCCGGTCGCCGACGTGCTGGCCACCCGGAGCACCGTGATCGGCTCCCGCTCCTTCGGCGCGGACCCGCAGAACGCCGCCGACCAGGTGGCCGGCGCGGTCCGGGGGCTGCAGGCCGTCGGCGTGGCCGCCACCGTGAAGCACTTCCCGGGCCACGGCCTGAGCGCCGACGACTCGCACCAGGATCTCCCGGTCATCACCCAGTCCCGCGCCGAACTGGACCGCACCGCGTTCCCGCCGTTCCGCGCCGGGATCGACGCTGGCGCACTGGCGGTGATGTCCGCTCACCTCGACGTGCAGGCGGTCGACCCGGGCACGCCCGCCACCTTCTCCCGCAAGCTCCTCACCGACGTGCTCCGCGGCCAGTTCCACTTCCAGGGCGTGGTGGTCACGGACGGGATGAACATGGCGCCGGCCAAGCGGTGGTCGCCGGGGGAGGCCGCGGTCCGGGCGCTCAACGCCGGCAACGACCTCATCCTGATGACCCCGAACGTCGGCCAGGCGTACGACGGGCTGCTGGCCGCGCTGCGCGACGGCTCGCTGCCCCGGGCCCGCCTGGTCGAGGCGGTCACCCGGGTGCTGACCATGAAGTTCAAACTGGCCGACCGGCCGGCCCCGGACCTGTCGACGCTGGCCGGCGCCGAGCACCGCAAGGCCGCCACCGACCTGGCCGCCGCGGCGGTCACCCTGCTGCGCGGCCGGTGCGGCGCCCCGGTGGCCGGCCCGGTCACCGTCACCTCCTCCGCCGGACGGGAGCGCAGCCGCGCCGCGCTGACCCAGGCGCTCACCGCCGCCGGGGTCCGGGTGCTGCCGCGCGGCGGCACCGTGGTGCACCTCGTCGGGTACGGCGACAGCGCCGACGACCTGCGCGCGGACGCGGCGGTGACGGTGGCGATGGACACCCCGTACGTGCTGGCCGACGCGAAGTCGCCGACGCTGCTGGCGACCTACTCGTCCAGCCGGGCGTCGCTGACCGCCCTGGCCGGGGTGCTCGCCGGCAAGGCCCGCCCCACCGGCCGGTCCCCGGTGCCGGTGACCGGGCTGCCCGCCACCGCCTGCGGCACCTGACCTGCGTCGACGGCCCTGAACCGGCCGTTCGCGACCAGTCCGACTGGTAGCGTCGGGCCGTCCGCCGCCGCCCGGAACGGAGGGGCCGTGACCGCACCTGAGCCGGCGCTCTCCGTGGTGGTGCCGATGTTCAACGAGGCGGCCGTCCTGCCGCTGCTCGCCGTGCGGCTGCGCGGCGTGCTGGACGGGCTCGGCGAGGCGTACGAGGTGGTGGCGGTCGACGACGGCAGCACCGACGGCACCGCGGCGGGGTTGGCGGCGCTGCGGGCCGGCTGGCCCGAACTGCGGGTGCTGCGGCTGCGCCGCAACAGCGGTCACCAGGCGGCCCTGGTCGCCGGGCTGCTCCGCGCCCGGGGCGGCTACGTGGTCAGCATTGACGCCGACCTCCAGGACCCGCCCGAGGCGATCGTCGAGATGCTCCGCCGGGCCCGCGCCGACCGCCTGGACGTGGTCTACGGCGTCCGGGCCGACCGGAGCCGGGACTCCCGGTTCAAGCGGTGGACCGCGGCCGGCTACTACCGCCTGGTCCGGCACCTGGTCGGCGCGCAGGTGCCCGCCCAGGCCGGGGACTTCCGGCTGCTCAGCCGGGCCGTGGTCGAGGCGCTGCGGGCGCTGCCGGAGCGCAGCCCGGTGCTCCGGCTGGTGGTGCCCTGGCTCGGCTTCGCCGGCGGCGAGGTCGCCTACGAGCGGCGGGAACGCGCCGCCGGGCGGACCAAGTACCCGCTGTCCCGGATGGCCGGGCTGGCCGCGGAGAGCATCACCAGCTTCTCCGCCGCCCCGCTGCGGGTGGCCACCTGGCTGGGGCTGGTCGGGGTCGCGCTCTGCGGCGTGCTGGTGGTGGTCGCGGTGCTGGCCTGGTTCGCCGGCGCGACGGTCACCGGCTGGCCCTCGCTCTACGTGGCGATCCTCTTCCTCGGCGCGGTGCAGCTGCTCTGCCTCGGGCTGCTCGGCGAGTACGTGGCCCGGATCTACACGGCGGTGCAGGGCCGGCCGGCGTACGCGGTGGCCAGCGACAGCGCCGACGGTGAGCCGGCCCGCCCGGACGCCGCCGAGCTGGCCGACAGCCTGCGGTGACCGCCCTCGCCAGCGGCGGTCTCGCTCCGTCGGCCGTGGCGCCGCGCCGCCGCCCGGCCGCCCTGCGCCACGCCCCGGCCGTGGCCGGGTACGCGTTCGTCGCCGCCGTGCTGCTGGTGGCCGGTACCCCCGTCGCCGCGCTCGCCCGCTGGACCGGGTACGCGTTGCTGGCCGTGCTGCTCCCCGGCACGCTGGTGTTCCGCGCGCTGCGTCGCCGGCCACACACCCTGATCGAGGACCTGGCCCTGGGCGCGGCCGTCGGGCTGGTGCTGGAGCTGGCCGCCTGGGCGGCGTTCACCGCCCTTGGCGTGCCCGGCTGGCTGCGGCTGTGGCCGCTCGCCGTGCTGCTGCCGTTCGCCGCCGTACCCCGGCTGCGCCAGCACTGGCGGGTGCGCTACGCCACCGTCGCGCCGGCCGGCTGGGCCTGGTCGCTGGCCGGGGTGGTCGCCGGCTTCACCCTCTACCTGTACTTCTCGTTCCTCGCCGTCAACCCGGTGCTGCCCCGCGACGAGGGCCAGGCCCAGTATCTCGACCTGGCATTTCAGCTCTCCCTCGCCGGGGCGGCCACCCACCAGGTCCCGCCGGACCTGCCGCAGGCCGCCGGGGAACCGCTGCACTACCACTGGTTCGGCTTCGCCCACCTGGCCGCCACCAGCCTGGTCAGCGGCGTCGACCTGCCGACGGTCTTCTTCCGGCTCGGCGTACCCGCGCTCTGTGCGCTCGCCGCCGTGCTGGTCGCCGTCGTCGGTTGGCGGCTCACCGGCCGCCCGTACGCCGGGGTGGTGGCCGCCGCGCTGATGTTCACCGTCGGGGAGTTCGGCTTCGAGAACGGCTGGCGGCAGCTCTTCGGCACCCAGGCCACCTTCGTGGTCTGGGGCAGCCCGTCGATGACGTACAGCTGGGTGCTGCTGCTGCCGCTGATCGCCGCGCTCGGCGAACTGGTCGGCCGGGCCCGCGGGGTGCGCGTACCGGCGCTGGGCCGGGGCGCCTGGGCGCTGGTGGTGCTCTTCCTGGCCGCGTCGACCGGCGCGAAGGCCAGCTCGCTGCCCGTGGTGCTGGCCGCACTCGCGGTCACCGCCGCGCTGGGGCTGCTGGCCCGCCGCCGGTTGCCCCGGGCCGTGCTGGTCGCCGCCGGGCTGACCCTGGCCGCGCAGCTCTTCGCCACCGCCGTGCTGTTCGGCTTCGAGAGCCACGGGGTGACCCTCGACCCGCTCTCCGGGCTGCGCCCGTACGTGCCGACCGCACGTCCGGCGGCGGTCACCGTGCTGGTGTGGGCGGCGGTGGCGGTGGCGTTCCTGCTCAACCTCCAGCTCCGGCTGGCCGGCCTGCTGGCCCTGCTGCGGCACCGCCGGTGGCGGCTGGAGCCGGTGCAGGTGTTCCTGCTCGGCGGCGCGCTCGCCGGGCCGGCGATCTATCTGGCCGTCGGCCACCCGGGCAGCAGCAACCAGTACTTCACCCGCACCGGGTTCGCCTTCGGGGTGCTGCTGTCCGCGTGGGGCTGGGTAGAGGTGGCCGACCGGGCCGCGCTCTCCGCCCGGGGCCGGCGGCTGCTCGGCGCCGGGGCGGCCGGGTTCGCGGTGCTGCTCACCGCGGTTCAGCTCGGCTCGGCGATCAGCACGCGCGCCAGCCCGGCGTACGCCCCGGTGCTGCCGCTGCTCTGGTGGGCCGGCGCGCTGGCCGTGGCGGCGCTGGTGGTGGCCCTGTACTGGCCGGCGCTGCGCGGACGCTGGCCGGGGCTGGCCGGCCGGGGCGGGCTGCTGCTGCTCACCGCCGTGCTGGTCGCCGGGGCGCCGGGCCTGGTGCTGGACGCCGCGGTGACCCGGACGTACCCGAACGGCGGGGCGTATCCGGTGGTGGCGATGCCCGCCTCGCGGGTCGAGGCGGCCCGCTGGGTCCACGCGCACAGCGACCCGGCCGACGTGCTCGCCACCAACGCGCACTGCCGGGCCGTGGTGGAGGGCTGGTGCGACGCCCGCTCGTTCTGGCTCAGCGGCTACGCGGAGCGCTCGGTGCTGGTGGAGGGGTGGGCGTTCGCGCCCCGGATGGTCGGCCGGCCGCAGGGCCCGTACGCGCCGTTCTGGGACGCGGCCCGGCAACGCGCCAACGACGCGGCCTTCACCGCGCCCACCGCCGCCGGCCTGGCCGCCCTGCGTGACCGGTACGGCGTCCGCTGGCTGGTGGTCGACCGGGAGGTCGCCCCGGAGGCACCCGACCTGCGGCGCCTCGCCGACCCGCGGTTCGCGAACTCCCGGGTGGCGGTCTACCGCCTGCGGTGACCGGACGGGCCCCTTGTCGAACAAGGGGCCCGTCCGGTCGGTTCAGCCCAGCGGGACCGCCTGGGCGAGCGCCGCGCCGTCCGCCTCGAACGCGGCCAGCAGCGACGTCGGCGTACCGGCGGCCACCGGTACCACCACGGTCACCGGCGAGCCGGCGGTCAGGGCCACGGTGCGGTCGCCGGTGGACCGGTCACCGTCCCAGCCGTACAGGTACGCGGTGCCGGCCCGGTCGGCCCGCAGGGTGACCGAGACGCCGTCGGCGACCGCGCGGGCGTCGGTGAGCCGCAGGGCGCCCACCGGCAGCCGCGGTACGGCCGCCGGCGCGATCCCGTCCGTCGCCGCCTGCGCGATGGTCTGCGGGCTGTGCACGCTGCGCGCGGCGGTGTCCGGGAACACCGGGGCGCTGGGCTGGCGGGCCGGCGGGGTGTACCCGGGCAGGGTGACCAGACCGTACCGGTACGGGTCGGCCCGTACGCCGGTGAAGGTGGACCAGCCCAGCCGCGACTGGGACGTCAGGTCCTGGGTGTCCGAGTCGTAGACCAGCACGTTGAAGCCCATCCGGGCCGGGTCGACGGCGTCCGGCAGCACGGCGAACGGGATGCTCGCCTCGATGGTGTAGCCGGCGTACGGCGCGCTGACCTTGCTGACCACGGTCATCCCCGGCGCGGTCGTCGCGCCCGGCCCCTGCCGGTTGTCGGCGTCCCGCTGCCAGCACGGTGGGTCGCCGTTTGCCGGGTCGTCGGTGACCGGGAAGATGCCGGCCTTGAACGCGGTGGAGGTGTCCGCCGAGTTCCCCTTCGGGTCGATGATGATCTCCACGCTGTCGGTGCGGCGCTGCCGCTTGCAGTCCTGCGGCACCACCTTGCGGCCCAGCACGTCGTCGGTGACCTGCACGAAGACCTTCAGGGCGTCCTCGGTCCAGGCGATCCGGCCGGTCGCCGAGGCGTCCCGCGCCGTGGTGGGCTCGCCCTCCCAGATCCGGGAGAGGTCCAGCTCCGGGCCGGGGTACTCGCCGGGGGCGGCCACCCCGTCCACCGCGTGCCCGGCCCCGGCGTGCGGCACCTCGCTGGTCGGGACGATCTCCAGGGCGCCGGTCTCGACCGTGCTGCCGGCGGCGCTGGTGGTGGTGATGGTGATCCCGTAGTCGCCGTCGGTGCCGCCCTCGTTGGCCGTGGGCAGGGTGGCGTCGGTGTTGGTGACGGTGAAGGTCACCGTGCCGGTCGCGCCGGGGGCCAGTTCGGGGTAGCTCCTGGTGGCCGCGTCGGCGCTGAAGCCCGCCGGCAGGCCGAGCGTGACCTGGCCGCGCTGGGCGACCTGCCCGTGGTTGCGCAGATCCACCCGGACCGACCGGCTCTGCCCCGAGCCGATGGTGAGCACCGGCTTGATCAGCGTGTCCAGCTGCGGGTAGCCGCTGTCGCCGGCCCAGTCCCGGAAGATCCCCACCTCGGGCAGCGGCTCCAGGGTGCCGCGCACGTCGGCGACCACCCGCACCGCGCGGTCGGTACGCCCGACGCCCTGCCCGGTGGTCAGGGTCGCGCCGAGCTGCCGCTGTTGGTTGGTGTCGGCGGCAGCCGGCACGGTGACGGTGAAGGTGGCGGTCTGCTCCTGGCCCGCCGGCACCGCGCCGCGCAGCGTGCCGGATCCGGTGGCGGTCCAGCCCTCGGGCAGCCGGAGGGCGACCCGGGGCTGGGTCAGCGCCCGGTCGCGGGGGGCCCGGACGTGCGCGGTCACCTCGACGGTCTGGCCCGGGGCGAGGTCGAACCGGTCCGTGGTCAGGTAGAGCTCGGTGCCCTGGGGCAGCCCGCCGGGCGCGGCCGGCAGCACCGAGCCGCGCAGGATCGCCTCGGCGGAGGTGTCTGCCGGGTCGTACGGGACCCGGCTGTCGACCAGGGTGTAGAAGTCACAGCGGATCTTGGCCGGATCGGTCGGGGCGGCGGCGGTACCGGCCCAGCCCTGGGTGACGTAGTCGCGGCGGGCGTCCACCTCGATCTCGGCCCAGGTCTTCCCGGTGCGGCTCGGGGTGCCCTCCCAGACGCCGAAGACCTGGTCGGTCGGCACCGTCGGGACGAAGCTCGACGCGCATGCCGGACCGGCGGACGAGCTGCCGGTGCCGCCGGTACGCAGGAACTTCGCCGCCCGGAACGGCTTCAGGCCCTCCTTGGTGAGCTGCTCGGGGAAGGCGTTCGGGTCGGCGGCGGCGTGGAACGCCTCCGCGGCGAACCGGGCGGCCTGCTGGTGGTTGCCGTGGTTGCCCGGGGTGGGTGACGGGTTCATCGTCAGCACGATCTCGGGCCGGGTCTGCCGGATCACCCGCACGATCTGCGCGAGGGTGTCGTCGTGCCCCCAGATCCGCTCCGAGAGCGGAGCCGAGGCGGTGTACCAGAAGTCGACCCGGTCCAGGTTGTACAGGTTCTCCACCCCGGCGCGGCCGATCGCGGTGCGCTCCTCGCGCTCGCGGATGATGCCGAGCGGTGGGCCCTCCTCGAGGCCGACCGCGTTGCCGCCGCCCTCGCCGCGGGTGATGGTCACGACGCCGGCCTTCGCGCCGTACCGCTCCTTCCACTGGCCCAGGGTCGCGAGGCTGCCCGCCTCGTCGTCGGGGTGGGCGCTGACGAAGAGCACGTCGAGGTCGACGGCGGGTGGGGCGGGCGCGGGCGCGGCGAGGGCCACGCCCGGGACCCCGGAGAGGGCCAGGGCGAGCGCCGTGGGTAGCAGGAACGTCTTGCGTCGCATGCGGATCCTTCCGACTGGGCCGAGGTCCGGGCAGCCGCCAGCGACGTCGGACGCGGGCCGGCGTCGACGTGGTGGTCGCTTTCGGACGGTGGGCGGTGGGCGGCGGGACGGTGGGTGCCGACGGGCACCCCGGGCCGCCGGGTACGCAGCGGTACGGGACTCCGTACACACTGGAAGGCCTTCGCTCGGTGACGCTAGGGACCGGCGCGGCGGCTCGTCAATGCTGTGCAAGATCTTTCTTAATTTGCGGAAGAAAGTAATTCGCCGCCATGGGCGCTCTGGATCTTGCTCCACTCCGGGAAGTGTCGGCCGGTTCGTCGACATTTCCGCTGCTCATCACGGTCGCGTCGGACGGCCGAGACCCATTCGTTACTTGACTCAATAATTCGTTCGCCGTAGGAAGGAAGTGTGACTGACGTGGTGACGCCACCGACGAGCCCGGTGAGCCGGGAGCGGTCGAAGGAGATCAAGCGGCTCTCCGTGATCTCCGCCGCCCGCCAGGTGCGGGTGCTCTCCCGCGCCGAGCTGACCGAGCTCACCGGATTGAGCCCGGCCACGCTCACCCCGCTGGTCCGCGACCTGATCGCCGAGGGCTATCTGATCGAGCGCGGACCGGGCGCGTCCCGGGCCGGCCGGCCGCGGGCCATGCTGGAGTTCAACCCCCGCGCCGAGCTGGTCGCCGCCGTCTCGCTGGAGCCGTCCCGGATCAGCTGCGAGATCGCCGACAGCGACGGCGGCGTGGTGGCGCACCGGACCGTGCGGCTCATCGGCGACATCGTCGACCTGATCTGCACGGCGGTGCCCGACCTGGCCGGCGACGGCCTGCCCGCGCTGCGCGGGGTGGCCATCGCCGCTCCCGGCGTCTCCTCCGGCGGTGCGGTCCGGCTCGCTCCCTCGGTCGGCCTGGTGGAGGGGCGGCCGATAGGGGAGTCGGTGCGGCAGCGGCTCGGGGTGCCGGTGGTGGTCGACAACGACGTGAACCTGATGGCCGCCGGCGAGCACGCGGCCGGTGCCGGCACGGACGTGGCCGACCTGCTCCTGCTGCACGTCGCTGACGGCATCGGGGCCGGCCTGGTGCTGGACGGCCAGGTCCGCCGCGGCTCCGGCGGGGCGGCCGGCGAGGTGGGCTTCCTGCCCCTCGACCCGGCCGACCGTGGGCACGACGGGATCGGCCCGTTCGAGGCCCGCTGGTCGGAGAGCGCCATCGCCGAGAAGGTGGTGTCCCTGGCCCCGGGCCGCCGGCCCGAGTCGCCGGTCCGGGCCCTGGTGGACCTGGCCGCCGCCGACGACCTGGCCGCCGCGTACCTGGACGAGGTGCTGGCCGCCTGGTCCCGCCTCATCGTCTCCTGCGCCTGCGTCGTCGACCCCGGCCGGGTCCTGCTCAGCGGGGCCGCCGCCGAGCTGGACGACGCCGCGGTCGACCGGCTCCAGGCCCTGGTGTCGGCCGCCGCACCCAGCCCGACCGAGGTCCGCCGGGCGGTCCTCGGCGACCGGGCCGTGCTGCACGGCGCGGTCAGCTACGCCCTCTCCGCCGCCGCCGCGGGCCTGTCCACCCTGCTACCCGCCCCCTAGACCTTTCCCTTCAGAACAACGTAGTTCCCCCACATCCCTCGGAGGTACCCCATGAGACGCCGACTTCTTCTCGCCGGAGCGCTCGCCGCCGTCCTCGCCGCCGGCACCGCCTGCGGTGGCGGCTCGACCGACAAGGCCGCCGGCGAAACCGAGAAGCTGACGATCTACACGGCCCGCGACAAGAAGGTCGCCACCTTCGTCGTCGACAAGTTCACCGCCAAGTACCCCGAGTACAAGGGCAAGGTCGAGGTCCTCAACCTCGGCGCGCAGGAGATCCTGGAGCGGGTCCGGGCCGAGAAGGCCAACCCGCAGGCCGACGTCTGGTGGGGCGGCACCCAGCAGGGGCTGGCCGCCGGGGCCACCGAGGGCCTGCTCAACCCCTGGCAGCCGTCGTTCGCCGGCAAGATGGACGCCAAGTACAAGGACCCCGAGGGCCGCTGGTTCGGCGAGATCCTGCTGCCCGAGGTCATCATGTACAACAACAAGGCCCTCACCCCGGAGCAGGCCCCGAAGGACTGGGACGACCTGCTGAAGCCGGAGTGGAAGGACAAGATCATCATCCGGGACGTGGCCGCCTCCGGCACGATGCGGTCGATCTACGCCTCGATGATCCAGCGGCAGTCGCCGGACGGCAGCAACCCGCAGCCGGGCTACGACTGGCTGAAGAAGCTCGACGCCAACACCGGCACGTACGCGGCCAACCCGACCGACCTCTACCTGAAGATGTCCCGCCAGCAGGGCGTCCTCAGCGCCTGGAACCTGCAGGACATCCTGCTCCAGGCCAACCAGTCCAACATGCCCTTCGGGTACGTGATGCCGGCCTCCGGCGCCCCGGTCCTGGTCGACGGCCTGGCCGCGGTCAAGGGCGGCAACACCACCGGCGCGCAGAAGTTCATCGAGTTCCTCTTCGACGACTCGCTCCGCGCCGACCTGGCCAAGGACTACTTCCAGATCCCGGCCGTGGACATCGCCGAGAAGCCGGAGTGGCTGAACCAGCTCAACCTCAAGCCGCTGGACGTCGACTGGGACGTGATCGGCAAGAACGAGACCGAGTGGATCAACCACTGGAACAGCCAGATCAAGAACAAGGGCTGATCACCGGGGTGCCGGGTGCGACCTCGCGCCCGGCACCCCGCCCCCGTCACGCACGCCGCCAGACCGGGTCTGGCCCCACCCCACCACCGGTCAGACCCGGTAACCGGACGCAAGGAGAGACATCATGATCGATGTCACGCTGGAGTCGGTGAGCAAGCGATTCGCGCGCGCCGGCGACACTGCGGCCGTCGACGACGTCGACATCAGGATCGCCGCGGGTGAGTTCTTCACCCTGCTGGGCCCGAGCGGCTGCGGCAAGACCACCACCTTGCGCATGGTGGCCGGCTTCTACTTCCCCACCTCGGGCCGGATCCGCTTCGGCGAGGAGGACGTCACCCACCGGCCGCCGAACAAGCGCGACACCGGCATGGTCTTCCAGAACTACGCGCTCTTTCCGCACATGACCGTGGCGCAGAACGTCGCGTACGGCCTGAAGATCCGCAAGGTCGGCCGGGCCGAGTCGAAGCGACGGGTCGAGGAGGCGCTGGGCCAGGTGCACCTCGCCGGCTACGGCGGCCGCCGGATCGACCAGCTCTCCGGCGGCCAGCAGCAGCGGGTCGCGCTGGCCCGCGCCCTGGTGATCCGCCCCCGCACCCTGCTGCTCGACGAGCCGCTGTCCAACCTCGACGCCAAGCTGCGCGAGGAGACTCGGGTGGAGATCCGCCGGATCCAGCGGGAGGCCGGCACCACCTCCATCTACGTGACCCACGACCAGGCCGAGGCGATGGCGATGTCCGACCGGATCGCCGTCATGGAGTCCGGCCGGGTCCAGCAGATCGGTGCGCCGCAGGAGATCTACCACCGGCCGGCGAACGCGTTCGTGGCCCGGTTCATCGGCCGCAGCAACGTGCTCAGCCTGCCGGTGGCCACCGCCGGCCCGCAGACCGTCACCGTCGCGCTGCCCGGCGGCGACCAGGTGACCGTGGCCGCGCCGGCCGAGCACGGCCTGCGCGAGAACGCCACCGCGCTGGTCTCCGTCCGGCCCGAGCACATCGGGCTCGCCTCGGCCACCGAGGCCGGCGCGCTGTCCGGCCGGGTGACCGAGCTGGAGTTCACCGGCATGTCCACCAACCTCCTGGTCGACGTGGCCGGCGAGCCGGTGCAGGTCACCGCCATCGACGTACCCGCCGGCCTGGCGGTCGGCGACCAGGTCGGGCTGCGGCTGCCCCGGGAGCGGATGTGGGTGGTGCGACCGTGAGCGCGAGGAGTGAGCCGGTCCTGCGAGCCCCGCAGTCGCGAACTGAGGTGACGCCGTGAGCACCATCCCCGCCACCCCCGGCGCGGCCACTGTCCCGCCGGTCACCAAGGAGCCGACGCCGCCGCGGGCCCGCCGGTCCCGGCGGTTCGCCGGCGGCGCCAACTCACCCTGGTTCCCGTACGTCCTGGTCTTCCCGCTGGCGCTGATCCTCTTCGGGTACGTGGTCCAGCCGATGTTCGCCACCTTCGCGGAGAGCGTCGGGGTGGACGGCCTGGCGAACTACACCATCTTCCTCACCGGCGACGGGGTGGCCCGCTCCTCGCTGGTCACCTCGCTGGTGATCTCGGCGGCCAGCGTGGTGCTCTGCGGCATCGTCGGCGTGGCGATGGCGTTCCTGCTCAAGCGCTTCTCGTTCCCGGGGCGTCGGCTGATCGAGGCGATCATCCTGGTGCCGGCCGCGCTGCCGCCGCTGATCGGGGCGATCTCGTTCCAGCTGCTCTACAGCGAGACCGGCATCCTGCCGCGGGGCCTGCAGCACCTGTTCGGCACCGAGAGCCCGGTGCTGCCGTTCACCGGCATCGCCGGCGTGCTGGTGGTGCACACGTTCACCATGTACCCGTTCTTCTACCTGGCCACCTCGGCCGCGCTGGTCGGGATGGACCCGTCGGTGGAGGAGGCCGCGTACAACCTGGGTGCCGGCCGGCTCCGGGTCTGGCGCACCGTGCTGCTGCCGATGCTCACCCCGGCGCTGGTCTCCGCCTCGCTGCTGGTCTTCATGACCTCGCTGGCGTCGTACACCGCTCCACTGCTGTTCGGGGTGGACCAGACGATGACCATGCAGATCTACATCAACCGCACCAACGGCGACCTGCCGATGGCCTCCACGTACGCCTCGGTGCTCGGCGTGGTGTCGGTGCTGTTCCTGCTCGGCATGCGCTGGTACGAGGGGCGGCGCAGCTATCGCTCCCAGTCCAAGGGCGTCGCCGCGCACCGCCGTGAGCTCACCAACCCGTTCGGTCGGTGGCTGGCCCTGCTCGCCTCGCTGCTCGGCACCCTGGTGCTGCTCGCCCCGGTGGGCACGATCGCGCTGGTGGCGTTCTCGCAGGACGGCTCGTGGACGACCGAGGTGATCCCCTCGGCGTACACGATGCAGAACTTCGTCACGATCTTCACGGACGCCGGGGCGTACCGGCCGATCGTCAACTCGCTGCAGATGAGCCTGATCGCCACGGTCGCCTGCGTGGTGGTCGGCGTGCTCATCGCGTACGCGGTGCGCCGGCTGGACTTCCGCGGCCGCGGCCTGCTCGACGTGGCGGTCATGCTGGCCTGGGCGCTGCCCGGCACGGTGGTGGCGATCAACCTGATCTCGGCGTTCAGCACCGGCAACGCGTTCAGCTTCGGCCAGGTCCTCATCGGAACCTTCTGGATCATGCCGCTGGCGTACTTCGTGCGGTTCCTGCCGCTGGTGTTCCGTTCCAGCTCGGCGACGCTGGCCCAGCTCGACCCGTCGCTGGAGGAGGCCGCCCGCAACCTCGGCGCGTCCTGGTGGCGGGCGTTCGGCACGGTCACCCTGCGGCTGATGCTGCCGGGCGTGCTGGCCGGCGCGCTGCTCGCCTTCGTGCACGGGGTCGGCGAGTTCGTCGCCTCGGTGCTCATCTACACCTCCGAGACCGCGCCGATCTCCGTCGAGATCAACAACCGGATGTACTCGTTCGAGGTGGGCACCGCCGCCGCGTACGGCATGCTCCAGGTCGTGCTGATCTTCGTGGTGATGGTGGTCTCCGGCCGGCTGGAGAGCGGCCCGAAGGCCAGCCGGGAGGCGACGCAGTGGACGGCGTGACGGACCGCTGGCCGGCGGGCGGCGGACTGCTTCCCGCCGCCCGGGTCCCCGGCGGGGAACTCGCCGCGGTCGCCGCGGCGGCGGACTTCGCGGTGCTCCCGGTCGGCGCGGTCGAGTGGCACGGTCCGCACCTGCCGCTCGGCACCGACCTGATCCTCGCCGAGGGCTTCGCCGGCGAGTCCGCCCGCGACGAGCCGGGGCCACGCGGCGTGCTCTTCCCCGCCGTCGCCTACGCCGCCTGCCCGGGGCAGACCCGGCCCTGGCCGGGGACGGTGGCGATCCGGCCGGAGATCGCGGTCGGCTACCTCGCCGACGTGATCGAGGGCATCGTCGCCGCCGGCTTCCCCCGGCTGCTGGTGGTCAACGGCCACGACGCGAACATGTCCACGGTCCGGGCCGCCATGGAATGGGTTTCCGGCCGGCGGACCGCCAGCCTGCTGCTGGTCAACTGGTTCCAGCTGGTCAACCCGGTGGAGACCACGGAGATCTACGGCGCGCCGCCGGCCCGGGGGCACGGCGGGGCGTACGAGACCTCCGGGGTGCTCGGCTTCGACCCCGGCGCGGTACGCCTCGACGCCGCCACCGACCTGCCGCCGCGGCCGAAACTGCCGGTGCCCCACCCGTACGTGCTCGTGGAATCCCGCCCCGAGCCCTGGCAGGGCTGGTCCGGGCACGTCTCACTGGCCAGCGAGGAGGCCGGCCGGCAGGTCCGCGCGCTGGCCGGGGAGCGACTGCGGGAGGTCGTCGCCGCCTGGGTGGCCGCCCCACCGCCGGCGCCGCCCACCGCCGACCCACTGCCGACCGAGGGGACGTCATGACCGTCGATCGAGGACTGGACGTCGTCGACTTCCACCTGCACTTCCGGATCGGCGCGGACGAGACGATCCACGCCTGCGAGCAGGCGGCCGGCATGCACCCCGGCGGGGAGCACGAGCGGGCGGTCCGGGCCGCCGGCTCCGCGCCGTACGCCCGGCAGTGGCGGCAGGCGTGGGGCTTCCCCGACCCGGAGCCGCCCGCCGAGCGCTGGCAGGACGAGGCCGACCGCTGGGCCGACGAACTGCGCGCGGCCAACATCCGCAAGGCCGTCTTCGTGACCGGCGGCGGCAACGACACCCTCGCCGACGTGGTCGACCGCCACCCGGACCTGCTGCTCGGCTTCGCCCACCACGACCCGTACGGCCCGGACGCCGCGCGGGAACTGGAACGCACGGTGACCGAGCGCGGCCTGCGCGGGCTGAAGCTGTTCGCCCCGCTGCTGCGCGGCCCGCTCGACCACGAGGACCTGGACCCGCTCTGGGGCACCGCCCAGCGACTCGGCGTGTCCGTCCTGATCCACATCGGGCACTACGGCAGCGCCGGCGGCCTCAGCTTCGGCCGGTACGGCGGCCCGGACGAGCTGGCCCGGATGGCCCGGCGCTTCCCGGAACTGGCCGTGGTGGTGCCGCACTTCGGCGTCCAGCACGTGCAGGAGCTCCTCTTCGCCGCCTGGGGCTGCCCCAACATCCACGTCGACACGTCCGGCTCCAACCAGTGGGTGCGGTGGATGCCGTACAAGCTGACCCTGGAGGACCTGTTCCGCCGCTGCTACGAGACGATCGGCCCGCACCGGATCGTCTTCGGCAGCGACTCGTCCTGGTTCCCGCGCGGCTACGTCACCCGCTACCTCGACGACCAGCTCCGGGTCTGCCGGGAGCTGGGCCTGCCCGACGACCACCTACGCGCGATCTTCGCCGGCAACGCCGAACGGCTGCTCGGCCTGACCGACTGACCGGCCGAACCCGCACCGGGGCGGCCCACCGCCCGCCCGCGGACTGGAAGGAACCGTCATGAGCACATCCCCGCTGACCACCTACCAGCGGCACCACCTGGCGCCCACCTACGACCACCATGTGGGCCACCTGTATCCGGCGATGGTCCGGGCCAGCCAGGCGCACGTGGTGATGCTGACCGAGCAGGGGCTGATCCCCGCCGAGCGGGGTGCCCGGCTGCTGCGCGGGCTGGCCGTCCTGCGCGCCGACACCACCCCGCCGCCGGCGTACGACGGCAGCTTCGAGGACACCTACTACCTGCTGGAGAAGCGGCTCGCCGAGGCGTGCGGCATCCCCACCGCCGAACTCGACGTGCAGCTGGCCCGGAGCCGGAACGACCTGGACGCCGGGGTGTTCCGGATGCTGCTGCGGGACCAGCTCCTCGGGGTGCTGGACCGGGTGCTGGCCACCGGCCGGACCGCCCTGGACCGCGCCGACCGGTACGCGGACGTGGTCATCACCGGCTACACCCATCGCCGGCCGGCCCAGCCCACCACCATCGGCCATGCGCTCGCCGGGTACGCCGAGGCGCTCGCCGGCGAGGCGGCCGCCTACGCCGACGTGATCGACCAGCTCAACGTCTCACCGCTGGGCTCCTGCGCGTTCGCCGGCACCGACCTGGACATCGCCCCGGCCCGGGTGGCGGAGCTGCTCGGGTTCGCCGGCCTGGTGACCAACTCGTACGAGGCCGTGGCCGGCGCCGACCACCTGGTCCGCGTCGGCACCCTCAACGCGCAGGCGCTGGCCACCGGGGCCCGGCTGGCCCGCACCCTGATGGACTGGCTGAGCTGGCAGTGGGTCGCCACGCCGGGCGACTTCACCCAGGGCAGCAGCATCATGCCGCAGAAGCGCAACCCGGTGGTGCTGGAGCACCTGGTCTCGTACGCCGGCGCGGCCGCGGCGGACGCCGCCTCGGTGCTGAACAACGTCGGCGCCGCCTGGTGGGAGGACTCCAACAACGCCACCACCGACGTGCAGGTCCGGCTCTGGGAGAGCAACGACCGGGCGGAGCGCTTCTTCGCCCTGGTCGGCGGCTTCCTGGCCGAGGTGGAGCCGCTGTCGCCGCCGAGCCGGGAGGAGATCGTCGCCTCCGGCGCCACCACCACCGCCGCGGCCGATGCGCTGACCCGGCACGGGGTGCCGTTCCGGGCCGCCCACTCGGTGGTCGGCCGGCTGGTCCGGGCCGGTGGCCCGGACACCTGGACCGCCGAGGGCGTCCGGGCCGCGGCCGAGGGGCTGACCGGCCCGCTCGACGACGCCGCGGTCGCCGACCTGATCGCCGCCGCCGTCCGTCCCGACCTGGTGCTGAACCGGGCTCAGGTGGACGGGCCGGGCGCCGCCGCGGTCCGCGCCCAGGTGGGTACGCTGCGCGTCGCGTTTGAGGGGGTCGCTGACCGCCTGGCGGCGGTGCGCGACCGGCTCCGCCGGGCGGACGACGCGCTGGACGCCGTCGCCGCCGAGCTGGTGGCCCGGTGAGCGTGGGGCTGGCGGGGTCCACCCGGACCGGTGGACTGCTGCTCGGCATCGACTTCGGTGGCACCAAGATGGCCGTCGGGGTGGCCGACGCCGAGGGGCAACTGCTGGCCCACCGCCGGGTCCCCACCCATGCCGAGCAGGGCGCGCCGCAGGCGCTGGAGCGCGCCCTGCACCTCGCCGCGGAGCTGGTCGCCGAGGTTGGTGGGCCGCTCGTCGCGGCCGGGGTGGCCTCGCCCGGGGTGGTCCGTCCGGACGGCATCGACCTGGCCCCCAACGTGCCCGGGTGGGAGCGGCTGCGGCTGGCCGACGCGGTCCGGGACGCGCTCGGCGTGGCCCGGGTGGCGGTGGACAACGACCTGAACGCCGCCGCCCTGGCCGAGCTGCGGCTGGGCGCGCTGCGGGACGCCGACCCCGGCCTGGTGGTGGGCATCGGCACCGGCGTGGCGGCCGCCGTGACGGTCGGGGGGACCGTCCTGGCCGGACACCGCGGGGCGGCCGGCGAGATCGGGTACGCCGTGGCCGGCGGCCCGTGGCCGGGCACCATGCTGGAGCTGGACTTCTCCGGCCGGGCGCTGGACCGGCTCGCCGAGGACCTCGGCGTGCCGGGCGGGGCGGCCGGGCTCGCCGACGCGGCGGAGCGGCCCGGGGCGGCGCGCGACGCGCTGACCGCCCGGGTCGACGAGGTGGCCCGGCACCTGGTCACCTGCTGCCTGCTGCTCGACCCGCAACGGGTGGTGCTGGTGGGCGGGGTGGCCCGCAGCGCGCTGATCCGCGGGCTGCTGGTCGACCGGCTCAACGAGGTGCTGCCGCACCGGCCCGACGTGGTGCTCTCCCGGTTCGCCGACGACGCCGCGCTGCTCGGCGCGCTCACCCTGGCCCGCGAGGCGGTGCCCGCGCCCCGCTGACCCGGTGCTCCGGGCGGTCAGGCCGGGCGGTGGGCGCGCAGCATCAGCGAGACGCCGGGCAGCGACCGCACCGGCAGGTACCGCTCGGCGGTGATGATCGCGCGCAGTCCGAGGTTGACCGCGGGGCGCAGGTGGTCCAGGTCGCTGCCGGTGGATCGGCGTCGCCGCCAGGCCGCGACCGGCCGGAGCAGCACGTTCCAGCTCCACAACTCGTCCACCGCCAGCCCGGCCTTCGCCACCACCGCCCGCAGCCCGGCCCGGTCGTAGCGGCGGACGTGCCCGACGGCCACGTCGTGCGCCGACCAGAGCCGCATGTCGGCCGGCACCGCGATCAGCGCGGTCCCGCCCGGCCGTAGCGCCCGGCGGATCTCGGCGGCGGCCAGGTGGTCCTCGTCGAAGTGCTCCAGGATGTCGAAGGCGACCACCAGACCCAGGCTGGCCGAGGGGACCGGCAGGTGCCGGGCGTCGGCCCGGATCACGGCCAGGCCCCGCTCGCGGGCCAGCCCGGCGCCCGCCGCGCTGTATTCCAGGGCGAGCGGCCGCCAGCCGTACGCCCGCAGCACCCGGGTGTTGCCGCCGCCGGCCGCGCCGATGTCCAGCGCCCGCTCCGGGCGCACCCCGGCCGCCGCCAGCCGCCGCAGCGCCCGACCCAGCAGGGCCCGCCGCTCCCGGTACCACCAGTGGGTGTCCTCGAGCGCGGCGAGCTTGCGGATCTCGGTTGCGTCCACGGCGTGCTCCTCGACACGTCTCGGCCGCCCTCACCCTAGTCGCCCTGCCGGCCGGGGCGGTCGCAAAACCGGGTGCGGCGCCGCGCTGGGCGCTGGCAGGCTGGGTGGCCATGGGACAGCAGGCGCAGGGTTTCCGCTACCTCGAGCGGGCCGACGGCTCCGTCGTGGTCACGCACCACGGCCGGGTGGCCGCCACGCTGCGCGGCGGCCGCGCGGCGGAGTTCCTGGCCGAGGTCGAGGACGACCCGCAGCTGGTGATGGCCCGGTGGACCGGCAACTACCGCCGGGGCAACGAGCGGACCGCCCGCCAGCACCCCCGCAACCGGACCTGAGAAACGTCAGGGCCCGCGCCCGGGTTAAGCGCGGACCCTGACGGTACGACCGGTGGTTACAGCGGAATGTTGCCGTGCGCGCCCCGGGCGGCCGGCGCCGCGGCGAGGGCCTCCGCGATCCGCCGCCGGGTCTCCGCCGGCTTGATCACCTCGTCCACCACGCCGATCTCCAGCGCCCGGTTGACGCCACCGGCGACCCGGATCTGCTCCTCGATCAGCTGGGCGCGCAGCGCCTCCCGCTCCTCGACCGGAGCGGCGGCCAGCTTCTTGCGGTGCAGGACGTTCACCGCCGCGCTCGCGCCCATCACCGCGACCTCCGCGTTCGGCCAGGCGAACACCGCGGTCGCCCCCAGCGAGCGGGAGTTCATCGCGATGTACGCCCCGCCGTACGCCTTGCGGGTCACCAGCGTCACCCGCGGCACCACCGCCTCGGCGAAGGCGTGCAGCAGCTTCGCCCCGCGCCGGACCACGCCGTCCCACTCCTGGCCCAGGCCGGGCAGGTAGCCGGGGACGTCGACCAGCACGATCAGCGGCACCCCGAGCGAGTCGCACATCCGCACGAAGCGGGCGGCCTTCTCGGCGCTGGACGCGTCGAGGCAGCCACCCAGCCGCAGCGGGTTGTTGGCGATCACGCCGACCGTGCGACCGGCGAAGCGGCCGAGCGTGGTGACGATGTTCGGCGCCCACTTGGCGTGCAGCTCCACGCCCGGAGCGTCGAGCAGCGCCTTGACCACCGGCCGCACGTCGTACGCCCGGCTGGCCTCGGCCGGCATCTTCGCGGCGAGGTCGTGCCCCTCGTCGCCGGTGGCCACGTCGTCCGGCGAGAGCCGCCCCTGGCGGCCGAGGAGCGCGGCGAGCCGGCGCGACTCGGCCAGCGCCTCCTCGTCGTCCTGGCAGGTCACGTGCACCACACCGGAGCGCCGGCCGTGCGGCTCGGGACCGCCCAGCCGCGCCATGTCGACCTGCTCACCGGTGACGCTGCGGACCACCTCGGGGCCGGTGACGAAGATCCGGCCGGCCCCGCTCATCACCACGACGTCGGTCAGCGCCGGACCGTACGCGGCGCCACCCGCGGCCGGCCCGAGCACCACGGAGATCTGCGGCACCCGGCCGGACGCCCGGACCATGGCCGCGAAGACCTGGCCGACGGCGTCGAGGGCGACCACACCCTCGGCCAGCCGGGCTCCGCCGGAGTGCCAGAGGCCGAGCACCGGCACCCGTTCCCGGACGGCGGTGTCGATGGCGTCCACGATGTGCCGGCACCCGTCGGCACCCATCGCGCCGCCCATCTTCGTGGCGTCGGTGGCGTACGCGATGGCCGGCGTACCGTCGATCTCGCCCCGCGCGTAGCGCACGCCGGAGCTGTCCCGCGGCGCCAGCAGGCGCAGCGAGCCGGCGTCGAACAGCGCCCGAAGGCGGACCTCCGGATCCCGGTGGTCCACCGTCGAGCTGTCCGCGCTGACGGCGGTCGTGGTCACTGGTGCCTCCCAGGCAGAGGGGTCAGGCCCGCGTGAAGACGAGAGCCACGTTGTGCCCGCCGAAACCGAACGCGTTGTTCAGCGCGGCGGGGATCTCCATGTGCCGTGCCTTGTGGGCGGCCACCTCCAGGGTGAGGCCGTCGTCCGGGTCGTCGAGGTTGATCGTCGGCGGCACGACCCCGTCGCGGATGGCCAGGATGGTGGCGATGGACTCCAGCGCCCCGGCCGCGCCGAGCAGGTGCCCGGTCATCGACTTGGTGGCTGACAGCACGGGATGGTCGCCCAGCGCCGTGCGCAGCGCGCCGATCTCCAGCATGTCGCCCACCGGCGTGGAGGTGGCGTGCGCGTTGACGTGCACGATATCCATCTTGGCGACATCCGAGTCCGCGATCGCCTTCCCGATTGCGCGGATCGCGCCCTCGCCCTCGGCGTGCGGCTGCACGATGTCGTACGCGTCCGAGGTGATGCCGGCGCCGGCGAGCCGGGCGTACACCCGGGCGCCGCGGGCGGCGGCGTGGTCGGCGCGCTCCAGGACCACCACGCCCGCGCCCTCGCCGAGCACGAAGCCGTCGCGGCCCTTGTCCCACGGCCGGGAGGCCTTCTCCGGCTCGTCGTTGCGGGTCGACATGGCCCGCATCGAGGCGAAACCGGCGATCGGCAGCGGGTGGATGACCGCCTCGGTGCCGCCGGCCACCACCACGTCGGCCCGGCCGGAGCGGATGATGTCCAGGCCGAGCGCGATCGCCTCCGCGCCGGTCGCGCACGCGCTGGCCACCGAGTGCACCCCGGCCTTGGCGCCCAGCTCCAGCCCCACCCAGGCGGCCGGGCCGTTCGGCATCAGCATCGGCACGGTGTGCGGGGAGACCCGCCGCGGGCCGGACGCCTCCAGGATGTCGTCCTGGGCGAGCAGGGTGGTGGCCCCGCCGATGCCGGAGCCGACGCTGACCGCCAGCCGCTCCGGGTCGAGCCCGGAATCGGCCAGCCCGGCGTCGGCCCAGGCCTGCTGGGCCGCGATGAGCGCGATCGCCTCGGACCGGTCCAGCCGGCGCAGCTTGACCCGGTCGAGCACCTCGGTGGGCTCCACGGCGAGTTGCGCCGCGATCCGGACCGTCAGTTGCGCCGCCCACTCCTGGGTGAGCGCACTCACCCCGGAGCGGCCGGCGAGCATGGCGTCCCAGGTCGACGCGACGTCCCCGCCGAGCGGGGTCGTCGCGCCGAGCCCGGTGACGACGACGTCGGGGCGACTCATGATCAGGACTGCGCCTCGATGTAGCTGACGGCGTCCCCGACGGTCTTGAGGTTCTGCACCTCGTTGTCCGGGATCTTGACGCCGAACTTCTCCTCGGCCGCCACCACGACCTCCACCATGGAGAGCGAGTCGACGTCGAGGTCGTCGGTGAAGGACTTCCCCTCGGCCACGTCGTCCGGGTTCACCCCGGCAACCTCTTCGAGGATCTCGGCGAGGCCGGCGGTGATCTCGTCACGGGTCATTGCGGTTGGTTCCTCTCATCGGGGGTTCACTCGACGGCCGGCGACGCCGGTCGTCACTCCTCGCGGCGCGCTCGCGCCGGAGGGGGTCTTCAGGGGCAGCGGACGACCTGACCGGCGTAGGTCAGACCGCCGCCGAAGCCGAACAGCAGCACCGGCGCACCCGCCGGCACCTCACGCCGCTCGACCAGCTTGGACAGGGCCAGCGGGACGCTCGCCGCCGAGGTGTTGCCGGACTCGACGATGTCCTTGGCGATGACCGCGTCGGGGATGTTCAGCCGCTTGGCGATGCCGTCGATGATCCGGGCGTTGGCCTGGTGCGGCACGAACGCGGCCAGCTCGGACGGGGCCACCCCGGCCTTCTCGCAGGCCTCCAGCGCGAGCGGGGCCAGCGCGGTGGTGGCCCAGCGGAACACCGCCTGCCCCTCCTGCGCGATGTACGGCCGCCAGCCCTCGATCCGGACCGCGTCGCTCTTCTCCGGCACCGAGCCCCAGACCACCGGCCCGACCCCGGCCGGCTCGCCCTCGGCGGTCGCGGTGACCACCGCGGCCCCGGCGCCGTCGCCGAAGATGATGCAGGTCGAGCGGTCGGTCCAGTCGGTGAAGTCGGAGAGCTTCTCCGCGCCGATGACGAGGGCGTTGCGCGCCGCCCCGGCCCGGATCGCGTGGTCCGCGGTGCCCAGCGCGTACCCGAAGCCCGAGCAGGCGGTGTTGACGTCGAACGCGGCCGGGGCGGCGATGCCCAGCTTCGCGGCGACCCGGCAGGCCACGTTCGGGCTGCGGTCGATCGAGGTGCAGGTGGCGACCACGACGAGGTCGATGTCGGCGGCGCTGAGGCCGGAGTTGGCCAGTGCCTTGCCGGCCGCGGCCGTGGCCATGTCGGCCACCGTCTCGTCACCGGCGATCCGCCGGGTGACGATGCCGACGCGGTCCCGGATCCACTCGTCGTTGGTGTCGACCAACTGCGCGATGTCGTCGTTGGTCACCACGCGGGCGGGCTGGTAGTGCCCCATCGCGACGATCCTGCTGCCGGTCATGCCTGTCCTCCGATGCGGGCGAGGGGCTGGCCCGGGGCGACCGGGTCGTCGTGGTGGGCGAGCCACTCGGTGAGCAGCCCGCTGTGGTGCGCGGTCACCTCGACCGGCCCCTGCCGGGTGGCGACGTGGCCGATGACCTGGCCGGCGCGCAGGTCGGTGCCCTCGGCCAGGCCGGTCAGCGGCTCGAAGGTCCCGGCGGCGGGGGCGACCACCACCCGGAACTGGATCGCCGGCTCGTGGCCGCTCAGGCCGCTGTGCCGGGCGATCAGGTCCCGCGCGGCGGGCAGGTCGGCGGGGGTGTTCAGGGTGACGATCTCGGGCGCCCCCTCGCCCTTGAGCTCGCGCTTGACCAGGCCGGCCAGGGTGCCGGCCGGCGGCAGCTCGATCACGCCGGTGACCCCGAGGTCGGCCAGGGTCCGCATGCACAGGTCCCAGCGGACCGGGGCGGTGACCTGCCGGACCAGCCGCTGCACCATCTCCCGGCCGTGGTTGACGGCGGCGCCGTCCCGGTTGGAGAGCAGGATCCGGGCCGGGTCGCCCGGCACGATGCCGCCGGCCACGGTGGCCAGGGCGGCCTCGGCCGGGGCCATGTACGGGGTGTGGAAGGCGCCGGCGACCTGGAGCCGGATGACCCGGGCCTTCGCCGGCGGCTCGGCGGCCAGCTTCTCCAGGCCGGCCACCGCGCCCGCGGCGACAACCTGGCCGGTGCCGTTGCGGTTGGCCGGGTGCAGCCCGTGCGCCTCGATGGCGGCGAGCACCTCGTCCGGGTCGCCGCCGAGCACGGCGGCCATCCCGGTGGGCTCCAGCGCGCAGGCGGCGGCCATCTCCCGGCCGCGTACGCCGGCGAGGGTGACGGCCGCCTCGGCGGGCAGCACCCCGGCCAGGGCGGCGGCACTCAGCTCGCCCACGCTGTGGCCGGCGACCAGCGCGACGTCGTACATCGGCAGGTGCTCCGCGGCGAGCAGCGCGGCCGCGACGAGCAGCGGCTGCGTGCGGGCGGTGTCCTTGATCTCGTCCGCGTCCGCCTGGGTGCCGAGGTGCACCAGATCGACTCCCGCCAGCGCGGACCACCAGCGCAGGCGCGCCTCGGCGCCGGGCAGGTCGAGCCAGGGAGTCAGGAAGCCGGGTTTCTGGGAACCCTGTCCGGGTGAGAGAACGGCGAGCACGTCTACGACTCTGACGGATACTCGCGGGTCGCGCTGTAACGCACGGCACCAAACCGCACTAGGAGCGTTGGAGGAACCCTACAAAAATCGGCGACGATCATCACCTGTCTGTGCTGCTTTCCGGGCACCTGGGGCCAATGCCTGGTTCGGGACCGGAGCGACGGCCGGGACGACCGGGTCGAGCCGCCCCACGGTCAGCGCCACCTGCAGGGCGAACGCGTCCCGCGGCGCGAACGGCGAGAAGCCGGTCACCTCGGCGACCCGCTTGAGTCGGTAACGCACCGTGTTGGGGTGCACGAAGAGCGCCCGGGCGGCGCTCTCCAACGTGCCGCCGGCGGCGAAGAAGGCGTCCAGGGTCTCCAGCAGTTCACCCCCGGCGCGGACCAGCGCCGCGTACACGTCGTGGCGCAGCCGGCGGCGGGCCTCGGCGTCACCCGCCAGGGCCCGCTCGGGCAGCAGGTCGGCGGCGGCCACCGGGCAGGGGGCGGTCGGCCAGGCCGGCGCCGCGCGGAACCCGGCCAGCGCGGCCCGCGCCGAGTCCGTCGCCTCGTCCAGGCTGGGTACGGCCGGACCCACCACCACCGGCCCCTCCCCGAACGCGGTCAGCAGCTTCTCCGTCGCCGTCACCGGGTCCGCCGCCCCGCCGAGCACGATGACCAGCCGGTCGCCGTGCACGCCGCCGATCACCTCGACCCCGATCCGGCGGGCCTGCCGGTAGACGGTGTGCAGCACGGCGGCCACCTCGCCGCCGGGGGAGCGCCCGACCGCCACCGCCACCGGGGGCGCGTCCGTCCAGCCCAGCGCCGCCGCCCGGCTGGCCAGCACGTCCGGCGAGTCGCCGCGCAGCAGCGCGTCCACCAGCAACGCCTGCAGCCGGGCGTCCCACGAGCCGCGCGACTCGGCGGCGCGGGCGTACACCCGGGCGGCGGCGAAGGCGATCTCGCGGGAGAAGCGCAGCACCGCCTCCCGCAGCGGCTGCTCCTCGCCCTCGGCGGCCAGGTGCGCCACCTGCTCCTCGACCACCTCGATGGTCACCTTGATCAGCGCGACGGTCTGTTGGAGGCTGATCGAGCGGGCCAGGGCCTGGGGTGCGGCGGCGAAGACCTCGTCCGACACCTCCTGGGTGCTGTCGGTCGCGCCGCCGCCCTGGCGCAGCCACTGCACCAGCGACCGGACGCCGGCCTGGGCGACCAGCATGACCCAGGACCGCTGGTCCGCCGGCAGTTCCCGGAACCAGGGCAGCGCCTCGTCCATCCGGGCCACGCTGGCGGTGGCCAGGGCCCCCGCCGCCCGTTCGATCCGGCGCAGCGTGGCCGGCAGTTCGGTGCCGCCCGGTTCGCTCACCGGTCCAGCCTGACATGCCCTGACCAGGGCCGGCACATCGAGGGTGGGCGGCGGCCGGGCTGGCCCGGCCGGTCCCGCCCGGCACCGAGGTGCTGGCCGGCCTGGAACTGGGCGGCATCCGGTGGCCGCCACGCCGACCGCCGGCCCGATCCCGGGTCGCAGCGGATCTCCACGGGTACGCGCTGTTCAGTCCGTCGGGCCCGGCCAGTACGGTGTCAGGGCACGCCCGGGGTGACCGCCGGGCGGGCGATGGCGAACGTGAGGAGACCGGGATGGCGCACGGGGAGGCCGAGAACGGCTGCGCCCAGGGTGAGCCCTGCCGGCCGGGGCCCCACGACCAGCCGGTGTCCGCCAAGCACCCGCGCCGGGCCGGCCTGACCCATCCGGCGGAGACGCCCGCCGGCTGGGGGCCGGAGCGCGGGGACGACGACCCGCCCGCGCCACGGCAGCGGGCCGCCGAGCAGGTGTTGCCGGCCCTGCCCGAGCCGGTGCCGAGCCAGGGCTGCTGCAGCGACCTGCCCGGCTGGGCTGGGGCGCACCAGCACGGCGCGGTGCGGCCCCGCAACCGTATGGTCCGTCGGGAGCGGCCACCGCGCCGCTGGTGCTGATCACTCGCCGACTCGCCTTGCTACGACAATTTGGCCGCCCGGCAAGCCCGGCCATTGTTCGGCGCTAGCGTGGGCAGCGTGAAGGCGATCGCGATCGACGCGTACGGCTCGGCGGACCAGCTCACCCTGCGCGAGCTGCCCACCCCGCCGGTCGGGCCGGACACGGTCCTGGTCCGGGTGCGCGTCGCCGGGGTGAACCCGGTCGACTGGAAGGTCCGCGAGGGCCACCTGGCCGGCGGCATGCCGGCGCACTTCCCGCTGGTGCCCGGCTGGGACGCGGCTGGGGTGGTCGAGGCGGTCGGCCCGGCGGTGACCGGCTTCGCGGTGGGCGACGAGGTGATCGGGTACGTCCGACGCGACGACGTCCAGCACGGCACGTACGCGGAGCTGGTGCCCGCCCCGGAGCGCTGTCTCGCCGACAAGCCGGTCCAGGCGTCCTGGCCGGAGGCGGGTGGCCTGCCGCTGGCCGGGCTGACGGCGTACCAGGCGTTGCAGCTGGCCCGGACGGGCGCCAACGACACGGTCCTGGTGCACGGCGCGTCCGGCGGGGTGGGGCACCTGGCGGTGCAGTTGGCCCGGGCGCTCGGCGCCGGCAAGGTGATCGGCACGACCAGCGAGGCCAACCACGACTTCGTCCGGTCGTTGGGTGCCGAACCGGTCAGCTACGGCGCCGGCCTGCTGGACCGGATCCGCGCGGTCGCGCCCGACGGGGTGGACGTGGCGCTGGACCTCTTCGGCGGCGAGGCGCTGGACGTCTCGGCCGAGCTGCTCGCCCGGCCGGCCCGGCTGGTCTCCACCGCCGACCCGGAGCATGTCACCCGGCTCGGCGGCAGCTACCTCTTCGTGAAGCCGTCCACCGCCGACCTGAGTGTGCTGGCCGGGCTGGTCGACGCCGACCGGCTCACCGTGCACGTGGCCCGGACCTTCCCGCTGGCCGAGGCCGCCGAGGCGCAGCGCCTGGTGGCGGCGGGGCACGTCCGGGGCAAGGTGGTGCTGGAGGTCTGAGCCGGGCGCCGGGGCGACCGGCTCAGCGGGTGCGGCGGCGGACCAGCAGCGCGATCCCGGCGAGCCCGGCGGTGATGACCACCACCACCCCGACGTTGAGCAGCAGCAGTCGCTGGAGTTCGGTCATCGCCGCGTCGATGTCCTGCACCGGGTTCAGCGTGTCCTCCGGGAGGACCCGCTCGCCGCCGCCGAGACCGCCGCTGAGCGTGTCGAACTGCCGCTCCAGCGGCACACCGACGGAGCGCAGCGTCTCGGACATGTTCAGCCGGCCGAAGAACCAGCCGGCCCGGGCCTTGCTCAGGTCGGGCTGCTTGGCCGGCCGGTAGATCCGGGGCCCACCCTTGGCGAGCGGGTAGAGGTCGTAGGTCTTCACCGGCACTCCGGCGGTCAGCACCACGACGGTGTACTTCGGACCGAGGTCCTGCGCGGCCGGGCCGCGCTGCTGCCCGGTCCGGGCCAGCCAGCTCACCTGGTCGATGACCGCGTTCACCTGGGCGGGTTGGGTGTCGGCGCGCAGCTGCAGCGGCTGGTCCAGTTGGTCGCCGGTGATGTCCACCCCGGCCGGTGCGAGCTTGGGCCCGGGCCCGGCCGCCCGGGCCGCCGGCGGGCCGCTCAGGAGCAGCGTGCACGTGGTCGCGAGCACCACGCCCGTCACGGCCACCAGCAGTCGCGACACCCTTCGGATCATCGCCGCCTCCTCGCCCCGTTCGATGGCTGGCTTCCGCTGCAGGTCACGCTGTATCGGCTGACGGTGGTGGCTGCCCGGCGAGAACCGGGTGCCCACCTCAAAGACTCCGCAGAACGTCATTCGGTTGCAGCTGCTGGAAGAGTATTTGGAACTATCTGTGATCTGTGGCCGACTAATGTGAGCGGCCGTTGATCAGCGGCCGGATCGTACCCGGACGGAGGGGCTCATGGGGGGCACGATGGCCCGTGCGGCGCGTACCTGGCTGGTGGTTCTCGGGGTGGCGGTGGGGGCCGTGCTGCTGCCGGCCAGCCCCGCCGCCGCGCACAACTCGTTGACCGGCAGCGATCCGAAAAACGGGGCCCGGGTGGCGACCGCGCCGAAGCGGATCGAGCTCCGCTTCCTGGCCACCCTGTCGCCCGGTACGACGAAGATCACAGTGACCGGGCCGGATGACGCCCCCGCCTCCGGCGGCGATCCGACCTTCTCCGGCAAGCGGGTGAGCGTGCCGTTCACCCCCGGGCCGGCCGGCGTCTACACCGTCGCCTACCAGGTCGGCTCGACCGACGGGCACCCGATCAAGGGACAGGTCAGCTTCACCCTGACCACCGGTGTGGCCCCGGCCACCCCCTCGGCCAGTGCGTCGCCGACCACCCCGGCGCCCTCGACCCCGGTGGCCGAGGCGACCTCGGCGAACCCCGCCCCGGTTTCGTCGCGCTCCGACGACGGCGGCGGCACCGGCCTGTGGTGGGCGCTCGCGGCGGTGGTGGCGCTCGTCGCGCTGGGCGGCGGGCTGCTGCTGCGCCGGCGCTCCGCCCGCCGCTGAACCGCCCGGCAGCTCTCCACCGCCGTACGACGAAGGGGCCCGCCGGACGACCGGCGGGCCCCTTCGCGATGCGAGGTCAGACCAGGCGCACCCGGGCGGCGCGCAGCCGGGTCAGGGCGCGCTCGCGGCCCAGCACCTCGAGGGACTCGAAGAGCGGCAGGCCGACCGTACGGCCGGTGACCGCCACCCGGACCGGTGCCTGCGCCTTGCCCAGCTTCAGGCCCCGCTCCGCGCCGACCGCCTCCAGCGTGGACTTCAGCGACTCGGCGTCCCAGGACTCCAGCGCCTCGAACGCGGCGATCGCCGCCTCCAGCAGCTCGGCCGCGCCCTCCTTCATCGCCTTCGCCCAGGCCGCCTCGTCGATCAGCGGGTCGGCCAGGAAGAGAAAGTCGACGTTCGGCACGATCTCGCTGAGCACCGCGATCCGGGTCTGCGCCAGCGGCGCCACCGCGGCGAACGCGGCCGGGTCGAACTCCTCCGGCTGCCACGGGGGCGGGGCGATGGTCCCGGTCCCGGTCAGCCACGGCTGGCAGGCGCCGATGAAGTCCTCCACCGGCAGCGCGCGGATGTATTCGCCGTTGAACGCGCGCAGCTTCTTCTCGTCGAAGAACGCCGGGGAGGGGTTCACCTCATCCAGCCGGAACTCCTCCTCGATCACCGACCAGGGCACGATCTCCCGGTCGCCGGAGGGAGCCCAGCCGAGCAGCATCAGGTAGTTGCGCATCGCCTCGGCGAGGTAGCCCTCGTCCCGGTACGCCTCCAGGGCGACCTTGTCCCGCCGCTTGGACAGCTTCTGCCGCTTCTCGTTCACCACCACGGGCACGTGCGCCCAGACCGGCGGCTTGACCCCGAGGGCGTCCCAGAGCAGCTGCTGCTTCGGGGTGTTGGGCAGGTGCTCCTCGGCCCGGATCACGTGGGTGATCCCCATGGTCATGTCGTCGACCACGTTGGCGAGCAGGAACACCGGCGAGCCGTCACCGCGGGCGATGACGAAGTCCTCGATCAGCTTGTTCTCGAAGGTCGGCTCGCCGCGGATCAGGTCGACCACCACGGTCTCGCCCTCGTCGGGGGTACGGAAGCGCAGGGCCCGCCCCGCGCCGGGCCCGAGCCCGCGGTCCCGGCAGAAGCCGTCGTACCCGGCGTACTGGGAGCCGGTACGCGCCTGCACGTCCTCACGGGTGCAGTCGCAGTAGTACGCCCGGCCGCTCTCGTACAGCCGCTGGGCCGCGGCGCGGTGCTCACCGGCGTACGACGACTGGAAGTACGGGCCCTCGTAGCTGCCCCGCTCGATGCCGATCCAGTCGAGCGCCGACAGGATGCCCTCGGTCCACTCCGGCTTGTTGCGGGCCGCGTCGGTGTCCTCGATGCGGAGCACGAACACCCCGCCCTGCTGCTTGGCGTAGATCCAGTTCTGCAGGGCCGAGCGGGCGCCGCCGACGTGGAACATACCGGTCGGGGAAGGGGCGAAGCGTACACGTACCGTCACGTCCCCAGCCTACGGCGGGCGGCGAGCCGATTTGAGCGAGGGGGCGGTCAGGGTACCGATCTGATCTTCAGCACCAGGGCGCTGCCGAGCAGGGTGACCGCCGCGGTGACCGCGTACAGGGTGGGGTAGCCGCCCAGGTGGACGACGATCGGGGCGGAGAGGGCCGGGCCGAGCACCTGCGGCGCGGAGTTGGCGATGTTGATCACTCCGAGGTCCTTGGCCCGGTCGGTGGCGGCCGGCAGCACCTGGGTGATCAGCGCCGCGTCCACCGCCAGGTAGACGCCGTAGCCGGCGCCGAGCAGCAGCGCGGCGGTGACCGCCATCGGCCAGACCGGTGCCACGGCCAGCAGCAGGGCCGCCACTGCCATGATCAGCCCGGAGACGATCACGAAGACCTTGCGCCGGCCGGACCGGTCCGACAGGCGCCCGGCCACCACGGCGGTCAGCATCATGCCGAGCGTGTAGAGCAGGATCAGCACCAGCAGCGCGCCCTCGGGGTCGGGCACGCGCACCCCGTCGGCGAGGAAGTAGAGCAGGTAGAGCGTGCCCAGCGCGTTGCCGGTCTGGACCAGGAACCGGGTGAACCAGGCCCAGGCGAAGTCGGGGTGCCGGCGCGGGCTGATCCACATCGAGGCGAGCAGCCCGCGCAACCGCAGCGCCGGGCGGTGCTCCCGGGGCAGCGGGTCGTCCTCGGTGAGCAGCGCGAACGGCAGCGACAGCAGCAGCACGGCGAGGGCGACGGCGGCGTACCCGGCGGCGTTGCCGGTGACCACGGCGGTGACCAGCACCGCCCCGAGCACCAGGCCGAGCGCCTGCGGGATGCCCACCCAGCCGGAGACGCCACCGCGCTGGGCGACCGGCACCCGGTCCGGGATGGCGGCGGTGAGGCTGGCCAGCATCGCGTTGAAGCACACCTGCGCGGCCACCCAGCCGATCGCCACCCCGGCGATGCTGTCCTGCCGGGCCAGCAGCACCAGGGCGAGCGCGCCGAGCACCGCGCCGGACGCGGTCCACACGTGCCGCCGGCCGAGGTGCCGGCCCGCCAGCCGGAGCACGGTCCGGTCGGACAGCGCGCCGGCGAGCGGATTGGCCAGCACCGCGGCGAGCGCGCCGAGTCCGGTGACGACCGCGAGCATGGCCTCCTTGTCGCCCGGCGCGATCCGCTCCACCTGCTGCGGCAGCAGCACCTGGATCGGGGTGAAGAACGCCATCCAGACGCCGAGGTTGGCCGCGAAGATCAGCGCGATCCAGCTCCGCCGCACCGGCACGGTCGGCTCGGCGAGCGCCGCCGGCAGTGCGGCCGGCGTCGGGTCGACCGTGGTCATCGTCGCACCAGATCGCGGAACCAGACGTACGAGGACTTCGGGGTACGCCGTTGGGTGGCGTAGTCGACGTGCACCAGGCCGAACCGCTTGGTGAAGCCCTCCGCCCACTCCCAGTTGTCGAGCAGGGACCAGACGAAGTACCCGGTCACCTCGACCCCGGCGTCGATCGCCTCGCGGACCGCCCGCACGTGCCCGGCCAGGTACGCGATCCGCTCCGGGTCGTGCACCCGGCCGTCGGCGTCCGGCCCATCGTCGTACGCGCAGCCGCTCTCGGTGACCTGGATCGGCGGCAGCCGGTCCCCGTACCGGTCGCGGAGCTGGAGCAGCAGGTCGCGGAGCCCGTCCGGGGCCACCGGCCAGTCGAACGCGGTCCGGGGGTAGCCGGTCAGCGGCACGATCTCGAACGGCAGCGGCGAGTCCTCCTCGGCGGCCCGGATGCCGGTCGGGTTGTAGTAGTTCACCCCGAGCACGTCGACCGGGGCGGCGATCACGTCGAGGTCCCCGGCGCGGACCAGCGCGGGGTCGAGGCCTGGCACCTCCGGATAACCCTGGGCGAGCAGCGGGTCGGTGAAGAGCCGGTTGTGCAGCGCGTCGTACGCCACCCCGGCGGCCCGGTCGGCGTCGGTGTGCCCGGCCAGCCGCACCGGGGAGTAGTTGTTCGCGATGGCGACCGGGCTGGTGCTGCGGGCGCGCAGCGCGGCGACCGCGAGGCCGTGCCCGAGGAGCTGGTGGTGGGCCACCGGAAAGGCGTCGAAGAGCAGCATCCGGCCGGGTGCGTGCACGCCCATGCCGTGCCCGAGGCTCATGTGGATGAACGGTTCGTTGAGGGTGATCCAGAGCTTCACCCGGTCGCCGAGGCGGGCGGCGACCAGGTCGGCGTACTCGGCGAAGCGGTGGGCGGTGTCGCGGTTGAGCCAGCCGCCGGCGTCCTCCAGGGCCTGCGGCAGGTCCCAGTGGAAGAGGGTGGCCACCGGGTCCACGCCCCGGTCGAGCAGCCCGTCCACCAGCCGCTCGTAGAAGTCCAGCCCGGCCGGGTTGGCCGCGCCCGTGCCGGTGGGCCGCACCCGGGGCCAGGCGATGGAGAACCGGTAGGCGGACACCCCGAGCCCGGCGAGCAGCGTGAGGTCCTCAGCGTACCGGTGGTAGTGGTCGCACGCCTCGTCGCCGGTGCTGCCGTCGACGATCCGGCCCGGGGAGTGGGCGAAGGTGTCCCAGATGGACGGTCCCCGGCTGTCGGCGCCGGCCGCGCCCTCGATCTGGTAGGCGGAGGTGGACACTCCCCATCGGAAACCGCTGGGGAACTCGGGCATCGGCGCGGTCGTCATTCGCCCTCCCGGAAACACGAATCGTGTTCGGGACTCTAGGACGCGGACCGGTGATGCGCCATAGGCCGGGGAGGCCGGCTAGTGCAAGGGTTTTCGGCGTGTCTTTTCCGAACCCGTCCGGGTAAGTCCGTTTTTGCGCATACAGTGCGTAATATCGCGGATGTCCTTAGTGGGGGAAGACGACATGATCCTCGTGGAACGCAGTGCGCACGTGATGGCGCCGGTGGAAGCGGTCTGGGGCGTCGTGCAGCGGGCCGAGCAGTTGCCGGCATGGCTGGCGGGGGTTCGCGCGGCCGAGGTCCTCTCGGGGGAGGGCTTCGGCCGGCGACAACTGGTCCAGGCCGGGCGCGGCGCGGCGCACGAGGCCGAGGTGATCGCCTACCAGGAGCCGACCCTGATCGGGTGGCGCGAACGGGCCAGGGGCGCCGGCGCCCGGGCCGAGGCGCGCACCGAGATCTACGTGCAGCTGACCCCGGACGAGGAGGAGGGCGGGACGGTCGTGCGGCTCATCGTCGTACGGTGGCCCGCCGGGCCGGTCAAGGCCGCCCTGCTCCGGCTCGGCCTGCGTCGGGTCGGCGCCGACCTGGAGGACTCGCTGGCCCGGCTGACCGACCTGGCCGCCGTCGGTTGACCCAGCCGGTCCCGGCGTCGCCCGCGATGGTGATGGTCCGGCGTCCCCGCCAGGGACGCCGGACCATCGTCCACTGTGCCGCCAGTCGGTCGGCGCTCGGTTCCGGCGCCGAGGCGGGCGACCGCCTCCGGGCCGCCCAAGGTCGTGCTGCTTCCTGGATCCAGTGGCATCCAAGCCACGCCGAGGCCACTACATCCTGGATCGTGCACGATCACCGACGGCCGAGGAGCACCGCCAGAGACGACGAAAGGCCCGGCGCGGGTGCGCCGGGCCCTTCGTACCGGATGGGTCAGCTGTCGCCGCCGGTCTCGCCGACCGGGGCGGCGTTGACGTCCTCCAGCGCGTACTTCCGGGCGGCCTCGGCCGGCACGTGGGCCGGCACCGCGCCGCGGAGGGCGAGCTGGCGCAGCGTCGCGACGGTCACCGACTCGGCGTCCACGTGGAAGTGCCGGCGCAGCGCGTGCCGGGTGTCCGACATGCCGAAGCCGTCGGTGCCGAGCGAGGTGTAGTCGCCGGGTACCCAGCGGGCGATCAGGTCCGGTACCGCGCGCATCCAGTCGCTGACCGCGACCTTCGGCCCCTCGGCGTCGGCCAGTTTCCGCTGGATGTACGGCACTCGCTGCTCGGCGCCCGGGTTGAGAAGGTTGTGCTCCTCGCACTCCACCGCGTCCCGGCGCAGCTCGGTCCAGGAGGTCACCGACCAGACGTCGGCGGCCACGCCCCAGTCCTCGGCGAGCAGTTGCTGCGCCTTGAGCGCCCACTGCATGCCGGTGCCGGAGGCGAGGATGTTCGCCTTCGGCGCGTCCCCGCCGACCTGCGGCGCGGGGGAGTAGCGGTAGATGCCCTTGACGATGCCCTCGACGTCCACGCCCTGCGGCTCGGCCGGCTGGAAGATCGGCTCGTTGTAGACGGTGAGGTAGTAGAAGATGTTCTCCTGCGCCTCGCCGTACATCCGGTGCAGGCCGTTCTCCATGATGTGCGCGATCTCGTACGCGAACGCCGGGTCGTAGGCGACCACCGCCGGGTTGGTGGCGGCGATCAGCAGCGAGTGACCGTCCTCGTGCTGGAGGCCCTCACCGTTGAGCGTGGTCCGGCCGGCGGTCGCGCCGAGCAGGAAGCCCCGCGCCATCTGGTCGGCCGCGGCCCACAGCCCGTCGGCGGTCCGCTGGAACCCGAACATCGAGTAGAAGATGTACATCGGGATCATCGGCTCGCCGTGGGTGGCGTACGAGGTGCCGGCCGCGGTGAACGAGGCGACCGAGCCGGCCTCGTTGATCCCCTCGTGCAGGATCTGGCCGCCGGTGGCCTCCTTGTAGGACAGGAACAGGTCCCGGTCCACCGAGGTGTACCGCTGGCCGTGCGGCGAGTAGATCTTCGCGGTCGGGAAGAGCGAGTCCATGCCGAAGGTGCGCGCCTCGTCCGGGATGATCGGCACCCACCGCTTGCCGAACTCCTTGTCCTTCATCACGTCCTTGAGCAGGCGGACGAAGGCCATGGTGGTGGCCACCTTCTGCTTGCCCGAGCCCCGCTTGACGTCGGAGAAGCGCTCGCTGCCCGGGATCTGGAGGACCTTGCCGGTGGTCCGCCGGGTCGGCAGGTAGCCGCCGAGCTGCTTCCGCCGCTCGTGCAGGTACTCGATCTCCTCGGACTTCTCACCCGGGTGGTAGTACGGCGGGAGGTAAGGGTTCTCCTCCAGCTGCTTGTCCGGGATGTCCAGGTAGAGCCGGTCGCGGAAGAGCTTCAAGTCCTCCAGCGTCAGCTTCTTCATCTGGTGGGTGGCGTTGCGGGCCTCGAAGTGCGAACCGAGCGTCCAGCCCTTGATGGTCTTGGCCAGGATCACCGTCGGCTGGCCGGTGTGCTCCATCGCCGCCTTGTAGGCCGCGTAGAGCTTGCGGTAGTCGTGGCCACCCCGCTTGAGGTTCCAGATCTCGTCGTCGCTGAGGTGCTCGACCATCTTGCGAGTGCGCGGGTCGCGGCCGAAGAAGTGCTCCCGGACGTACGCCCCGGACTCCGCCTTGTAGGTCTGGTAGTCGCCGTCGGGCGTGGTGTTCATCAGGTTGACCAGGGCACCGTCGGTGTCCGCCGCGAGCAGCGGGTCCCACTCGCGGCCCCAGACCACCTTGATCACGTTCCAGCCGGCGCCCCGGAAGAACGCCTCCAGCTCCTGCATGACCTTGCCGTTGCCCCGGACCGGGCCGTCCAGCCGCTGCAGGTTGCAGTTGATCACGAAGGTGAGGTTGTCCAGCTCCTCGCGGGCGGCCACGCCGATCGCGCCGAGCGACTCCACCTCGTCCATCTCGCCGTCGCCGAGGAAGGCCCAGACGTGCTGCTGCGAGGTGTCCTTGATGCCCCGGTGGTGCAGGTACCGGTTGAACCGGGCCTGGTAGACCGCGTTGATCGGCCCGAGGCCCATCGAGACGGTGGGGAACTCCCAGAAGTCCGGCATCAGCCGCGGGTGCGGGTACGACGGCAGCCCACCGCCCGGGTGCGACAGCTCCTGGCGGAAGCCGTCGAGCTGGTCCTCGCTGAGCCGCCCCTCCATGAAGGCCCGCGCGTACATGCCGGGGGAGGCGTGGCCCTGGTAGAAGATGTGGTCGCCGCCGCCCGGATGGTCCTTGCCCCGGAAGAAGTGGTTGAAGCCGACCTCGTAGAGCGACGCCGAGCTGGCGAAGGTGGAGATGTGGCCGCCCACGCCGATCTCGGGACGCTGCGCCCGGTGCACCAGCATGGCGGCGTTCCACCGGATGTAGGCCCGGATCCGCCGCTCGATGTGCTCGTCGCCCGGGAACCACGGCTCGCGCTCCGGCGGGATGGTGTTGATGTAGTCGGTGGTGGTCAGGGACGGCACCCCGACCTGGCGCTCGCGGGCCCGCTCCAGCAGGCGCAGCATGACGTAGCGGGCGCGCTTTGTCCCGCGCTCGTCGATGACACCGTCGAGCGACTCGACCCATTCGCTGGTCTCTTCAGGGTCGATGTCCGGAAGCTGGCTCGGCAGACCAGCGGTGATCACCGGGCGCTTGCGTTCCGTAGCCACAGGCGTTCCCTCGGTTCTGTGTGGGATAGGTCTCTAGCGCCATCCTGCCCCCTCGTGGCGCATGCCGTCACGTCTCCCTGCCCCAGACGCGACGCTGAACACAGGTACCCGCCGGTAACTTAGGGCGTTCCAGGGATGCGCTAGCAGCGTGCCCGCCGCCGCGCCCGGTTCGCGGCGCGCTCCGGCCGGCTGCGGCAGAATGCGCCCTATGCGTAGTGAGGAGATCAGCGTCCAGACCGGGTCCCGGCCGGCCGTCCGGGACATCACCGCCGAGGCCGAGCGGTTCGTCTCCGGGCAGGGCGACGGCCTGCTGCACGTGTTCGTGCCGCACGCCACCGCCGGGCTGGCCCTCATCGAGACGGGCTCCGGCTCCGACGACGACCTGCTGCGCGCGCTCGACGACCTGCTGCCCACCGACGACCGTTGGCGGCACCGGCACGGCTCGCGCGGGCACGGCCGGGACCACGTGCTGCCCGCCTTCGTCCCCCCGTACGCGACGCTGCCGGTGCTGGGTGGGCGGCTGGCGCTGGGCACCTGGCAGTCCCTCTGCCTGGTCGACACCAACGGAGACAACCCCACCCGCAAGGTCCGCTTCTCCTTCCTCCCCGCCTGACCGCGTCCCGCCCGCCCGCGCCCCCGGATGGGCGCGCATTCGCGGAAAGAGTGGCCATCCCGCGTCACGCGTCGGATGACCACTCTTTCCGGGGATCTGCACGCCCGGCGGCGGCTCGCGGTCAGGCGGCGGTGGCGGCCAGGTGGGTGACGCGGATCTTGGTGGCCAGGGCGTCGAGGAGGGTGCGGAGGAGGGTCTCCGTCGTCTCGTCCTTGACCGTGCCGTCCTGGCCGAGCTTCTCGTGGGCGTTGGTCACGATGATCTCCGGCTTGGTGACCACGGCGGAGTCGGTCCAGAGGAAGAGCTGGCGGAGCTGGAGCTGGGCCCGGACGGTGCCCATCCCGGTCGGGGCGGCGCCGACGATGGCGATCGGCTTGTGGGCGAGCGGGGAGACCCACGAGGTGATCGGGAAGCTCGGCCGGGAGGCCCAGTCGAGGGCGTTCTTGAGTACGCCGGGAACGCCGTAGTTGTACTCCGGAGTGGCGATGAGCAGGGCGTCCGCGGCGGCGATCCGCTCCCGCAGGTCCATCACAGCGGCCGGCGGCGCCGGCTCGACGTCCTCGTTGAAGGGCGGGACGGCGCCGAGGTCGCGGTACCGCTCGATGGTCATGCCTGCCGGCGCGAGCCGCTGCGCCGCCCGGATGAGGGCGGAGTTGAACGACGCCTCGCGCAGGCTGCCGGAGAGGGCCAGGACGGAGAATTCGGACATGGTGCGCCTCCAGTGACGATGCTCGACGCACTTGCGTGAGCCCATCAACAGTTGAGCAGTTCAACCATTGGTTGGCAAGTACGATGTGAGGTATGGCGCAACCCTTCGTCTCCACCGCCGGCCCGGTCGCGGCCGACCGCTCCGGCCTGGCCGGGGACACCGTGCGCCGGATCTTGCACATCGCCTCGGCGATCCGGCACTACCAGGACGAGGAGATCGCCGCGCTGGGGCTCACCCCGGCCGCCGCCCGGGCCCTGCACGAGCTCGACCCCGACCGGCCGCTGCCCGGCCGGGACCTGGCCGAGCAGTTGCGCTGCGACCGGTCCAACGTCACCGCCCTGGTCGACAAGCTGGAGCAGGCCGGGCTGGTGGAGCGCCGGGTCGACCCGGCCGACCGGCGGCAGAAGACGCTGGTGGTGACCGAGGCCGGCCGGCGCGTCCGAGACCAGGTGCGCCAGGTGATGTCGGACTCCCGACTCCTCGGCGGGCTCAGCACCGAGGAGTTGGCCACCCTGCGTGAGCTGGTCTGGAAGGTCTCCGACGGCGGCTGCCCGGAGCAGTGCGGCGAGGCCTGATCCCCGGTAGGCGGAACGTGTCCGGGTGGGCGAGCTGACCCTTCGTCGGTAATGCTGTCCGACGTGACCACCCCGCAAGATCTCGACGACCGGTTCCGGGCGGCCCTGGCCGCGTTCGAGGCGCCCGCCCAGCGGCGTGACCTGGGTGAACCGCTGCCCGACGGCGCGTCGTTGACCGGAGCGCAGGCGCTGGCCCTCTTCGACGCCCAGCTGACCAGCCGCCTGCTGGACCTCGCCGGGCGGTGGCTGCGCAGCTTCGGCGAGGGCTACTACACCATCGGCTCGGCGGGCCACGAGGGCAACGCCGCGGTGGCCGCCGCCCTGCGGCCGACCGATCCCGCCCTGCTGCACTACCGGTCCGGGGCCTTCTACTGCCTGCGCGCCGCCCAGGCGGCGGGCGGCTTCCCGGTCGCCCCCACCGACGCCGAGCCGGCCGGCGACGACGACCCCGCGGACGCCGAACCCGGTGCGCGGGCCACCGCCACGGCGCGGATACCCGATCCCCGGCGCGCCGTCGAGAGCTTCCCGGCCGGGCCGTCGGATGCCGGGTCCGCCCTCGGCGCGCCCATCGACCGGCCGCAGGGCGACCGCGAAGGCGGCCGGGCGGCGGCCGACCCCCGACCCGACCCCGGGCCGCGCGGCCTGGACCGCTCGCCGGACGAGGCGCCCGGCGTTGACGCCGCGGCCGACTCGGCGGTGTCGGGCGGCGACTCCGCCGAGCCCACGGCCGGCGGCGCCGAGACGACCGCGGATGGCGTGCCGGCCGAGCGGCCGGCGACCCCGCCCGTCGCCGTCCGGCCGGAGCCGGCCACCAGCCCACCCACCCGATCGGGCGACCACCCGGACCATCACCCTGCGCTGGCCGAGGCCGGGGTGGCCGTGGCCGCCGCCCGGCCGGCGCTGCCCGCGCCGGACCCCGCGGACGCGTACGCGGAGGCGGCTCGGGACGTGCTGCGCGGGATGGTCGCCTCGGCGCAGGAACCGATCGCCGGGGGCCGGCACAAGGTGTTCGGCCGGGCGGACCTCGCGGTCATCCCGACCACCTCGACGATCGCGTCCCACCTCCCGCGGGCGGTCGGCATGGGGCTCGCCCTCGAGCGGCTGCGCCGGGTCGGCAGCCGGCGGGTGCCGGGGAGGACGGCCGAGGCCGGCGGGGACCCCGCCACCGGCTCGCCGTGGCCGCCGGACGCGATCGTGGTCTGCTCGTTCGGCGACGCCTCGGTCAACCACGCCACCGCGACGGCCGCGTTCAACACCGCCGGTTGGTACGACCACACCGGACTGCGCATCCCGGTGCTCTTCGTCTGCGAGGACAACGGGCTGGGCATCAGCGTCCGCTCCCCGACGGGCTGGGTGGCCGCCACGCTGCGCGCCAAGCCGGGGATCCGCTACTTCGCCGCCGACGGTAGCGATCCGGCCGAGGCGTACCGGGTGGCGGGGGAGGCGGCGGCCTGGGTGCGCCGGCACCGGCGGCCGGCGGTGCTGCACCTGATTACCGTACGGCTGATGGGGCACGCCGGGGCCGACGCGGAGACCGCGTACCGGAGCCCGGCCGAGATCGCCGCGGACGTCGCGCGGGACCCGCTGCTGGCCACCGCCCGGCTGCTGGTGGCGGCGGGCTACGCCACCAGCGAGGAACTGCTGGCCCGGTACGACGAGCGCGGCTGGCAGATCCGCCGGATCGCCGAGGAGGTGCTCGACGAGCCGAAGCTGGCGTCCCCGGCCGAGGTGGTGGCGGAGCTGGCCCCGCGCCGGCCGGTACGGATCTTCCGCGCGGTGGCTGACGCGGCGGACCGGGCGGCCGGGCCGAACGCGGGCGCCCGGGCCGAGGCATTCGGCGGCAAGCCGCCGGAGCTGGCCGGTCCGCTCACCCTCGCGCAGAGCATCAACGCGGCGCTCGCCGACGGGATGCTGGACCACCCGGGGATGGCCGTCTTCGGCGAGGACGTCGCCGCCAAGGGCGGGGTGTACGGGGTGACCAAGGGACTGCGGGACCGGTTCGGTGGGGCCCGGGTTTTCGACACGCTGCTCGACGAGACCTCGATCCTCGGGCTCGGGCTGGGCGCCGGCGTCGCCGGGATGCTGCCGGTGCCGGAGATCCAGTACCTGGCGTACCTGCACAACGCCGAGGACCAGCTGCGGGGCGAGGCGGCCACCATGCGGTTCTTCTCCCGGGGGGCGTTCCGCAACCCGATGGTGGTCCGGGTGGCCGGGCTGGCCTACCAGGAGGGGTTCGGCGGGCACTTCCACAACGACAACTCGGTGGCCGTACTCCGGGACGTGCCGGGGCTGGTGGTCGCGGTGCCGGCGCGGCCGGACGACGCCGCGCCCATGCTCCGGACCTGCCTGGCCGCGGCGGCGGTGGACGGCAGCGTCTGCGCCTTCCTGGAGCCGATCGCGCTCTACCACACCCGCGACCTCTACGCCGACGGCGACGGCGAATGGCTGGCCGAGTACGCCCCGCCGGGCGCCTGGGCCGCCGGGCACGTGCCGATCGGCCGGGCCCGGGTGTACGGGGTCGGCTCCGCCGAGGACATCACGATCATCACTTTCGGCAACGGCGTACGGATGTCGCTGCGGGCGGCGGCCGTTCTGGCCGACGAGGGGGTCGGGATCCGGGTGGTGGACCTGCGGTGGCTCGCCCCGCTGCCGGTGGCGGACATCGTCCGGGAAGCGTCGGCTACCGGCCGGGTGCTGGTGGTCGACGAGACGCGCCGGTCGGGCGGGGTGGGCGAGGGCGTGCTCGCCGCCCTGGTGGACGGCGGATACGTGGGTGCGGCGCGACGAGTTGCCGGACTTGACTCGTTTGTACCATTGGGTCCGGCAGCGCGTCAGGTTCTGGTCTCAGCGGAAGCCATTACCCAGGGTGCCCGTACGCTGCTGGCACGGTAAATTCCGTTCCACCCGGTGCGCCACTTGCGCGGCGAGCCACAACTGTGTGGACTGGGCGGAACGGCGTCGGACGACGCCGCGAGCAGGGATGAGATGAGGAGGCACGCGACAGTGAGCGCGACCGCTGGTCAGGCCGCCGACGGGGTACGCAGCCTGGCGGACCGGTTCGGGATCGAGCCGGGGATGGTCGTCATGGAGATCGGCTACGACGACGACGTCGACCAGGATCTCCGAGACGCCCTGACCGACCGCTGTGGGGAGCTGGTCGACGAGGACACCGACGAGGTGGTCGACTCGGTTCTCGTCTGGTACCGCGACGGCGACGGTGACCTCTTCGAGCTCCTCGTCGACGCCCTCGGACCGCTGGCCGACAACGGCGTGGTCTGGCTCCTGACGCCCAAGGCCGGCCGGGACGGTCACGTCGAGCCGAGCGAGGTGGCCGAGAGCGCCCAGACCGCCGGCCTCCAGCAGACCTCCACGATCAACGCGGGTCGGGACTGGAGCGGGGCCCGCCTCGTGCTCCGACGCGGGTCCAAGGGCAAGAAGTAGGCGACCGTACGCACCCGGCGGCCGGTGCCGCCGGGTGTGGCAGGCTGACCACCTCCAGACTCGACCCAAGGAGCTCGCATGCCCATCGAGGTTGGCGCCGAGGCGCCGGACTTCGTACTCAAGGACCAGAACAACCAGGAGGTCCGGCTCGCCGACTTCCGTGGCAGGCGCACCGTGCTGCTGGTCTTCTACCCGCTCGCCTTCACCGGCATCTGCCAGGGTGAGCTCTGCGAGGTGCGGGACAACCTCGACGAGTACGTCAACGACGACGTCCAGGTGCTGACCGTCAGCGTCGACTCCGTCTACAGCCACAAGATCTGGGCCGACCGGGAGGGCTACCAGTTCCCGATGCTGGCCGACTTCTGGCCGCACGGCGCGGTGGCTCAGGCGTACGGCGTCTTCAACGACGTGGCGGGCATCGCCAACCGCGGCACGTTCGTGATCGACAAGGCCGGCGTGGTCCGGTTCGCCGAGATGAACATGCCCGGGGAGGCCCGTGACCAGCAGGGCTGGCGCAAGGCCCTGGCTGAGGCCGTCGCCGCCTGATCCCACCCCAGGTACGCCGTTCGACCGGGTCGGAGGCCGGCAGGTAAGCTTGCCGAACTCCGGCCCGCCGTACGGGCGTTCCGGGCGCGTAGCTCAGTGGGAGAGCACTCGCCTTACAAGCGAGGGGTCGCAGGTTCGAAACCTGCCGCGCCCACCACGTACGACCAGCGCCGGCGCTGCCTCACGCCGGCAGCGGCAGCGGTTCGCTGATCGCCAGGCCCGCGTCGAGTGCCGCGAGGAACTGATCAGCCTGCTGCGGCGCGACCTCGTTGGCCCAGATGCGCGTCACGTCGAGGAAGCCGACCAGGTCGCGCTGTGCCGACCGCAGCAGGTCGGACAAGGCCGCCCGGTCGACATCGACACAGGCGCGGTCCGCCGGGGGTGTTGCCTCGTCCCCGCCCTCGGCCCACACGCGCACCACCTCGCCGTGATACTCCACCTCGGGAGCCGGGCTGTGCCCGAGGTCGACCAGCAGTCCGTTCAGAGTGCCCAGCCAGTCGCGCCATTCGAAGAGATCGCAGCAGCAACCGGGTTCCACCAGTACGCCGGTAGTCGAATCCGTGAGCAGCAGTCCGCCCGGAGCGTAGACGGTGTCGAGCCCGGCCAGCAGGCGGAGCGCTTCGGCGGGCGTGTCCGGAACTGCGAGTGCGTCGCCGATCGGGCCGCTGTGGAACAGGAGCGACCAGACCGCCATACCGACCTCGGCGGGCCGCATCGCCCCGTGCAGCCGTAGCCATCCGGCGTCATCGGCGGTGACCGGCCAGAGGCCGAACGGCACAACGTCCGCACCTACTCGACTCACCACCGGTTCCAGGGTTGGCACTACGCCACGATAGCGGCGATGTAGGCATCGCGATTGATCGTTTTGCCACACGGCGGTCCCGAGCGGAGTGCCTCGCCGCGCTCGCCGATTGGCGCCTGCCGACGGAGTTCCTGGTCCGGGAGGTGCTGTTCATCGAGGTCACCGCCGGTGCTTAAACGGTGCTGCGCCGATTGCCGCTGGCCGCACCCGACGCGGGACGTGACGCGACGAGTGGCCGGGCCTGAGCGGACCAGGTCAGGCGAACGGGCCGTCCGGGAACAGTAACCGGTAGATCACGAGCGGCCCCATGCACACCAGGAAGAGCAGGGCGAGCAGCGCCACGATGCCGGCCAGCACGGAGATCAGGACCGTCACGTGGGCGCGGACGGGTCCGGGAGGAGCGGGTGCCCGGCGGCCGGTCTCGCGGACCAACCAGTCTGCCGCCGACGCGGCGGCGGGGACCGGCTCGACGTGATCGAGCCGCAGCCCGTGACGGGAAGCCGAGTCGAGCAGGGCGTCCGGCGTAGCCTCGCTCTCCCAGGCCGGCGAGACGGCGCTCCACCCGCCGCGGAGCCGCCGTCCGTCGTACGTCAGCACGGGGTGGGTCCCGGCCCGGTCGCCGTCGCCAGGAAGGTACGAGACCGTAACCCGGGGAGCCCAGTCAGCATCCTGCCCGAACCAGAGTTCGAACCCGTCGACCCGCTGGCACAGCTCATCGACGAAGAGGCGCTCGGCGGCGGTCGGCTCCCGGTCGGTCACGGCGTGATCATGCCAGTGGCGATCAGGCGGGCCGCAGACCGGCGAGCGGAGCAGCCGGCCACCGGTCGGGAGTGACCTTGCCCACCCCGCTGCGCGGCGCCGCGTAGGGGCAGGTCACCTGCCGTTACCCGGCGGTTAAGCTGGGGGTGCGAAGTCGCTCCCCGACCGGGGTGCGGCTTCGTAGTGCTTCACGGGGATCCGTGGAGCCCAGCCGTCCCGACGTTCTCCGGGCCAACCGAATCGGGACGACTGCACCCCCACCGCCCGACCGGCGCGTCCGGCGGGCCAACCCGGAACGGAGTAAGGCCACGCCATGAGCGTGACTACGCAGGATCCTGCTGCCCCGGTCGAGTCGGCGGAACCCGCCGAGCGCGGCCGCCTCGACCGCTTCTTCGAGATCACCCGCCGTGGCTCGACCGTCAAGCGCGAGGTGCTCGCCGGGATCACCACCTTCGCGACGATGGCCTACATCGTCGTGCTCAACCCGCTGATCATCGGTACCGCCCCGGACAAGGACGGCAACCTGCTCGGCATCGCGCCGGTCGCCGGGGTCACCTGCCTCGTCGCGGCGGTCATGACGATCATGATGGGCATCGTCGGCCGGGTGCCGTTCGCCGTGGCGACCGGCCTGGGCTTGAACGCGTTCGTCGCGTACGCCGTCGCCTCCCAGATGACCTGGGCCGAGGCGATGGGCCTGGTGGTGATCGAGGGTCTGATCATCACCGTGCTGGTGCTGACCGGCTTCCGGAAGGCCGTCTTCCGGGCCATCCCGGCCTCGCTGAAGGCGGCCATCGCCGCCGGTATCGGTCTGTTCATCGCCATGATCGGCTTCGTCGACGGCGGTCTGGTCCGGCGGGTGCCGGACGCGGCCGGCACCACCGTCCCGGTGCAGCTCGGCGGCGACGGCACGCTGCGCGGCTGGACCACGGTCGTCTTCCTGGTCGGCCTGCTGGTCACCGGCATCCTGGTGGCCCGCAAGGTGAAGGCCGGCGTCCTGATCGGCATCGTGGCGACCACCGTCGTCGCGGTGATCGTCAACGCCCTCGCCAAGCCTGGGGCGGCGTTCGTCGACGGCAAGCCCAACCCGGCGGGCTGGCGGCTCAACGTGCCGACCCTGCCCGATCCGCTGATCAAGGCGCCCGACCTGCACCTGGTGGGCAACGTGTCGTTCAGCTCGTTCGCCCACGTCGGCGTGATGACCGCGCTGCTGCTGGTGTTCACCCTGGTGCTCGCCGACTTCTTCGACGTGATGGGCACGACCGTGGGCCTGGCCAAGCAGGCCGGCCTGACGACCAAGGACGGCACCGACATGCCCCGACTGGGCAAGGTGCTCTTCGTCGACGGCGTCGCCGCGGTCGCCGGTGGCGCGGGCAGCGCCTCCTCGGCCACCACGTACGTCGAGTCCTCCTCGGGCATCGCGGATGGTGGGCGTACCGGCCTGACCAGCGTGGTCACCGGCGTGCTCTTCCTCGGCGCGCTGCTGCTCACCCCGCTGGTGTCGCTGGTGCCGAGCGAGGCCGCCGGCCCGGCGCTGGTGATCGTCGGCGCGCTGATGATCCGCCAGGTCAAGGAGATCGACTTCACGGACGTGGGCGTCGCGGTTCCGGCCTTCCTCACCATGACCCTGATGCCGTTCACCTACTCGATCACCAACGGCATCGGCGCCGGCTTCGTGAGCTGGGTGGCGATTCGGGTGGCCCAGGGCAAGGCGCGCCAGATCCACCCGCTGATGTGGGCGGTCTCCGCCGCGTTCGTGGTCTATTTCGGCATCAACCTGGTCAAGGCCGTCACCGGCGTCAGCTGACCGGTCCACGCCGCGCCCCCGTCGCCCCCGGCCCGAGGCGGCGGGGGCGCGGCGTATCCGGATCATGGGTTAGAGTGCCGTCGCGCGGAACACGCGACCGTCGTGGGCGCAGGGAGATGAGGCCATGGATCGCCATGAGCTTCCTTCCTCGTACCCTCTTCCGGGTCGCGTGCGCTGACCGACCGCGACCCGGGTCGCTCCACGACCTTGGAGAATCGCGTTGTCCTTTTCCGACCTGACCACCGACCGACTCGTGCTGCGCCCGTGGCCCGCCGAGGAGGCCGCCGTCGCCGCCGCCGGTGAGCGCTGCCCGCACTGGGCGGCGGACTTTCCCAGCGAGGCCGACCGCATGATCGCCGGCCGGCTCACCCGCGAGCCGGAACGGCCGCACGGGCACTATCTGATGATCGAACGGGAAACCGGCCTGACCGTCGGCGCCATCGGCCTGTTCTGGCCGCCCACCGACGGTGCCGTCGAGTTCGGCTACGGCGTCGCCCCGTCCCGGCGCCGCCGCGGCTACACCACGGAGGCGGCCCGAGCCCTCGTCGCGTTCGCCCTCGCCCTGCCCGGGGTGTCCCAGGTGTACGCCAACGTGGACCCGGCCAACGTGGCCTCGGTCCGGGTGCTGGTGAAGGCCGGCCTGCGCCCTGTCGGCACCGTGGCCACCGACGAGGGGCCGTTGCACCGGTACGTCGCCGAGTAGCGCGGGACCGACCCGGCTTGAGACTTTGGGTGCGTCTGTTGTCGCTCCGGCGACAACAGACGCACCCAAAGGAGTGCATCGTCGCGCGGGCGCGGCCGGGGGACGACTGCCCGTCCCGACGCCGGGACGCGACGCTCGTTGTACCGGTACAGGGACGGGGGAGCACGGTCATGAGCTACGCGGACGTCAACGGGGTTCGGCTCTGGTACGAGGTGCACGGGACCGGCCAGCCGCTGGTGCTGCTGCACGGCGGCTACGGCGCGGTGGAGATGTTCCAGCCGATCCTGCCCGCCCTCGCCGCTCGCCGCCGGGTGATCGCCGTCGACCTGCAGGGGCACGGCCGCACCGCCGACGTGGACCGGCCGCTGCGGTACGAGTCGATGGCCGACGACATCGCCGCGCTGCTGCGGCACCTCGACCTGCCGCAGGCCGACCTGATGGGCTACTCGCTCGGCGGCGGGGTGGCCCTGCGTACCGCGATCCAGCACCCGGACCTGGTCCGCCGCCTGGTGCTGGTCTCCACGCCGTGCCGGCGGCGCGGCTGGTACCCGGAGGTGCTGGCCGCGATGGCGGCCCAGGACGAGCGGGTCGCCGAGCAGATGCGCGGCACCCCGCCGCACGAGCTCTACCTGCGTCTGGCACCGCGCCCGCAGGACTGGCCGACGCTCTGGGCCAAGACCGGTGAGCTGCTGCGCCGCGACTACGACTGGTCCGCCGAGGTGGCCGCGCTCGCCCTGCCGGTGCTCCTGGTCTTCGCCGACGCCGACTCGGTCCCGGTCAGCCACATGGCGGAGTTCTTCGGGCTGCTCGGCGGCGGGCACCGGGACGCCGGCTGGGACGGCACCGACCGCCCGGCGTCCCGGCTGGCCGTGCTGCCCGGCCTGACCCACTACGACATCGTCGGGTCACCGGCGCTGCCGGAGGCCGCCCTGCCGTTCCTCACCCACGAGGTACGCCCGCCCGCCTGACCGGCCAACGGGTCAGGGGAGGCGGCGGGTGAGCCAGCGCAGCAGGGCGTCGCCCTGGGCACGCTGGAACGCCCTGACCGTGGGGATGCCGGGCGGCGGCGGCAGCCGGGCCCCGTCGAGGAAGAACCCGGTGAACCCGGCCAGTACGCCGGTCAGGTCGGCCGGATCCACTCCGGCGGCGAGCGGCAGGTCGCGCAGCAACGCCTCGGGGTCGTGCCCGCCGTAGACCTGTACGTTGACCAGGATCATCAGGCTGTCCAGCCACACCGGCCCCCGGCAGGCCCATGGCCAGTCCACCACGCTGACCCTGCCGTCGGGGCCGATCAGCAGGTTGTCGGCGCGGATGTCGAGGTGGCACAGCGTCTCGCCGGTCAGCGCCGCCAGCCCCCGGTCGGCGGCGGCGCACAGTTCGGGCAGCCGGGCCCGGGCCCACGGGTCCAGGTCGGTCGGCGGGTCCGCGGCGATCCGCCGCCAGCCGGCGAAGTCCGGCGCGAGCTGGGCGGCGGCGGTGGGTGCCACGGCGACCGACGCCGGCGTGAGCGCCGCGGCCATGGCCTCCAGGGTGGACAGCACCGCGCTCAGCTCGCCGGCCGCCCAGGGCGTCACCGGGTGCCGCCCCGCCACGTCGGCGAAGACCAGCGCCACCCAGTCGCCGTCGTCGTAGCTGCCGAGCAGCCGGGGCGCGGGCGCGGCCGGTGGCAGTGCGGCGGCGATCAGCGCCTCCGCCCGGTGCAGCCCGGGACTGCGGTCGTTCTGGGTCGGGCTGACCGCCTTGACGAAGGCGCGCCGGCCGCGGGCGGTACGCACCCGGTCGGCGGTGCCGGGGGAGAAGCCGCCCGACTGGGAGACGGCCTCCACCACCCGGTCACCGAGGATCTCCTCGACCGCGGCCCGGACCCGGTCGGGCAGGTCCGCCCAGTGGATCCGGCGGTTCGTCGCGCGCGTCACCGGTCCACCGTGCCGCCAGGCACCGGCCGGGGCAATCCGATTACCGCGCCGGGGCGGCGTATCGGAGGATGACCACTCCACTGTCGAACGGGCGTGCCTCGACCAGGGTGAACCGGTGCGGCTCGAAGCCCCGGTCGGCCAGCGGGATCCCGCTGCCGGCCACGATCGGGTTCAGCTTGACCACCAGCTCGTCCACCTCGCCGAGGAGTTGGCCGGCGAGGTGCCCGCCGCCGCAGAGCCAGATGTCCCGGCCGGGCTGCCGCTTCAGCTCGCGGACGAAGGTCACCGGATCACCGGCGACGATCTCCACCTGCGGGTCGTCCGACGGGGGCAGCGAGCGGGAGAAGACGTACTGCTTCAGGTGGGCGTACGGGCTGGTGACGCCCATCTTCAGCCCGGGGTCGTAGGTGCCCCGCCCCATCACCAGTGCGTCGAAGCGGCCCGTGGGCGGCGACTCGATGCCGAGCTGGGCATGGGCGAACGTGGGGAAGGTCTGGGGCCATTCGGCGGCCAGGTGGGCCAGCAAGTCCGGCTCCGGCATCAGGGGAAAAAAGTCGAACGACCCGTCGGGTGCGGCGATGAAGCCGTCGAGGGTGCTGGCGACGTAGTACACGAGCTTGCGCAAACCTGCTCCGATGTTTCGGCTCAACCACGACGGCTGTCGTGGTTGACGGAGAATCTACTACACCTGTCGTGGTTGTTGCTAGGGTGTCGCCGTGGCCAGAAATCCGGAACGCCGTACCCTCCTCGCCGACGCCGGGCTGCGCGTGCTCGCCGCGGCCGGCGCGCGCGGGCTGACCCACCGCGCGGTCGACGGCGAGGCCGGTGTCCCGACCGGCACTGCCTCCAACTACTTCCCGTCCCGGGGCGCGCTGCTCGCCGGGCTCGCCGAGCGGATCTTCGAACGGATGGCGCCCGACCCGGCCGTGCTGGCCGACCTCGGCCGGCGCGAGCCGTCCCTCGCCCTGGTGGCCGACTACCTGCGGTACATCGTCGAGCGCACCACCCGCGAGCCGGACCTCACCCGGGCCCTGTTCGAGTTGCGGCTGGAGGCGTCCCGCCGCCCCGAGTTGCGGCGCGCGCTCGGCAACGTGCTCCGCCGGGGGTACGCCGACGACGTGGCCTTCCACGTCGCGGCCGGGCTGCCCGGCGGGGCCTTTGAGGTGGCGCTGCTGCACTACGCGGTGGACGGGCTCCTGCTCGACCTGCTCACCACGTCGATCGACGCCGGATTCGACGTCGACCAGGTGGTGTCCGCCCTGGTCTCCCGCCTGGTCGGCGCCGCCGGCTGACCGCCGTCCCAGGTGTGTCCACCGGCCCAGGGGGAAACCCCGGCAGGACGCCCCTGGGGAGGAGCGACGGATGACGGATGCCCCGGCACTGACCATCGGTGTGCTCGGCTCGTACGGCGGTCGCAACCTCGGCGACGAGGCGATTCTGACCGGCCTCCTGTCCGATCTGCGGCAGCTTGAGCCGAACGCCCGGATCATCGTGTTCTCCCGGAACCCGGCGCACACCGCGCTGGCCCATCCCGATGTGGAGGCGGTGCCCTGGGAGGGGGTCAGCCGGGCCGACTCGTCCCTGCTGCTGGCCGAACTCGACCTGCTCATCCTCGGCGGCGGCGGGATCCTCTACAACCGCGAGGCCCGCCGCTACCTGCGGGTGGTCCGGGTGGCCCAGGAGCGGGGCCTGCCGCTGCTCACCTACGCGGTGGGGGTCGGGCCGCTCAGCGACGGCATCGACACCGGGATGGTGCGCGAGACCCTGGCCGGGGCCGCCGAGGTGACCGTGCGGGACCAGGAGTCCCGGATGGTGCTGGAAGAGGCCGGGCTGCTGAACCCGATCACCGTCACCGCCGACCCGGCGTTCCTGCTGGAGCCGGAGGACTTCCCGGAGAGCTGGCTGCGCGAGGAGGGCGTCCCGGGCGGCAAACGGCTGGTCGGGTTGAGCGTTCGCGAGCCGGGCCGGGCCGCCGAACGCCTCGACGTCGACGGCTACCACCGGCTGCTCGCCCAGATCGCCGACTTCCTGGTGCACCGGATCGACGCGTACGTGCTCTTCGTGCCGATGGAACGCGACGACATCCGGCACTCGCACGGGGTGATGTCGCACATGACCGCGTCGGAGCGGGGCCGGATCCTGCACGGTGACTACTCGCCGAGGCAGATCCTGGGCATGATGCGCCACCTCGACCTCGCGGTCGGCATGCGGCTGCACTTCCTGATCTTCGCCGCCATGATCGGCACGCCGTTCCTGCCCCTGCCGTACGCCGGAAAGGTCTTCGACCTGGCCCAGCGGCTCGGGGTGCCGGCGCTGCGCGGCGTGGAACGCGAGGTGGAGGGCCCGCTGCTGGCGGAGGTGGACCAGTTGTGGGACGAGCGGGAGGCGCGGGCCGACGAGACCGCCCGCCGGGTGGCCGAGGTGTGCGAGCAGGCCCGCGGCACCTCCCAGGTCACCCGGGGGGTGCTGGAGAGCATCCGGTCGCGCACCCTGACCCGGACCGGCGCCAGCTGAGCCGGCTCGTCGGGCCGGCGGGCCTCGTCCACCCCGGTGCCGGCCGTCGAGGGATCGACCCGAGCGGGGTCAGAGCGCCGGGCCGCGCCAGGTGTAGACCCACGGTCGGCCGCGGTGGTCGTCCGACTCCAGCTCGTAGATCTCCGCCTCGGCCAGCCCCTCCGGGCCGAGGCGATGGTGCGTCAGCGGCGGCCGGCCGTTGTCGTCCAGCTCGACGGTGACGGTCTCGCCGTCGGCCACGCCACCCACCAGGGGGATCTGCACCGTTCCTGCCATGCGCCCATCCTGCCCCGGAGGCCGCCGCGCCGCAGCGATAGCGGGGCAGCGGGCCGGGCCACTCCGGGACTAGGGTCCGAGGATGGCGGACACGACGATCGACCCCACGCTCGGTCCGGTCCTCGCCCGTACGGGCGACGAGCGAGCCGTGCTCGAATCGTTCCTCGACTTCCACCGGGCCATCGTGCTGCGCAAGGCGCGGGGCCTCGCCGACGCCGACGCGAGCCGACGCCTGGTGCCGTCCCTCACCACCCTCGCCGGCCTGCTCAAACACCTGGCCCTGGTGGAGCGGAACTGGCTCCCCTGCCTGTTCGCGCCTGAGCCGGGGGACGTCTACCTCACCACCGAGGAGGAAGCGGCGGCGAGCTTCACCCTCGAGCCCGGCGAGACCGTCGAGACCCTCGCGGCGGGGTACGAGGCGGCCTGCGCCCGCTCCCGGGCGATCGCCGCCCGGTTCGACCTGGACCACGTGGTGCCGCACCCGCAGCTCGGTGAGGTGTCGCTGCGCTGGGTGCTGGTGCACCTGATCGAGGAGACCGCCCGGCACGCCGGGCACGCGGACATCCTGCGCGAGCTGACCGACGGCGCGACCGGGGCGATCTAGCGACGGTTCAGTCCCAGGGCAGCAGGCCGGGCGGATATTCCATCCCGTCGTGGGTGCAGGCGGCGGCGGCCACCCGGGCGGCGTACCGGGCCGCGTCGAGCGGGGACGCGCCGCCCAGCCGGGCGGTGATCAGGCCGGCCGCGAAGGCGTCTCCCGCGCCGTTGGTGTCCACCACCGGGGCGGGCGGGGTCGCCGCGGGCACCCGTACCGGTGGCGTGTCCGGGCCGTGCAGGGTGGCGCCGGCTGCCCCGCCGGTCACCAGCACGGTCCGGGGCGCCAGCCCCGCCGCCACCTTTCCGGCCCGCTCGCCCAGCCGCACGTCGCTCAGGAAGACCAGGTCGGCGACCTCGGCGAAGGGGCGGTGGTAGTCGTTCTCGCCGTCCCAGTCGTGCAGGTCGGTGGAGAGCGTCACGCCGGCCCCCAGGCTCGCGCGCAACCCCGGCAACGCGTCCCGCGCCCAGTCCATGATCGACACGTGCACGTGCCGCGCGTCGCCGGCCAGCGCGGCGAGCTCCGCCGGGGCGAACGGCGCCGGGCCGGACCACGGGCGCGGGTCGTAGAGGGACATCCGGCGGCCGGCCGGGTCGACCAGGTTGACCGATCGGCGGGTGCCGGCGGGCGCCTCGGCCAGCACGGCCCGTACCGAGGTGCGGGCCAGCGCGGCCCGGACCACGTCGCCGGCCGGGTCGGCGCCCAGCACGTCCACCAGCGCCACCCGCAGGCCCAGGGCGTGCGCGGCGAGCGCCACCCCGGCCCCGGTGTTGCCGATGCGCAGCTCGATCGGGGGTACCGTCAGCGAGTCGGCGGCCGGCAGCGGGAGCGCGGGCACCTGGGCACGGATGTCGACTCCCAGGCCACCGATCACGAGCAGATCGACCATGGCGGCGAGAGTAGTCGGTCCCGGCCGCCTATCCTGGCCTCGGGCGTCGTCGAGGGGGAGTGCGTGCTGGTCATCCACGGGCTGTGGCTGTCCGGTGTCGGGCTCGCCGTCTGGGCCGAGGACAGCACCCGCCCGGCCCGGGCCCCGCGCCGACCCGGCCGGGCGCCGCGGGAGCGTCCGCACCCCTTCGCCGCCGACCACGCCACCCTCGCCGCCGCGCTCGGCGACCCGCCGGCCGAACCGGCGTCGGTGCTGCTCACCCTGCCCACCCGGGCCGGCTCGCCGATGGACTCCCCGGAGCTGGTCCGGACCACCGCCGGGGAACCGGTCCGTGGTCCGGTCACCCTCGCCGGGTGGCGGGTCCCCGCCCTGGCGTACGCCCCGGACGCCGCGCTCGCCCTGCTCCGCGCCCTCGAGGTGGGGGACGTGGTGCCGGGGGCGACCCTGCGTCACCTGGCCGAACTGGCCGACTTCGCCGCCGACCTCGTCAGCCGCGGCCGGCTGCTGCCCGGTGTGGCCGACGTCGTCGCCGTGCCATCCGCCGACTCCGCGGCGCGGACCCGGACCGGGCGGGGCGCGGTGGACGGCGCGCGACCCCGGCGGCACCTGCGTCCGGTGGACCACTCCGACGTGGTCACCGCCCGGGCGGTCTGGCGGCCGCTGCTCACCGGCACGGACGCGGCCTGGGCGCGCTCGCTGGCCCTCGCCCTGCCCCCGGCCGCCCGCGCCGCCGTCGAATGGGAGGTCACGCCGCCCGGCGCCGCGGCCGGCGCCGTCGGACCAGGGGAGCTGGTCGCCGAGGCGCTGGACGCGTTGACCGACGCCGCCGCCCGGGCCGCCCTGGCCGACACCCTGCTGCACCGGGGCATGCGCCCGGTCGGGCCGGTGCCCCGCTGGCTGGCCGCGCTCACCGGGCCGGAGCGCGTGTTCCGCGCCGAGCCGGCCGCCCTGGACACCCTGCGGGCCGAGCTGGACGCCTGGCAGCGCGACGCCGCCGGCGGCCGGGTACGGGCCGCCTTCCGGCTGGTTGAGCCGCCCGTCGACCCGGTGGCCGAGCTGGTCGAAGGGGGATCCTGGCGACTCGAGTTCGGCCTGCACCCCACCGACGAGCCGGGCCTGGTGGTGGACGCGGCGCAGATCTGGCGCGGGTCCGCGCCCGCCCTGGTCGACCACCGGATCGAGCCGCAGGAAACCCTCCTCGCCGAGCTCGGCCGGGCCAGCCGGCTCTGGCCGGACCTGGACGACGCGCTGCGGACCGCCGCGCCGGAGGGGATGGAGCTGGATGCGGACGGCGCGCACCGGTTCCTCCGGGAGGGTGCGCCGGTGCTGCACGCGGCCGGCTTCGGGGTGCTGCTGCCGTCCTGGTGGCGGCGGCCCTCGTCCCGCCTCGGCGCCCGACTGCGGGCGCGCAGCCGGAGCGCCCCCGCCACGGTCGCCGCCGCCGCGGCGGGCCTCGGGCTGGACGCCCTGGTCGACTATCGCTGGGAGGTGGCCCTCGGCGACCAGCCGCTGACCGCCGAGGAACTGGCCGCCCTGGCCGAGCTGAAGTCCCCGCTGGTCCGGCTGCGGGGCCGCTGGGTCGAGCTGGACCCGGACCGGCTCGCCGCCGGGCTGCGGCTGCTCCGCTCGGCCGGCGAGCTGACCGTGGCCGACCTGCTGCGGATGGGTCTGGCCGGCGCCGACCGCCCCGACGCGCTGCCGGTGCTGGAGGTGACCGCCGACGGGCCGTTGGGTGAGCTGCTGGCCGGGGAGGCGGAGCGGCGGCTCACCCCGGCCGACCCGCCACCGGGGTTCGCCGGGACGCTGCGGCCGTACCAGCGGCGCGGGCTGGCCTGGCTGGCGTTCCTCCAGTCGCTCGGGTTGGGCGGGATCCTCGCCGACGACATGGGGCTGGGCAAGACCGTGCAGCTGCTCGCGCTGCTCGCCGGGGACCCGCCGGAGGTCGGACCCACGCTGCTGGTCTGTCCGATGTCGCTGGTCGGCAACTGGCAGCGGGAGGCGGCCCGGTTCACGCCCGGGTTGCGGGTCCACGTGCACCACGGGGCCGAGCGCGCCCGGGGTGAGGCGTTCGTTGCGGCGGTGCACGCCGCGGACCTGGTCCTCACCACCTACTCGGTGGCCGCCCGCGACGCGTACGACCTGGCCGGGATCGACTGGCACCGGGTGGTGGTGGACGAGGCGCAGGCGATCAAGAACGCCGCCACCCGGCAGGCCGAGGCGGTCCGGTCGCTGCCCGCGCGGCACCGGGTCGCGGTCACCGGTACGCCGGTGGAGAACCGGCTCGCCGATCTCTGGTCGATCATGCAGTTCGCCAACCCCGGCCTGCTCGGCCCGGCCGCCACCTTCCGGAAGAAGTTCGCCGAGCCGATCGAGCGGCACGGCGACGCCGAGGTGGCCGGGCGGCTGCGCCGGATCACCGGACCGTTCGTGCTGCGCCGGCTCAAGACCGATGCGTCGATCATCTCCGACCTGCCCGAGAAGCTGGAGATGGAGGTGCTCTGCAACCTCACCGCCGAGCAGGCCGCCCTCTACCGGGCGGTGGTCGACGACATGATGGCGAAGATCGAGTCCAGCGACGGGATGGAACGCCGCGGCCTGGTGCTGGCCACCATGACCCGGCTCAAGCAGGTCTGCAACCACCCCGCCCAGCTGCTGCACGACGGCTCGGCCCTGCCCGGCCGCTCCGGCAAGCTGGAACGGCTCGAGGAGATCGTCGACGAGGTGCTCGCGGCCGGGGAGAAGGCCCTGCTCTTCACCCAGTACGCCGAGTTCGGCGGGATGCTGCGCGGGCACCTGTCCGCCCGTACCGGCCGGGAGGTGCTCTACCTGCACGGCGGCGTCGGCAAGGCCGAGCGGGACGCCATGGTGACCCGGTTCCAGTCCCCGGACGGTCCGCCGCTGTTCGTCCTGTCGCTCAAGGCCGGCGGCACCGGGCTGACCCTCACCGCGGCGAACCACGTGGTGCACGTGGACCGCTGGTGGAACCCGGCCGTCGAGGACCAGGCCACCGACCGGGCGTTCCGCATCGGCCAACGCCGCCGGGTGCAGGTACGCAAGTTCGTGTGCGCCGGCACGGTCGAGGAGAAGGTGGCCGCGATGATCGCGGACAAGCGCAGCCTGGCCCAGCGGGTGGTGGGCAGCGGCGAGCAGTGGGTCACCGAGCTGTCCACCGACACCCTGCGTGAGCTGTTCGCGCTGGACGCCGGGGCGGTGGTGGAGTGACCACTCCGGACCGAGGGGCGCGGTTCGCCGAGTTCGGGCCGCCGCGCCGGGTCGAGGGCGGCCTGAAGGCGCGCAGCACCCGAGGCGCGATCGGCCGCTCCTGGTGGTCCCGGCGCTTCCTGGAGGTGCTGGAGTCCTTCGCGCTCGGCACCCGGCTCACCCGGGGCCGGGCGTACGCGCGCCGGGGCCAGGTGCTCCGGCTCGACGTCGCCCCCGGGCTGGTGACCGCCAGCGTGCAGGGGTCACGGCCCAAGCCGTACCCGGTGCGGATCGGGTTGGCGGCGTACCCGGACGAGGTCTGGGACCGGCTCGAGGCGGACCTGGCCGGGCAGGCGTTCTTCAGCGCCCGGCTGCTCGCCGGCGACCTGCCGTCCGAGTTGGAGGAGCTGTTCGCCGAGGCGGAGGCGCCCCTCTTCCCGGCCGACGTGGCCGAGCTGGAGCAGCACTGCGGCTGCCCTGACTTCGCCGTCCCGTGCAAGCACCTGGCGGCCACCTTCTACCTGCTGGCCGAGGCGTTCGACGCCGACCCGTTCCGGCTCCTGCACTGGCGTGGTCGGAGCCGGGCCGAGCTGCTCGACCGGCTGCGTACCCTGCGGGGCGTCGCCGCGAGCGCGGACGGCGTACCGGCCGAGCAGGCGGCGGTGCCGGGCGTACCGGCCGGCCCGGCGGACGCCGGTGACAGGCCCGCGGCGGCGGCGGAACGAGCCGTGGCCGGCGCGGGGCGGGTGCTCGGCGGCCTGCCGGCGGCCGAGCTGGCCGACGAGCTGGACCGGTTCTGGCTGCCTCCGGCGCCGTTGCCCGACCGGCCACCCACCCTGGCGACCGGACCGGAGCTGCTGCTGCGCCAGCTCGCCCCGCCGGGGGCCGCGATCGGCGGCCCCGGCCTGGTCGAGCGGCTACGGCGGGCCTACCGGGAGTTCGGCCGGCCGCGACCGGCGACGGACCCGGACACCTCGGCGCGCTGATCCCCGGCGTCCGGTCTCCCGGCCCGCAGGGTGCGATCGGCGCGGTCATAGCCAGCGTCGCCGGAAGTGCCACATGAGCCCGGCGTTGGCCAGCAGCACCACGGCGCAGATCGCGCCGGCCAGCCGGCCGGCCAGTACGGTCATCGCCGGCAGCGAGGCCCACAGCACGATCGTCAACAGCATCAGATAGCGGCCTCGGCGGCCCCGGGCCCGGTGATCGAGCCGGGCGAAGAACTGCGGGTCGCTCTCCCGCAGCTGGCGGGTGATCTGTTCGAACCTGCGCTGATCCTCTTTGCTGAGCATGGCGGTGCCTTCCCCTCACGGCTTCAGCGGTCCCGCGGCATACCCGCAACGGAGGCGGGTCACGCGCTGCTCCTGCCGCCACTTCGATGAAAGTCGGGCGGGTAGGCATCTTCCGGCCGGACGACCTCAGCGCAGGCCTGCCCGGGGGTTACCTTCCGCGGTGCCTTCGAACGGCCCCAACAGCGCCGCCGCGGGCGAAAACGTGAGGTCCCGGCCGCCGCGGCGACAATATTTGTGCGCAACGGGCGGCGGGGCACGGTGGCGGCCGGGTCGGCCGGGCGGGGGTAGGTCAGCGGAGGGGGCGGTGGGTGGTGTTGGGGCGGGAGCCGGTGGGGCGGGGTCGGCCGGGGCGCGAGCCCCAGGGCCGGGTGCCGGCCCAGCGGCGCGGGCGGCGGCGGTGCGGTGCTGGTTCGGTGCCGCCGGTGTGGCGGGCCGCGTCATCACTGGACATGGTCAACCCCCGCTCTGGCGCGAGCGCGCCGTCACCCGGGTCCAACGAGTCCGGCACCGGGGAGGACGCTGCCCGCGGTCAGCAGCCGCGGCGGGGTAGGGGGAGCTGGCCCGGGAGCAGATCGGAGGTGAGCGTGACGCCAGCCGCCCGTAACGCCTCGATCAGCGCGTTCTGCACCAGATAGGAGTCGGGAAGCTGCCAGCGCGCCTGCTCGGGGGCGACCGCCCAGCGCACCGTCCCCTCGGGCAGCCGGGTCGGCGGTGCCGGGATCCAGGAGCCGCCACCGTGCCGGATCACGTGGAAGCAGTGCTCAAGTTCCGGCCGGAGCGGGTCGCCGCGGCGGACCAGGAACATCCAGCGGCCGGTGGGGGTGACCAGGACCGGCCCGCGTACGCCGAAGCCGGCCGGGTGGGTCGCGAGCGTGTCCAGGACCCGTCGCCCGAGGTGGGCCGCGACCTCCAGTACGTCGAACGCGCGCCCGGTGGGCAGCAGCACCCCGTGCGGGCGGCTGCGCCACCAGGTGGCCACCCGCGCCGGGTCGGCGCTCGCCGCGTGCTCCCAGTTCTCCAGGGCCGGGTGGCAGCCGCTGGTGGGACAGCCGGCCCGGCCGCAGACGAAGCGGCTGTTGGCCAGGCAGGCGCCGGGCGTCACCTCCCAGCCGTGGACGGCGTAGCGGACGGCGACCCGGCGCAGCCGGACCCGTTCCAGGGGCGACAGGTGAGCCACGCGTGGTCCGACATTCCCCCACATGTGTGCCACATCCCCTCTCGTCCGCACTGGATGGTCCACATCGCACGTCGAACGCCGTCACTGCCGTAACCCGCGGTCGTTGAGCTGACGAACGGCTGATGCAACTTGCACGGAAACTACGAGAACTGGCCGTACGGCTGACGTACAGAGTGTGCGACCAGGGAAAACCTGAGAACCGACCGGTCGCCGCGACCGTCGACCGGGTTGGCTCAGCCGGACGTGCGCAGGGGGAGGGATGGCGAGATGGACGAACTACCCATAGGCCGCCGGGTGGCGTACTGGCGGGGGCGGCGCAAGATGTCCCAACAGGTCTTCGCCGACCGGCTCGGCAAGTCCAAGAGCTGGGTGGACAAGGTGGAGCGCGGAGTCCGGCGGCTGGACAAGTTCTCCGTCCTCTACGAGATCGCCGACATTCTCCAGGTCGACGTCCAACTGCTCCTCGGCAAGGACCCGGAGCGGCGCACGGACACCCTCAACTGCATCGACCAGGTCGAGGTCGAGGAGATCCGGGCCGCGCTGGAGCGGTACGACTCGATGACCGCCTACTTCGACGCGGCGCCGTACCCGCCCCCGCTGGCGGACATGCGCAAGGCGGTCAACCACGCCTGGCTCACCTACCAGTACGGCCGCTACGGGATGCTCACCCGCGCCCTGCCGAAGCTGCTGCGCGACGCCCAGGCCGCCGACGCCGGCTACGCCGACGAGCAGGCCCGGGACGCCGCCCACCTGCTCGGGCAGGTCTACCAGATCGCCTCCTCGGTGCTCCGCAAGCTCGGCGAGTGCGACCTGGCCTGGCTGGCCGCCGACCGCTCGATGGCGGTCGCCCAGCGGGCCGACGACCAGTTGCTGGCCGGTGTCGCCACCACCCGGGTCTGCAACGCGCTGGCGGCCATGGGCCGGTCCCGGCCGGCGCTGGAACTCAACGTCAACATCGCCAACCGGCTGGCCCCCGGCAACGGCGACGCCAGCCCGGAGCAGCTCTCCGTCTACGGCATGCTGCTGCTCCAGGGCGCGATGGCCGCCGCCCGCATCGGCGACTCCGCGACGGTGGACGATCTGCTCAACGGGGCCCAGGAGGCGGCCACCCTGCTGGGCAGCGACCAGAACCACTACTGGACCTCGTTCGGCCCGACCAACCTCGAGCTGCACCGGGCCGCCGCCGCCGTCGAACTCGGCGACGGGGGCCGGGCGGTGGAGATCCACCAGCGGATCCCCGAGCCGGCGTTCAACGCGCTGCTGCCCGAGCGGCGCGCGCACCACCTGCTCGACATCGCCCGCGGCTACGCCCAGATCGGCGACGTCGCCAACGCGGGTGAGATGCTGCTGCTCGGTGACCGGCTCGCCCCGTCCGAGATCCGCTGCCGGCCGATCGCCCACGAGGTGATGTCCGACGTGCTCCGTCGCACACGGGGTACGCCGCCTCCGCCGATCGGGGAGTTGGCTGAGCACATGGGAGTCGGAGTATGAGCGGATGAACAGTCCGCATCTCAGCCACCGGCGCCGTCGGGTGCTCTACGTGATCGCCTGCGGCTCGCCGCTGGCCCGCAACGTCGGCCGGTTGGTCGACCTCGCCCAGCAGGACGGCTGGGACGTCTGCGTGGTCACCACCCCGGACGGTGCCAAGTTCGTCGACCGCGCGTCGCTCGCCCGGCAGACCGGGCATCCGGTACGCACCCACTACAAGAACCCGGGCGACCCGGACGTGCTCCCCCCGGCGGACGCGATGCTGGTCTGCCCGGCGACGGTCAACACCGTCAACAAGTGGGCGGCCGGCATCGCCGACACGCTCGCCCTGGGGCTGCTGATCGAGGCGCAGGGGCTCGGGGTGCCGATCGCGGCCGTCCCGTACACCAACTCGGCGATGGCCGCGCACCCGGCGTTCCGGGCCAGCCTGGACCGGCTGCGTGAGTGGGGGGTGCGGGTGGTCTTCGGCGAGCATGTCGTACCGCTGCACCCGCCGGGTACCGGTGAGCGGCACGCGGACGTGTTCCCCTGGGAGGTCGGCCTCGCGGCGCTGCGCGGCACGCCACGTCCGGCCGCCCCGGTCGGCTGAGCCGGCCCCCGACGTGCCGAGGGGTCAGCTCGCGCCGGCCCGTCCGGCCGCACCGACACCGGGTCGCGCCCGGCCACCGGCGAGCGGATGATGGGCGACCCGTGGGCCGCAGGTTCCGTCTGCCGCCGGACCGGGCCCGGACGCCGGTAAGCTGGCCGGCCGTGAGCACAACCGGATCCCCGCCCACCGTCGCCGACGTGGTGGCCGTGCTGGACCGCCGCTACCCGCCCGGGTGGGCCGAGGAGTGGGACCGGGTCGGCCTGGTGCTCGGCGAGCCCAGCACGCCGGTACGCCGGATCGCCTGCGTGGTCGACGTGGTCCCGGAGACGGTGGACGAGGCGCTCGCCGCCGGGGCCGACCTGATCGTCGCGCACCACCCGCTGCTACTGCGCGGGGTCTCCTCGGTCGCCGCCACCACGTACAAGGGGCGCATCGTCCACCGGATGATCAAGGCGGACGTGGCGCTGTACGTGGCGCACACCAACGCCGACGTGGCCGACCCGGGCGTCTCCGACGCGCTCGCCGCCCGGTTCGGGCTGACCGGGCTGCGCCCGCTGCACCGGCCCCGGCCGGGGTCACCCGCCGACGGCCCGGGGCGGGGCATCGGCCGGATCGGCGAGCTGCCCGCCCCGATGACCCTGGCCGAGCTGACCCGGCACGCGGCGGCCGTGCTCCCGGCCACCGCCTGGGGAGTTCGCGCCGCCGGGGATCCCGGGCGTATGGTTCGTACCCTTGCCGTCAGCGGAGGCTCGGGGGACAGCTTCCTCGCCGAGGCGACCGTCGCCGGGGTGGACGCGTTCCTCACCGCGGACCTGCGCCACCACCCCGCCGGTGAGCACCTCGCCGCCGGCGGCCCGGCCCTGCTGGACGCCGCCCACTGGGCGACCGAACGACCCTGGCTGGACGACCTGGCCGCCCACCTGCGGGACGAGCTGGGCGTCGAGACCGTGGTGTCCGACCTGGACACCGACCCGTGGACCGTGCACGCCGCCGCACCCGACCGGACGACAAGGAGTCCCGACCGTGAAGGCTGATCCGAAGGTGCAGCGCCGGCTGCTCGACCTGCAGGCGATCGACACCGCCCTCGCCCAGCTCGCCCACCGCCGCCGGTCGCTGCCCGAGCGGGCCGAGCTGGAGGCCCTCGCCCGGGAGCTCTCCGCGCTGGAGGACGAGCGGGTCCGGGCGCAGGTGGCCGTCGACGACCTGGACCGGGACATCGCCCGGCTGGAGAAGGACGTCGACCAGGTACGCGCCCGCAAGAGCAAGGACGAGGCGCGGCTCGCGTCCGGCAGCGGGCCGGCCCGAGAGTTGGAGGCGATCCAGCACGAACTGGCCTCGCTGAACCGCCGGCAGAGCGACCTGGAGGACGCCGAGCTGGAGCTGATGGAGCAGCGGGAGACCGCGCAGGGGGTGCTCGACGGCGTCGAGCGGCGGATCGCCGAGGCCCGGGACCGGCGGGCCGCCGCCGAGCAGCGGCGCGACGAGAGCCTGGCCGAGATCGCCAAGGAGGAGGAGTTCAAGCGCGGCGCCCGCCAGCCGCTCGCCGGCGACCTCCCGGCCGACCTGGTCACCCTCTACGACCGGATCCGCGAGGACACCGGGCTCGGAGCCGCGTTGCTCACCGCCGGCCGCTGCGGCGGCTGCCGGCTGGAGCTCTCCGGCGCCGACCTGGCCCGGATCCGCAAGGCCGACCCGGACGAGGTGGTGCGCTGCGAGGAGTGCCGGCGGATCATGGTCCGGACCGCCGAGTCGGGTCTCTGACCGCCGTGGCGGTGCGTGCGGTCGTCGTCGAGGCCGACGGCGGGTCCCGGGGCAACCCGGGACCGGCCGGCTACGGCGCGGTGGTCCGGGACCCGGCGACCGGCGAGGTGCTGGCCGAGCGGTCCGAGGCGATCGGCACCGCCACCAACAACGTCGCCGAGTACCGGGGCCTGATCGCCGGGCTGGAGGCCGCCGCCGAACTGGGCGCGGCCGAGGTCGAGGCCCGGATGGACTCGAAGCTCGTGGTCGAGCAGATGTGCGGCCGCTGGCAGATCAAGAACCCGGGGTTGCGGCCGCTCGCCGCGCAGGCCGCCGGCTTGGTCGCCCGGTTCGCCGCCGTCCGGTTCACCTGGGTGCCCCGGGAGCGTAACCAGCACGCGGACGCGCTGGCCAACGCGGCGATGGACGCCGCCGCCGGGATGGCGCCGGCCCGGCCGGTCGTCGCCACGCCCCGCATCGTGGAGCCGCCGCGCGAGGTCGCCGGCCCCGGCGCGGCCGCCCGGGCCGCAGCCCGCGAGGTCGCCGCCCGCGCCGCCACCAACCGGGCCACCGGCACCGACCCGGCCACCACGCCGGCCTCCTGGGAACCGCGCCCGACCGAGAGCGCCACCCGACTGATCCTGGTCAGGCACGGCGAGACCGAGCGCACCGTGCAGAAGCAGTACTCCGGTCGCGGTGACGTCCCGCTGACCGATCGGGGCCGGGCCCAGGCCCGGGCCACCGCCGCCCGGGTGGCCGCCCTCGCGCCGTCCGTCGCGGCCGTGGTCAGCTCGCCCCTGTCCCGCTGTACGGCCACCGCCGAGGCGATCGCCGCCGTGGCCGGGAACCCACCGGTACGTACCGACGACGACCTCGTCGAGTGCGACTTCGGGGTCTGGGAGGGGCGGACCTTCGCCGAGGTGCGCGCTGACTGGTCGGGGGAGCTGGACGCCTGGCTCGCCTCCACCCGGGTCGCCCCGCCCGAGGGCGAGTCGTTCGCCGCGGTCGCCGAGCGGACCGGCCGGGCGGTCGAGCGGCTGCGTACGGCGTACCCCGGGGAGACCGTCGTGGTGGTCTCCCACGTCTCGCCGATCAAGCTGGTGCTGCGCGACGCCCTCGCGGCCGGCGACGCCTTCCTGCACCGGCTCTACCTGGACACCGCGGGCGTCTCGGTGCTCGACCTGTACCCGGACGGCGGCGTCGCGGTCCGGTCGGTCAACGACACCGCCCACCTGACCGCCCACTGACCACGGCGGCTCCGGTTCGGCGCGTCGGGCGCGGTGGCTGGAGCCGCCGCCGGCCGTCCGTCCGATCGGCTCCGCCGTTCGGCGCATCCGGGTGTCCGCTCGGCGCATCGCCCGTGTCCGGCTGAACGTGACCGGGCTCACATGGTCGTAGCCTCCGGCCGTCACATGGCGAGTTACGACTTCCCGGAGGTGTGTCACATGGCTGCACCCGAGCCGGCGGCGCCGACGACGGCGCGATCCAGGGCGAAGGACCACAGTCCCTGGAACTGGTTGCTGTTCATACCGATCGTGGTGCCGCTCATCCCGGCCTTCTTCAACGCCGACTCACCCCGGATCTTCGGGTTCCCGCGCTTCTACTGGCTGCAGCTGGCCTGGATCCTGCTCGGCGTCGGCACCACCACGCTCGTCTACCAGATGACGAAGAAGCGGGGAGGTGAACGGTGATGTGGCGGGACCACCTGACCGAGATCATCGTCTTCACCGTCCTCTTCCTGCTGGTCAGCGCGATGGGCTTCGTGGCGGCCCGGTGGCGGGCGCCGCGCGACATGGCGCACCTGGACGAGTGGGGACTGGGCGGGCGCAGCTTCGGCGGCTGGATCACCTGGTTCCTGGTCGGCGGTGACCTCTACACCGCGTACACCTTCGTGGCGGTGCCGGCGCTGATCTTCGGGGCCGGCGCGGCCGGGTTCTTCGCGGTGCCGTACACGATCGTCATCTACCCGATGGTGTTCCTGGTGCTCTGCCGGCTCTGGTCGGTGTCGCACCGGCACGGCTTCGTCACCCCGGCCGACTTCGTGCGCAGCCGGTTCGACTCGCCGGTCCTGGCGCTGCTGGTCGCGATCACCGGCATCGTGGCGACCATGCCGTACATCGCGCTGCAGTTGGTCGGCATCGAGGCGGTGCTGAAGACGATGGGGGTCACGGGGGAGAGCGCACTGGCCCGGCACCTGCCGATCATCATCGCGTTCGCCATCCTGGCGGCCTACACCTACCAGTCGGGGCTGCGCGCGCCGGCGCTGATCGCCTTCGTCAAGGACTCGCTGATCTACATCGTGATCCTGGTGGCGGTCCTCTACCTGCCGTACAAGCTCGGCGGCTGGGGCAGCATCTTCGACGCGGCGGACGCGAAGTTCCAGGCCTCCCCGGCACCGGGTGACGGCATCCTGCTCAACGCCAACAACCAGCTCCAGTACGTCACTCTGGCGTTCGGCTCGGCGCTGGCGCTCTTCCTCTATCCACACAGCATCACCGGCGTGCTGGCCAGCCGGAACCGGGACGTGATCAAGCGGAACATGTCCGCGCTGCCGGCGTACAGCCTGCTGCTCGGGCTGATCGCGCTGCTCGGCTACATGGCCATCGCGGCGAAGGTGACGCCGCTGGCGGGGACCAAGGAGGGCAGCTTCGACACCAACACCATCGTGCCGCGGCTCTTCGACGCGCAGTTCCCGGACTGGTTCGCCGGGATCGCGTACGCGGCCATCGGCATCGGCGCGCTGGTGCCGGCGGCGATCATGTCGATCGCGGCGGCGAACCTGTTCACCCGCAACATCTACAAGGAGTACTTCAAGCGGGACGCGACCCCGGCGCAGGAGGCGAACGTCTCGAAGATCACCTCGCTGGTGGTGAAGGTCGGCGCGGTCGCCTGCATCGTCTTCCTCGACCCGCAGTTCTCCATCGACCTGCAGCTCATCGGCGGCGTGATCATCCTCCAGACGCTGCCGGCGGTGGCGCTGGGCCTCTACACCCGCTGGTTCCACCGAGGGGCGCTGATCGCCGGCTGGGCGGCCGGCATGGCGCTCGGCATGTGGATGCTCTACCAGATCGCGAACCCGGCGACCGGGAAGAAGCACTTCGCCGGTTCGGCCTTCCCGCTCTCCGAGTTCGGCTTCGACACCAAGAAGACGATCTACGTGGGGATCGTCGCGGTGCTGGTCAACCTGGTCGTCGCCGCGCTGCTCACGCTGGTGCTGCGGGCCGGCAAGGTGGCCGACGGGGCGGACGGCACCACCCCGGACGACTACTTCGCCGACGAGGGCGACGCCCGGGTCACCCCCGGCGCCACCCGCGACGCCGACTCCGCCCCGGAGCCGGTCGCCTGAGGTCCCCGACGCCCCCGGTCGCCCCCGCAGGCGGCCGGGGGCCTCGCCGTGCCGTCAGCGGCGTCGATTGCGCGACTCCAACGCCTCGTTGAGGCGGTGCAGCAGCTCCGCGAGGGTGTCCCGGTCGCCGGCGGTCCAGCCGGCGAGGATGTCGCCGTAGAGCCGGGTGCGGGCCGTCTGGACGGCGGCCATCCGCTGCAGCCCGGCCTGGGTGGGGGAGATCACCGTGCCCCGCCCGTCGGCCGGGTCCGGCGTACGGACGATCAGGCCGTCCCGCTGCATGGCGGAAACCTGCCGGGTGACCGTGGAGCCGTCCAGGTTCAGCCGCGCGGCCAGCGCCGAGACGTTCTGCGGGCCGGCGCTGTCCAGGTGCCGCAGGATCACGTACGCCGCCCGGTCCAGCACCCGGTGCTCGGCCGTGCCGGTGGCCCGGCGGGTCGCCTCGCCCAGCCGCATCAGCAGCGCGATCTCGGTCTCGATTCGGCCGAGGGTGGCCTCGTCCTGAGCCGGTCCGGTCGTGTGGTCGTCCCTCATAGCTGTATGATACAACCGAATTACCTGTACGATACAGCTATCTGGGAGGCGGAGTGGATCGGCGATCCGAGCCCAACCGCAGTGCCATCTACGCCACCACGCTGGTGGCCTTCCTCGCCATCGCCGGCATCGCCGTGGTGGACCCGATCCTGCCGGCCATCGGCGAGGCGATCGGGGTCACCGCCTGGCAGGTCGAACTGCTGTTCACCGCGTACATCGCGGTGATGGCCGTCGGCATGATCCCGGCGACCCTGGCCAGCGGGAAGTTCGGTTTCAAACCGGTGCTCATCACCGGTGTCTCGGTGGTCGGCCTGGCCGCGATCCTCGCGTCGTTCAGCAACGACATCGTGCAGCTCTCCGCGCTGCGCGGCGTGTGGGGCCTGGGCAACGCCATGTTCTTCGCCACCGCGATGGTGGTGCTGGTCAACCTCGCCAACGACCGGGAATGGGTGGTCGGCCTCTTCGAGACCGCGCTCGGCCTCGGCTTCGCCGTCGGCCCGCTGATCGGCGGCTTGCTCGGCGAGGTGAGCTGGCGGCTGCCGTTCTTCGTCTGCGGCGTGTTCATGGTGCTCGCGCTGGGCGTGGCGGCGCGCAAGCTCCGCGAGCCGGCCCGCCGGCAGGCCCCGGTACGCCTCGGCCAGATCTTCTCGACGTACCGCAAGCCGGCGTTCATCACCCTCTGCGTGGTCACCGCCGCGTACAACTTCGTCTTCTTCGTGGTGCTCGGCTACACGCCGCTCTTCCTGCACCTCGACGTCATCCCGCTGGGGCTGGCCTTCACCGGCTGGGGCCTCGGCCTGGCCGCCGGCATCCTGCTGATCGGCCACCGGCTGGCGCACCGGATCGGCGCGGTGCAGACCGTCGGCGTGGCCATCGCCGGCCTGCTGGTCTGCATGGTCCTCTTCGCCACCTCGTCCGGCACCACCGAGTCGCTGGTCGTGCTGGTGCTGTCCGGCCTGTTCATGGGCCTGGCCAACGCCAACCTCACCGACCTGGCGCTCGGCCTCGGCTCCGCCGACCGGCGGGTCGCGACCGGCGCGTTCAACCTGGTCCGCTGGGGCGCCGCCGCGCCGGCCCCGATCATCTCCGGCAAGCTCGCCGAGCACGGGCTGGCCCTGCCGTTCTGGGTCGGCTTCGGGGTGCTCGCCGTCGGCGTGCTGGTCTACCTCGCCTTCGCGCACGTGATGGCCGCCGGCTACGGCGAGCGCGTGCTCTGGTCCCGGTGGAACCGGGCCGCCCGCGGCGCCGAGCACGCGCCGGAGGAGCCGGTCGGCGAGGCGTACTGAGCCACTGCCCCTCCTGGTCGAACCGCCCCGGCGCAGCCTCACGCCGGGGCGGTTCGGTGTCCAGGGGGTCAGCGCAGCGCGCGCCAGAGCAGGTCGAGGCCGATCACCGTGCCGAACACCACGATGACGGTCTTCAGCACCACCGGCGGGAGCCGGCGGACCAACCGGGCGCCCACGTACCCGCCGACCACGGTGGCCGGCGCGACCACCGCGACCGCCGCCCAGTTGACCGGGCCGAAGAGCGCGAACACCACCAGCGTGGTCAGCCCCACCACGGCCGAGAGCAGGTTCTTGACGGCGGTGACCCGGGCCAGGGTGGCGTCCAGCACCAGGGCCAGGCCGGCCACCAGCATCACCCCGAGCGCCGCGCCGAAGTAGCCGCCGTACACCGAGCCGAGCGCGACCATGGCCTGCACGGTGACGGTACGGCGGCGCGGGCTGAGGTCGGCCGGATGGCCGACCAGCCGGCGCAGCGGGTCCTGGAAGGCCAGGACGGCGGTCGCGCCCAGCACCAGGAACGGCACCACCAGCTCGAACGCCCGCGCCGGGGTGGCCAGCAGGAGCAGGCAGCCGACGCCCGTGCCGAGCACGGTGGTGGGCAGCAGGCGCCACAGCTGCGGCCCGCGCGGCAGGTCCATCCGGCTGCCGGCGACGCTGGCCACGTACCCGGGGAAGACCGACACCGAGTTGGTGACGTTCGCCGGCACCGGCGGCAGGCCGGTCGCGATCAGGGCCGGGAAGGTGATCAGCGAGCCGCCCCCGGCCGCCGCGTTCACCGTGCCCGCGGCGAGACCGGCGGCGAGCAGGAGCGCGGCGTCGGAGAGGTCCATGGTTACCGGAGGCTAGTACGGCCGGGACGGATCTCAACTTTCCGCTGCCCTGCCGCGTCGCTCCCAGCCGGAGTGGTATACCGCTCGTATACTTCGCCGGTGGACACGACCATCAAGGTGGCTGCTGAGGTACGGGACCGGTTGGCCGTCCTGGCCCAGGAGCGGGGCGTCAGCATGCGCGACCTGTTGGCCGAGTTCGCCCGGACGACGCCGACCCGCGAGGAACTGCGTGAACGGGCGACCAGAGCCGAGGCGTACATCCGGGCGCGAATCGCGCCCGACCTGAGCGATGAGGATCTTGCCCGAGGCGAGAGTGTGTGGTCGGCGATCGAAGCCGGCGAGGCTCCCGAGAGCCTGGCCGAGCCTCGACCACGAGCCGCGTGACCATGAACGGAGTGGTTTTCGACCACACCGCGCTGCTCGCCTTCGGCGCGGGACACCATTTGCTCTCCGGTCTCGTTGTCCAGGCGCACCGGGAGCACGGAAGGCAACTGTTCGTACCGGCGCTCTGCCTGGCTGGCGCCGCCGCCCAGCGGCCGGCCCTTGGCGAGCACGTCGGAGCCCTACCGGTGCTGGACGTCGTGGAGCTGCGCTACTCCGGGGCTCTCGCCGTGGGTCGGCTGGTGAAGCAGGGCGTGGACTGGGAACTGGCGCACGCGGTGGTGCTGGGGCGACCCGACCCGGAGTGGCCCCAGGGCCGCCCCGTGCTGACGGAGACGCCCAAGGCGTACGCCGGGTTGGGTGTTCTGACGATCGACGTGGGGTGACCGCACGGCCGGGAAATGGCGGCGGCGCGGGCGTCGTTAGGATGATGGACGCGACGGACGAGTCGACCGGGCGGTCGCGTCGACGGGCTTTGCGGCCCGTCGCCGAGGAACGTCCGGACTCCACAGGGCAGGGTGGTTGCTAACGGCAACCCGGGGTGACCCGCGGGACAGTGCCACAGAAAACAGACCGCCGGCCCCGAAACGGGACGGTAAGGGTGAAACGGTGGGGTAAGAGCCCACCAGCATCCCGGGTGACCGGGATGGCTCGGTAAACCCCACCCGGAGCAAGGCCAAGAAAGGATCCTCGCCGCGAGGCGATGGTCCGCGCAGACGCTTGAGGGCTGCCCGTCCGATGTCTGCGGGTAGGCCGCTGGAGCCTGCCGGCGACGGTAGGCCGAGATGGATGGCCGCCGCCGACGCGCCTTCGGGCCGCGTCGGTCACAGAATCCGGCGTACAGGTCGACTCGTCCGTCGCCCACCAGCTGGCCGGCGCGGCCCTGGGGCTGCTCAATCATGCTCCGGGAGGCCGCTGACCCGGTGCGCCGCGGCGTGCAGCACCTCCGCCACCAGTCGGCGCACATGGCCGCCCCGGGCCCGGTAGAGCGCCCGGCGGCCCTCCCGCCGCACGCTGACCAGCCCCGCCAACCGGAGCTTTCCGAGGTGCTGCGACACCGCCGGCCGGGCCAGCCCCACCGCCGCCACCAGCGCGGTCACGTCGTGCTCGCCCTCGCTGAGCAGGTGCATCAGCCGCAGCCTGGTGCCGTCGGCCAGCATCCGCAGCATCTCCGTCGCCGCCGCCACGTCCGGCCCGCCAGGTAGGCGCTGTTGCAGATCACTGGCAGCTGCAACATTGTCGCGTGCGTACATGAGCACATATTATCGCTGGCGTCAGGGGTACGGACCGTCCGTGCGACCGGGCGAACTGGGGGAGTGGTGACGGACCACGACCACGGCCATGACCACTCACGCGACCACGGCCGGCACGAGCGCGACCATGATCACCACCACGACGGGCGCAGCGCCTGGTGGCACCGGCTGACCCACGCCGCCGTCCCCCACTCCCACGACTCCCGGGCGAAGGTCGACCCCGCCCTGGAGTCCTCCCGGCAGGGCCTACGCGCCCTGTGGCTCTCGCTGGTCGGACTCGGGATCACGGCGCTCGCCCAGGCGGTCATCGTGGTGCTGTCCGGCTCGGTGGCGCTGCTCGGCGACACCCTGCACAACGTCGCCGACGCCCTGACCGCCGTGCCGCTGGGGATCGCCTTCCTCGTGGGCCGGCGTGCCGCCACCCGCGCCTACACCTACGGGTACGGCCGGGCCGAGGACCTCGCCGGCATCATCATCGTCGCGGTCATCGCCGCCTCCGCCGTCGCCGCGGCCGGGACCGCCGTCGTCCGGCTGCTGCACCCCGCCGAGGTGACCCACCTGCCCTGGGTCGCCGCCGCCGGTCTCGTCGGCTTCCTCGGCAACGAGCTGGTCGCCCAGTACCGCATCCGGGTCGGCCGGCGCATCGGCTCCGCTGCCCTCGTCGCCGACGGGCTGCACGCCCGCACCGACGGGTACACCTCGCTGGCAGTGCTCGCTGCGGCCGGCGGTGCCGCCCTCGGCTGGCGCTGGGCCGATCCCGTCGTCGGCGTGGTCATCGCCGTCGCCATCACCTTCGTCCTCAGGGACGCCGCCCGCGAGGTCTACCGGCGCCTGATGGACGCCGTCGATCCCGACCTCGTCGACCAGGCCGAGTCCGCGCTCCGGGCGGTCGACGGCGTGCAGGACGTGGCCGCCGTGCGACTGCGCTGGATCGGCCACCGGCTGCACGCCGAGGCGGAGCTGGTGGTCGACGCGAAGCTCAGCCTCCTCGCCGCGCACGAGATCGCGGCCGACGCCGAACACCAGCTCACCCACGCCGTGCCCCGGCTGGCCACCGCCACCGTCCATACCGACCCGGACAGTCATCCCGGGGGGCACCATCACACCGCACTGTCGCACCGCCGGCGTGCGCCCTCCCGATGAGTGCCCGGTAGCTGCCCCGATCGCCGTGCCCGGCCCTGTCTGGGCAGCTCGCGCCCCTGAGTATGCCGACGTCGGGGCGGGCGCGGACGGGCGGAAGTTGCCGGAATGCAACTACGATCCTGAGGTGGTTCGCGCCGAGCACCTGAGGGACGAGCAGCGGTTGCACCGCATCGAGGCGGTGACCGATGCCACGCTCTCTCGTCTCGACGTCGCCGACCTCTTCGACGAACTGCTCGACCGGGTCCGCGATCTGCTGCAGGTCGACACGGCGGCCATCCTCCTGCTCGACGTACGCGCCCAGCAGTTGGTCGCCACCGCGGCCAAGGGGCTGGAGGAGGAGGTACGACAAAGGTTCCGGGTCTCGATCGGGCGTGGCTTCGCCGGCCGGATCGCCTACACCCGGCAGCCGGTGATCATCGAGCAGGTCACCCCGGACAAGGTGGTCAACCCGATCTTGCTGGACACCGGTGTCCGGTCCCTGCTGGGCGTACCGATCATCGCGCGGGGTGACCTCGTCGGCGTCCTGCACGTCGGCACCCTCACGCCGCGGCGGTTCACCCCCGACGACGTCCGCCTGCTGGAACTCGTGGCCGACCGGCTCAGCCTGGCCAGCCGGGCCCGCGCGAACACCCTGGACCAGGCCGCCGCGCTGGCGCTGCAGCGCAGCCTGATCCCCACCGAACTGCCCGAGGTGCCCGGTATCGAGATGGCCGCCCGGTACGTGCCGGGACACGCCTCCGGCGTCGGCGGCGACTGGTACGACGTCTTCACCCTCCCGTCCGGCTGGACGGGTGTGGTGGTCGGCGACGTGTCGGGTCACGGGCTGCAGTCGGCCGTGGTGATGGGCCGGGTCCGCAGTGCCCTGCGCGCGTACGCGCTGGTCTGCGACGATCCGGCCGAGGCGCTGACGCTGCTCGACCGGAAGGTGGTCCACTTCGAGGCCGGCAGCCTGACCACCGCGCTGTACGCGATGATCTCCCCGGACGGCACCACCGTGCGCGTCGCCCTAGCCGGGCACCCCCGCCCGGTGCTGGCCGTCCCCGGCCAACCGAACGACGTGCTCCCCGCCCGCGTCGACCCACCGCTCGGCACCGGCCGCCGGCCGCCCGAGCGGCACACCACCGCGGTCGACTTTCCGCCCGGCGCGGTCCTGGTCTCCTACACCGACGGCCTCGTCGAACGCCGCGGCGAACTGCTCGACGTCGGCATCGCCCGGCTGCTGGCCGCCGTGCCGCTGGCGCCCGTCGAGACGGTCTGCGCCACCGTCATGGCGATGCTCGACACCGAGCACCCGGTTGACGACATCGCCCTGCTGGCCATCCGCCGCCTGCCCTAGGGGCGGCCGCCGCGCGATGGGGAGGGCGGCCGTGCCGGGTTGGTGGACCGCTCGGCGAGGTCGCGGATCCGGTGCGGGCCGGGCCCACGCCCGGCCGGGCCGCCGTCCATCCACTTTGGCGTCCGTGCTGCCCTCGCACCCTATGTAGAAATCCGATACAGTGCCGACCATGCGGATGACGATTCCGGTGGCGAAGGTGCTCGCCGCACTCCTCGCCGACCCGGAGGCCCCCCGCTACGGCCTCGACCTGATGAAGCTCACCGGCCTGCCCAGCGGCACCCTCTATCCCGTCCTGCACCGGCTCCAGGCGGCCGGCTGGCTCGCCGCCGACTGGGAGGAGGTCGATCCGGTCGCGGCCGGTCGGCCCGCGCGCCGCTACTACCTGCTCACCCCCGAGGGCGTACGCGCCGCCCGGCAGGCGCTCGCCGAGCTGCGGGCCCTCGCCCCGGACGGCCGGGCGTGGGGTGGCGCCGAGCCGACGGGAGCCCCGGCGTGGTGAGCCGGCGGCTGGCCGAGTTCCTGCTGCGGTCGGCGGTGCGCCGCTGGCCGGCGGAACTCCACGACGAACTGTCCCGGGAATGGCAGGCCGAGCTGCACGTGCTGGCCGAGCGCGGCCAGCGGTGGCGGATGCTGCGCTTCGCCGCCAGCCTGGCCGCCAGCCGGGCCGGCACGCCGGTGGTCGACCGGACCCGGTTCGACTCCCAGGCCCGCCGGACGGCCGCCACCCTGCTGCTGGCCCCGCCGGCCTGCCTGGCGATCCTGATGATCGCGGTGGTCGGGTCCGGGGCGCTGGTCGGCTCGCTCTTCGGGGTGGTGGACGCGAACCTGTCGCAGGTGCCCGTGCTGAGCGCCCTCACCGCCGGGCTCGCGGTGCTGCTGGCCCGTCGGGTCGGCCGGGGCGCCGCGCGTACCGCCCTGCGTGGACCGCTGCGTCGGGCGCTCGGCGTGATGCTGCCCCTGGGCCTCACCGTCGTCGCCGTCGAGTACGCGCTGAACACCACCACCGACGACCTGATCCGTACCGCACCCGGTCTGGTGGTGTGGCTGGCCGGCCTGGCGCTGGTGCTCTGGGCCGCCGGGACGCTCGCCAGGCGGGGACGGGTCCGGGCCGCCTGGTGGTTGGGGGTGCTGGCCGCGCTGGCCGTCGCCGACGCGGCGGTGGTGCTCACCGTGGTCAACCACATCCCCGGCGGTCCGGGGACGGTCGTCGACGGGGTGGCGCAGTACGACAGCGTCAACCGGGTCTCCGCGCCGCTGTGGCTCTTCACCTGCTGGACCGACTGGTCATTCGGGCTGCCCCGCCCGACGCAGTGGGAGATCTTCCTGATCGGTGACCTGGTCGAGCTGCAACCCTTCCTCTACCTGGCCTGCACCCCGTACGCGCTGGCGTACGTCATCGGCGCGGCCCGGCCGGCCGACCCGGTGGCCGTGCCGGCGCCGGTGTCTTCGCCCGCCTGAGCGGACCCGGCCAGGTCGCTCCCTGCGCCTGGCGGACCACGAGCGTGACCGAATCCTGGCTGAGCGGGAGTGGAATCGTGTGCGACTTCGCCCGTTTGGTCCCGCGGCGGCCGGAGCACGTCTACTGTGGAGGTCATCAGGACTATTTGCGGCGTTCCGGTGGCGGCCGGGCACTTCGCGGTGCACAGTGATCGCATGAGCGACGACGGAAGTGGTGGGCACTACTACTGGTGCACGCGACACCACCGGGTCGAGACCGATGCCGACGTGTGCCCCGCGAAGCACGTTCTCGGACCGTACGCCTCAGCCGCCGACGCGGAGAACGCCCTGCAGACGGTGCGGGAGCGGAACGAAGCGTGGGACGCCGAGGACGCCCGTTGGGCCGGGGAGGGCAGCTAGACGGCGCGGGACGGCCCGCGTCGAGGTGATCCGTGCTCCGCGAGGGCGAGAGCACGTCCCCAAGGAGGGAACCGAGATGGCCGAAGCACAGCAGGCCACCACCCGCCCGGCCGCCAGACGTACGAGCGCGAAGAAGACCACCGCAGCCAGGCGTACCGTGGGCACGGCCACGGCCAGGACGGCGACGGTCACCAAGGCGTCCGCCAACGCCTCGGGTGCGGGCGCCGGCCGGGTGCCGGCGAAGAAGGCGGTCGCGAAGAAGGCGGCCGCCAGGAAGGCCGTGTCGGCGGCGCGGAAGGCACCCGCGAAGAAGGCGCCGGCCACCAGGACCACCGCCAAGAAGGCGCCCGCGAAGAAGGCCACCACGGCGAAGAAGACGGTGGCCGCGAAGAAGGCCACCGCGGCGAAGCGGGCTCCGGCGAAGAAGGCGCCCGCGAAGAAGGCCGTGGCGGCGAAGCGGGCGCCGGCGAAGAAGACCACGGCCGCGAAGAAGACCACCGCCCGCAAGGTCACCGCGACCACGGCCCGGAAGGCCGGCGCCGCGCCGAAGAAGACGGCGGCCGCCAAGAAGGTCACCGCGGCGAAGAAGGCTCCGGCGAAGAAGACCACGGCCACCCGTCCCGCCGCAGGCAAGACCGCGGTGAAGAAGGCGCCCGCGAAGAAGGCCACCACGGCGAAGAAGACCGTGGCGGCGAAGAAGGCGCCGGCCAAGAAGACCACGGCCGCCCGGAAGACCACCGCCCGCAAGGCGCCCGCGCGGAAGGCCACCGCCTGACGTCGCGGCGCCGTCGGTCTCCGGCAACGCCAGTTCGGCTGGCGGCCACAATTCGGCCTCCGCGCCGCCGGGCGGCGGCGCTCCGGACCGGATGAGGGCCGGTCTGACGCCGCGCCGGGACCAGAAGCCATTGCTGGCGCCTCGGTCGGTGGGCGGATCACCCGCCGCACTGTCAGGATTGACCGCGTGGTGATCCGACGCGTACTCGCGCCCCGCATCGACTTCGGCGCGCTGCGCCGTGAGCTGGGACTGCCCGAGGGCTTCCCGGCCGCGGCGCAGCGCGAGGCCGACGAGGCGGCCGCTGCGCCGCTGCCGGCCGTCGCCGACCGGACCGACATCCCGTTCGTGACGGTCGACCCGGCGACCTCGCGCGACCTCGACCAGGCGATGCACCTCGCCCGCCGCCCCGGTGGCGGTTTCCGGGTCCGGTACGCCATCGCCGACGTGGCCACCCACGTACGCCCCGGTGGCGCGCTGGAGGCGGAGACCTGGCGCCGCGGGCAGACCGTCTACCTGCCCGACGGCAACGTGCCGCTGCACCCGCACACCCTCAGCGAGGGGGCGGCCAGCCTGCTGCCCGACGCCGACCGGGCGGCGGTGCTCTGGACCATCGACCTCGACGCTGACGGCGGCATGGTCGGCGTGGTGGTGGAACGCGCCCGGGTCCGCAGCCGGGCCAAGCTCGACTACGTCGGCGTGCAGCTCGCCGCCGACGCCGGCCGGCTGCCCGAGCCGATCGCCCTGCTGCCCGAGATCGGTGCCCTGCTCACCGCCCGTGGGCTGCGCCGGGGCGCGGTCAACCTGCCCCTGCCCGAGCAGGACGTCGAGCCGGACGGCGACGGCTGGCGGCTGGTGCTGCGCGGGCCCGGCCCGATGGAGGACCACAACGCGCAGATCTCGCTGCTGACCGGGATGGCCGCCGCCGACATCATGCTCGCCGGCCGGATCGGACTGCTGCGGACGATGCCCGCGCCGAAGCCGGAGGCGGTCGACCGGCTGCGGCTGGCCGCCGGCCCGCTGGGCGTCCGCTGGCCGGCGGGGATGTCGGTGGGCGAGGTGCTCGCCGGACTGGACGCCTCCCAACCCCGGGCGGCCGCCTTCATCGACCAGGCGGCCGAGCTGATGCGCGGGGCCGCGTACACCGCCTTCGCCGGGGAGTTGCCCGAGCAGCCGGCGCACGGCGGGGTGGCCGCCGCGTACGCCCACGTCACGGCGCCGCTGCGCCGGCTCGCCGACCGGTACGCGACCGAGGTCTGCCTGGCCCTGCACGAGGGCCGGGAGGTGCCCGACTGGGCCCGCGCCGCGCTGCCGAAGCTGCCCGAGGTGATGGCGACCACCGACCGGGTGGCATCGGCGGCCACCCGGGGCGCGATCGAGCTGGCCGAGGCGGTGCTGCTGGAGCACCGGGTGGGGGAGACCTTCGAGGCGGCGGTGCTGGACGTGGACGAGCCCCGGCCGGCCACCGACCCGCCCCGGCAGGCCGGCAACGGCCGGCCCGGTCGACCGCCCGGCGGCACGGTGGCGCTGGACGAGCCGCCGGTCCGCGCCCGCTGCGTCGGCCAACTGCCGCTCGGCGAGCGCGTCCCGGTCCGCCTGGTCAGCGCCGACCCCACCCACCGCAAGGTCCTCTTCGAACGCGCCTGACCCACCGACTCGGCCGGGCCAGCGGGGATTGTCACAGCCGTGTACGGTGCTGCCCGCTGGCACGGTTTGCGAGGATGATCGCATGGCATACGACGCGAGCACGCTGCCCGATGTCTCCGGGCTGACCGTCGGCATCATCGGTGGCACCGGCGACCAGGGGCGGGGTCTCGCCTACCGGTTCGCGCGGGCCGGGCAGACCGTCCTGATCGGGTCCCGCTCCGCCGACCGGGCGGCGCAGGCCGCCGCCGAGATCGCCGCCCTGCCCGGCGTACCGGCCGACGGCGTGGTGTCCGGCGCGGACAACGACGAGGTGGCCCGCCGCAGCGACGTGGTGATCATCGCGGTGCCGTGGGACGGGCACGCCGCCATCGTCGCCGCTCTGGCTGGTGCCCTCGTCGACAAGATCGTGATCGACTGTGTCAACCCGCTCGGCTTCGACAAGCAGGGCCCGTACGCCCTCGCCGTCGAGGAGGGCAGCGCCGTGCAGCAGGCCGCCCGGCTGCTGCCCGAGTCCCGAGTCTGCGCCGCGTTCAACCATGTCAGCGCGCCGCTGCTGGCCGACCCGGAGATCGACCGGATCGACCTGGACGTGCTGATCTGCACCGAGGACCGCGAGCTGGTCGGGGTCGTCGCCGCGCTCGCCGCCCGGATCCCCGGCATGCGGGGCATCTACGCCGGCCGGCTGCGCAACGCCCACCAGATCGAGGCGTTCACCGCGAACCTGATCGCGATCAACAAGCGCTACAAGGCGCACGCCGGCATCCGGGTCACCGACCTCTGAACCGCGGCCGCCGTACCGGGCAGTGCGGGCGGTGCGGCCCGGAAGCCGCACCGCCCGACCTGCTCAGAAGGTGTGCTCGGCGGCGGGGAACTGCCCGTCGCGTACCTCATCGGCGTACCGCCGGGTGGCGTCGGTCAGCGCACCGGCCAGGTCGGCGTAGCGCTTGACGAAACGCGGCGCCTTGCCGGTACGCAGCCCGGCCATGTCCTGCCAGACCAGCACCTGTGCGTCGGTGTCCGGGCCGGCACCGATGCCCACGGTCGGGATCCGCAGCTCGGCGGTGATCCGCTTGGCCACCTCACCCGGCACCATCTCCAGCACCACCGCGAACGCGCCCGCCTCGGCGACCGCCCGGGCGTCGGCGATCACCTCCTCGGCGGTGTCGCCGCGGCCCTGCACCCGGTAGCCGCCCAGCGTGTGCTCGCTCTGCGGGGTGAAGCCGATGTGCGCCATCACCGGGATGCCGGCGCCGACGATCGCCTCGATCTGCGCGGCGCAGCGCCGACCGCCCTCCAGCTTCACCGCGTGGCAGCCGCCCTCCTTCATGAACCGCACCGCGGTCCGCAGCGCCTGCGTCGGCCCCTCCTCGTACGAGCCGAAGGGCAGGTCGCCGACGATGAGCGAGTGCTTCGTCGCCCGGACCACCGCCCGGACCAGGGGCAGCAGCTCCTCTGCGGTCACCGGCAGGGTGGTCTCGTAGCCGAAGACGTTGTTCGCCGCCGAGTCGCCGACCAGCAGCACCGGAATCCCCGCCTGGTCGAAGATCGAGGCGGTGTACTGGTCGTACGAGGTGAGCATCGCCCACCGCTCGCCGCGCTCCTTGGCGGCGATCAGGTCGCGGGTACGGACCCGCCGGGTGGCCGGCCCGCCGTACAGGGCGGTCACCTCGGCCGGGGTGGACTCCACCATGACTCTCTCCTTCCTCGAGGCCGCGTTCGCGGTCCCCGGGCTCTGCCGCGATCGTCGCACCGGACGACCGGGCGGCGGCAGGGCGGAGTGGAGGATGTCACTTCCCGGCCCGACGTACCGGGCAGGCTCAGCCCCCTCGGGAGGGAAGTCGGCAGCCCGGCGGGCGGGCCCGCTCAGCCGTGCTCGCGCCAGCGGTTCGTGATCGGCAGCCGGCGGTCCCGCCCGAACGCCTTGTGCGAGATCTTCGTGCCGGGCGCGGACTGCCGGCGCTTGTACTCGGCGGTATCCACCATCCGCAGCACCTTGTCCACCACCGCGGGATTGTGGCCCGACGCGATCAGCCCGTCCCGGCCCAGGTCGCCGTCGACATAGCCGATCAGGATCGGGTCGAGCACGTCGTAGTCGGGCAGGGTGTCGCTGTCCAGCTGGCCGGGGCTCAGCTCGGCCGACGGGGGCTTGCCGATCGAGCTCTCCGGGATCGGCGGGGTCTCGCCCCGGCGCTCGGCGTCCGCGTTGCGCCACCTCGCCAGCCGCCAGATCAGCGTCTTCCAGACGTCCTTGACCGGGTTGTAGCCGCCCACCGAGTCGCCGTAGAGGGTGGAGTAGCCGACCGCCAGCTCGCTCTTGTTGCCGGTGGTGAGGACCAGATGGCCCTCCTGGTTCGACAGCGCCATGAGGACCACCCCGCGGACCCGGGCCTGGAGGTTCTCCACGGCCACCCCGGAGAGCGACATGTTGGCCAGGAAAGCGTCCACCATGGGCTGGATCGGCTCGATCCGGTAGTCCAGGCCGGTCCGCTTGGCCAGGTCCTCCGCGTCGGCCCGGGAGTGCTCGGAGGAGTGCTGGCTGGGCAGCGAGACGCCGACCACCCGGTCCGGCCCGAGCGCGTCCACCGCGATGGCGGCCGACACCGCCGAGTCGATCCCGCCGGAGAGGCCCAGCACCACCGACGGGAACCGGTTCTTGTTGACGTAGTCGCGCAGGCCCAGCACCAGCGCCTGCCACACCTCGGCCTCGTCGGCGACCGGCTCGATGATCCCGCCGACCGCGGCCTCGCCGCTGGCGGCCGGCGGGAGGCTGTCGCTGACCCTGGTGTGGACCACCCGCATCCCGCCGAGTTGCTGGTCGCCGCCGACCGGCTCCTGCGCCGCCGCCAGATCCACGTCGTGCACCAGCAGGTGCTCGACGAACTGCGGCGCCCGGGCGAGCAGCGTGCCGTCCGCGCCGACGATCATCGAGTCGCCGTCGTAGACCAGCTCGTCCTGGCCGCCGACCATGTTCACGTACGCGACGGTGGCGCCGGCCTCGGCGGCCCGGCGGCGGACCAGCGGCAGCCGGACGTCGTCCTTGTTCAGCTCGTACGGCGAGCCGTTGATGTTGACCACCAGCCCGACGCCGGCCTGCCGGGCCACCGCGAACGGGCCACCGGCCTGCCAGAGGTCCTCGCAGATGGTCAGCCCGACGTCCACCCCGCCGATCCGGACCACCTCGAGCGTGTTGCCCGGGACGAAGTACCGGTCCTCGTCGAAGACGCCGTAGTTGGGCAGGTGGTGCTTGAAGTACGTGGCCACGATCGCGCCCCGGTGCAGCAGCGCGGAGGCGTTGCGGGCGCCCCGGCCCGGCTGGGCGTCGCCGCTGACCTGGGGCGGGCCGTCCGCGTCCAGGTAGCCGACCACGACCGGCAGGTCGCCGAGCCCGTCGGCGGCCAGGTCGGCGGAGAGCTGCCGCAGTGCGGCCTGGGAAGCGGCGACGAAGGAGCGGCGGAAGACGAGGTCCTCGACCGGGTAGCCGGTCAGCATCAGCTCCGGGAAGAGCGTGAGCTGGGCGCCGGCGTCGGCGGCCTTGCGGGTCCAGGCGCGGATCAGGTCGGCGTTGCCGGCGAGGTCGCCGACGGTCGGATTGACCTGACACAGGGCGAGACGCAAGGTGGGCATGTCCCTCATCTTGCCCCAGCGGGGCGGGCCCAACCCGGCCGGACGCGGGAGACGCCGGCCACGCTCCCACCCCCGCCGACGGCGACGGGACACGGCGGGACAGCCCCGGGGTGGTCGCGTAACGTCGGCGTAACCAGGCCGGTGGAGACTGGGCGGTCAGGGTCGGGCCGGCCGGACCGGCGCCGGACGTACGTGTCACGAGGGGTGGAAGTGGACCGTCAGCAGGAGTTCGTCCTCCGTACGCTGGAAGAGCGGGACATCCGGTTCGTCCGGCTGTGGTTCACCGACGTGCTCGGCACGCTCAAGAGCGTGTCAGTGGCCCCGGCGGAGCTGGAGGCGGCCTTCGACGAAGGCATCGGATTCGACGGCTCGGCCATCGAGGGCTTCGCCCGGGTCTTCGAGTCCGACATGGTCGCCATGCCCGACCCGACCACCTTCCAGGTCTTCCCCTTCGAGGGCGGGGTGAGCGGCGAGAGCGCCCGGATGTTCTGCGACATCCTGCTCCCCGACGGCAGCCCGTCCTGGGCCGACCCGCGGCACGTGCTGCGCCGGGCGCTCTCCCGGGCCGCCGAGAAGGGCTTCACCTTCTACACCCACCCGGAGATCGAGTTCTTCCTGCTGGAGGACGGCGCCAACGACGGCTCGGTGCCGACCCCGGTGGACACCGGCGGCTACTTCGAGCACACCACCCACGCGGTGGCCCGGGACTTCCGCCGGCAGGCCGTGCTGGCGCTGGAGCGGATCGGCATCTCGGTGGAGTTCAGCCACCATGAGGTGGCCCCCGGCCAGCAGGAGATCGACCTGCGCTACGCCGACGCGCTGACCACCGCCGACAACATCATGACCTTCCGGCACGTGGTGAAGGAGGTGGCGCTCTCCACCGGCGTGCAGGCCAGCTTCATGCCGAAGCCGTTCACCGACCAGCCGGGCAGCGGCATGCACACCCACCTGTCGCTGTTCGAGGGGGAGCGCAACGCGTTCCACGACGCCGGCGACCCGATGAAGCTCTCCAAGGTGGCCAAGTCGTTCATCGCCGGGCTGCTCACCCACGCCCGGGAATACACCGCGGTGACCAACCAGTGGGTCAACTCCTACAAGCGGCTCTTCCCGCAGGCGCTGCCGGACCGGATCACCGAGAGCCCGGCGTACGTCTGCTGGGGTCACCTGAACCGGTCCGCGCTGGTCCGGGTGCCCGCGTACGGCAAGCCGAACTCGGCCCGGGTGGAGGTGCGCTCGCTGGACTCGGCGGCCAACCCGTACCTGGCGTTCGCGGTGATGCTCGGCGCCGGTCTCAAGGGGATCGAGGAGGGCTACGAGCTGCCCCCGGGCGCGGAGGACGACGTCTGGTCGCTGAGCAGCGCCGAGCGCCGCGCCATGGGCTACGAGGCGCTGCCGGAGAACCTCGCCGAGGCGATCGACGTGATGGCCGGTTCGGAGCTGGTCGCCGAGGTGCTCGGCGAGCACGTCTTCGACTTCTTCCTGCGCAACAAGCGGGCCGAGTGGGAGCAGTACCGCCGCGAGGTCACCCCGTACGAGCGGCAGCGCTACCTGTCGCTCTGACGGTGTCGTACCCCGGGCATAGCTTCGCGGGGTGAACCGGACCGACCGTCTCTACGCGTTGGTGGAGGAGTTGCGGGCGGTGTCGCCGCGCCCGCGCAGCGCCAGCTGGCTGGCCCGGCGCTTCGAGGTCAGCGCCCGGACCATCGAGCGGGACATCGCCGCGCTGCAGGGCGCCGGGGTGCCGATCTGGGCCGAGCCCGGCCGCACCGGCGGCTACGTGGTGGACCGGGCGCGCACCCTGCCGCCGGTCAACCTGACCCCGGGCGAGGCGGTCGCGATGGCCGTCGCGCTGCACCGGCTGGCCGGCACGCCGTTCGCCCCGGCCGCCGGCGCGGCGCTGCGCAAGCTGGTCGCGGTGATGCCGCCCGCCGACGCCGCCGAGGCGCACCGGCTGGCCGGCCGGGTGCATCTGATCGGCGACGGGCCGGCCACCCCCGTCCCGGCCTCCGTCGCCGACGCGGTCACCGCCCGCCGCGTGCTCCGCCTCCGGTACGCGGACCGCGCCGGTGCGGACTCGGTGCGCGACGTGGAGCCGCTGGGCTACCTCGGCAGCCCCCGGCACTGGTACCTGGTCGCCTGGTGCCGGCTGCGCGACGGGTTGCGCTGCTTCCGCACCGACCGGATCGTCTCGGTGCACCCGCTGGCGGAGCCGGTGACCCGGGAGTTGCACCCCGGCGACCTCGACATCCCGCACGAGCGGGTCCGCCCGCTCAGTCTGGTGTGAGACCGGAAAACACCGACAGGACGCTGTCGCGGACGGGGGTGAGGCTGCTTCCTGACGACGCCGGCCGACGGGCCGGCACGACGACGGGAGGCAGCATGTCCAGCACGCCCATCACCTGGTTCGAGATCGGTTCCGACCGCCCCGACGAGGTCCAGCGCTTCTACACGGACCTGTTCGGCTGGACCTTCGACGAGCAGGGGGCGCCGGGCGCGTCGTACCGGGTGACGACGGCCGGCGGGGAGCAGGGAATCGGCGGCGCGATCCGGGGCACGGGCGGCGACTCGCCGAACTACGCGATCTTCTACGCCGAGGTGGCGGACGTGGCGGAGACCTGCCGCCGGGCCGAGGCGGCCGGCGGGAAGGTGGTGGTGCCGCTGCGGACCGCGCCGAGCGGGCTGACCCTCGCGCACCTGCTCGACCCCTCCGGGAACCACCTCGGCGTGTTCACCCCACCTGCCGGGTGATCGGGCCGGGGTGGCGCGGGATCGGCGATGTGGCGGCATCCCCGGACCGGGATGCCGCCACATCGGCGAGGTGCAGTCGGTCAGCGTGACGGGCCTTAGCGGCCGTTACCCCAGCCGCCGCGGTGGCCGCCGCCGCCCGGGCCCGGGAAGACACCGGCCTCGACCGCCTTCAGCACCGCGTCGGCCTGCTCCTGGGTGAGCTTGCCGTCCTTGACGGCCTGGTCCAGCCGCTCCTTCAGCTGCGCCTGTCGCTCCTGCTGCCACGCCTGTCGGTCCTCGGTCGACGGCCGCTCCGGGCGGTCGCCCTGGTGCTGCTCGCGGATCTTCTCCAGCGCCGCGGTGACCTTGTCGGTCGACACGCCCAGTTCCTTGGCGAGGGCGTCGGCGAACTCGGCCTGCCGGTCGGCCCGCTGCTGCTTGCGGTCGGTGCCCTGATCGGCGTTGGCGCTGGCGCTCGGGCTCGGGCTCTTGTCGTCGGCGAGCGCCACCGTGGGGGCGGCGATCCCGACGCCGAGCACCCCGGCGGCGGCCAGGCCGGCCAGTACGTGCTTCCTCGACATCTTGCGGATCATGCGGTTCTCCAGTTCGGTGGTGGTGCGTTGACGTGACCGAGAGTGACGGGCGGAGCTGGGGGGAACCCATGGTGAGCCTGTCAACGCGCTGAAAATCCGGTTTCGAAGTGCGGGCAAACCGGTTGCGAGGGGCACGGTGAGGCCGGAAGGGTAGGCCGGTCCGCGACGAGAGGTGACCCGCATGACCAGCCCCGCAATCCGCGAAATCGCCCTCACCGGCCCGGGCTCCGGGCCGTACGCGATCACGACCGGCCCGGATGGCGCGCTCTGGCTGACGCTGGCCGGGACGGGCGGGGTGGCTCGGCTCGGGCGGGACGGCTCGGTCCGTACCTACCGCACCGACCCGGCGGAGAGCCGGCCGCTGATCATCACCACCGGGCCCGACGGCGCCCTCTGGTATACCCGCTCCGGCGATCATCGGCTCGGCCGGATCACCGTCGAGGGCGACGTCAGCTCTGTGGCGCTGCCGCCGGGGACCGGCCCCTGCGGCCTCGCCGTCGGCCCCGATGACGCCCTCTGGTACGCGGGCATGGGCAACGACACGATCGGCCGGGTCACCGCCGACGGGTCGGTGACGACGTTTCCGCTGCCGGTGACCGGCGGCTTTCCGTCGATGCTGGCCGTCGGCCCCGACGACGCCCTCTGGTTCACCCTCAACCAGGCGAACGCGATCGGCCGGATCGACCTCGACGGCGAGGTGACCCTGCACGGGCTGCCCACCGAGGCGGCGGGGCCGGTGGGCATCACCCTCGGCGGCGACGGGGCGCTCTGGTTCGTCGAGATCGCCGCCGGTCAGCTCGGCCGGATCACCCCCGACGGCCGGGTCGAGGAACACCCGCTGCCGGACCGGGCCGCCCGGCCCCACGCGATCGTCGCCGACCCGGCCGGCGGCTGCTGGTTCACCGAGTGGGGCGCGAACCGGATCGGCCACGTCGACGCCGCCGGCCGGATCACCGCCCACGACCTACCCACCCCGGGATCGGAACCTCACGGCCTCACGGTCACCCGCGACGGGACGGTCTGGGTCGCGCTGGAGATCGGCGCGGTAGCCCACCTGACCCCCTGACCCGGGGCTGGGGTGGGGATCAGTGGACGGCGGGGGAGGCCGTGAGGGTGCCGGCGGTGGCGTCGAGGATGGCGGGGGTGCCGACGGGGACGGTGAGCTGGCCGACGCCGTGACCGATCGGGAGGCCGCCGAGGACGGGCACGCCGAGGTCGCCCAGGCGTTCGGCGAGCACGTCGACGATCGTGGTGTCCCAGCCGTCCGCGCACTCGGTGAACTGGCCGACCGCGACCCCGGCGATCCCGGCCAGGGCGCCGCAGCGGCGCAGGTGGGTGAGCATCCGGTCGACCTTGTACGGCGGCTCCTGCACCTCCTCGATCAGCAGCACCGCCCCGGTCAGGTCCGGCATGTCCGGGGTGCCGATCGACGCGGTGATCAGGCAGAGGTTGCCGCCGAGCAGGCGCCCCTCCGCCCGGCCGGGCACCCGGACCGGGTACGTCTCCTCCTCCCGCACCGCCTCGACGGTCACCGGCCCGGTGGTCATCAGCGCGGCGTGCAGCGACTCCGCCGAGCGAAGCGGGGTGCGGTCGTCCAGCCACGCCGCCCCCGGGCCGTGCACGCCGGCCAGCCGGGCGCCCCGCCAGAGCGCGAACTGCAGCGCGGTGATGTCGGAGAAGCCGGCCACCACCTTCGGGTCCCGGCGCACCGCGGCCATGTCGATCAGGTCGACCACCCGCTGCGCGCCGTAGCCGCCCCGGGTGCAGATCACCCCGCGTACCTCCGGGTCGGCGAAGGCGGCGTTCAGGTCGGCGGCCCGCAGTTCGTCGCCGCCGGCCAGGTAGCCCTGCCGGGCGTACGCGTTGGGTGCCAGTACCGGGCGCAGCCCCCAGCCGGTGAGCAGTTCGATGCCGCGGGCCACCCGTTCCGGGCGGGTCGGGCCGGAGGGCGACACCAGCATCACGGTGTCGCCGGCACGCAGGACCGGCGGGCGCAGGCAGTGTTCGTCGGTGGGCACGACGGCAGCCTAGTGAGCGCCCCGCCGAGCCGTGCCGGCCCTGGTCGGTAGCACCGGCTAGCCTCGACGTCGTGGCGACCGCGCTGGTGATCGAGAACGACCCGACCGACGACCTCCGCCGACTGGGGGAGTGGCTCCTTGAGGGGGGCCTCGACCTGCGGGTGCTGCGCCCGCACGCGGGCGACGAGCTCCCCGCCGACCTCGACGGGTACGCCGCGCTGGTGGTGCTCGGTGGGGAGCAGCAGGCGTACCCGCTGCCCGACGGCAGCCCCGGCGCGCCCTGGTTCCCGGCGCTGGAGGGGCTGCTGCGCAAGGCGGTCCGGCACCGCGTACCCACCCTCGGTGTCTGCCTCGGCGCGCAACTGCTGGCCGCCGCGCACGCCGGGCAGGTCGAGCGGAGCCCGTCCGGGCCGGAGGTCGGGCCGGCCGTGGTCGGCAAGCGGGACGCCGCCGACACCGACCCGCTCTTCCGGTACGTGCCGCTGATGCCGGACGTGTTCCAGTGGCACTCTGACGAGATCACCGAGCTGCCGCACGGGGCCACCCTGCTCGCCGCCTCCACCCGCTACCCGCACCAGGCGTTCCGGCTCGGCGACCGGGCCTGGGGGCTGCAGTTCCACATCGAGTGCGACACCGCGATGATCGCCGACTGGGCCCGCGACTCGACGCTCCTGGCGGAGCTGGGCTACGACCCGGAGCTGGTGGTGGCCGCCTGCGACCGGGTGATGGCCGACGTCGAGGAGGTCTGGCAGCCGTTCGCCGTCCGGTTCGCCGCCCTCGCCCTCGGCGAGCTGGACGACAGCGCGCCGCGCCGCAGCCTGCCGCTGCTCGGGCACTGACATGACCCGACCGACCAGGGGGCGCCTCGCCCGGTACGGCTTCGCCGAGGGCGACGGCCGGGCGCGGGCGGCCGACCTGCTCGGCCCGGACGGCCTGGGACTGTGGCGGCCGGACACCCAGGAGCCCACCGACGAGCGGGCCGCCGAGCTGCTGGCCGGCCTCTCCCGGGCGGCCGACCCGGACCTGGCCCTGCGCCAGCTGCACCGCCTCGTCGAGGCGGAGTGGCGGGCCAGCGGCAAGCCGGCTGTGCTCGACGCCCTGTACGCCGACCCGGGGCTGCGCCGCCGGCTGACCGCCGTGCTGGGGGCCTCGTCGGCGCTCGGCGACCACCTGGTGGCCAATCCGGAGCAGTGGACCGTGCTGGCCACCGAGCCGGACGGGCTCGCACCCACCGCCGAGGGCCGGCTCGACCTGGCCACCGCCGCCCGGCTGACCGCCGCCACCGGCCCGGTGCCGGTGCTGCGGCAGGCGTACCGGCTGGCGCTGCTGCGGATCGCGGCCGCCGACCTGACCGGCGGACGCGGCCTGGAGCAGACGATGGCGGCGCTCTCCGCGCTCGCCGACGCCACCCTCGCGGCTGCCTACCAGATCGCCGTCGACGAGCTGCCGGGCGGGACGCCCCGGCCCCGGCTGGCCGTGGTGGCGATGGGCAAGGCCGGCGGCGACGAGCTGAACTACGTCTCGGATGTGGACGTCATCTTCGTGGCGGCCGAGGACGACGACCTGACCGCCGCCACCCAGGTCGCCACCCGGCTGATCCAGGTCTGCGGGCTGGTCGCCTGGCCGGTTGACGCCGCGCTGCGCCCAGAGGGCAACCGGGGCCCGCTGGTGCGTACCCTCGCCAGCCACCTGGCCTACTACCGGCGCTGGGCCCGGACCTGGGAATTCCAGGCCCTGCTCAAGGCCCGGCCGGCGGCCGGCGACCTGGCGCTCGCCGGGGAGTGGATCGACCAGCTCGCGCCGCTGGTGTGGACCGCGGCGGAACGCCCCGAGGCGGTCGAGGACGTCCGCGCGATGCGTCGCCGGATCATCGAGAACGTCCCGCCGAAGGAGTTGGAACGCGAGATCAAGCGGGGGCCGGGCGGGCTGCGCGACATCGAGTTCGCGGTCCAGCTGCTCCAGCTCGTGCACGGCCGGGGCGACGAGTCGCTGCGGGTGCCGGGCACCATCCCGGCGTTGCGCGCCCTGGTCGCCGGCGGCTACGTCGGCCGGGCCGACGGGGAGGCGCTGCTGCGCGGCTACCGCTTCCTGCGCGGCGTCGAGCACCGGCTCCAGCTCCAGCACCTGCGCCGCACCCACACCGTGCCTACCGAGCCCGCCGCGCTGCGCTGGCTGGCCGCCGCCCTCGGCCACCAGGCCACGCCGGGCCGCAGCGCCGTCGAGGAGTTCCGCGCCGAGTGGGTCACCCACGCCACCGAGGTACGCCGGCTGCACGCGAAGCTGCTGTACCGACCGCTGCTGGAGTCGGTGGCCCGGGTGCCGGCCGACGGGCTACGGCTGACCCCGGAGGCGGCCCGGCACCGACTGGAGATCCTCGGGTTCGCCGACCCGGCCGGGGCGCTGCGCCACCTCCAGGCCCTCACCGGTGGGGTCAGCCGCACCGCCGCCATCCAGCGCACCCTGCTGCCGGTGCTGCTCAGCGAGTTCGCCGACGCGCCGGAGCCGGACCGGGGGCTGCTCAACTACCGGCAGGTCTCCGACAAGCTCGGCAGCACGCCCTGGTACCTGCGGCTGCTGCGCGACGAGGGGCCGGTGGCCCGCCGCCTGGCCCGGGTCCTCGCGCTGTCCCGGTACGCCGCCGACCTGCTGGCCCGCGAGCCGGAGGCGCTGCGGCTGCTGGCCGAGGACAGCGAGCTGACGCCACGGCCCCGGGAGGTGCTCTGCGAGGGCTTCGCCGCGGCGGCGGGGCGGCACGACGACCCGGTCGAGGCCGCGCGGGCGGTCCGTGCGCTGCGCCGCCGGGAGCTGCTCCGACTCGCCTGCGCCGACCTGCTCAGCCGGGCGGGCACGCTCACCCCGCGCCCGCCGCGGGCCGCCGAGGCCGGGGTACGCCCCGCGTCCAGCCTCGCCGATGTCCGCGCGGTCGGCACCGCGCTCGCCGACGTCACCGACGCCACCCTGGCCGCCGCGCTGCGGGCCGCCCGGGCCGCCCAGCCGGCGCCGCCCGGGCTGCGTTTCGCCGTGGTCGGCATGGGCCGGCTCGGCGGGTACGAGTCGAACTACCTCTCCGACGCCGACGTCCTCTTCGTCTACGACCCGCCGCCCGGCGTGGACGAGGGCGCGGCCAGCGCCGCCGCCCACGCCATCGCCGAGGAGCTGCGCCGGCTGCTCTCCGCGCCGGCTCCCGACCCGCCGCTCGGCGTCGACGCCGACCTGCGCCCGGAGGGCCGGCAGGGACCGCTGGTCCGCAGCCTCGCCGCGTACGCCCAGTACTACGCCCGCTGGTCGAAGGTGTGGGAGGCGCAGGCGCTGCTGCGGGCCCGGTTCGTCTGCGGCGACGCCGACCTCGGCGCCGAGTTCGAGGCGATGATCGATCCGGTGCGGTACCCGGCCGACGGGCTGACCCGCGAGCAGGTGGTGGAGATCCGCCGGATCAAGGCCCGGGTGGAGACCGAGCGGCTGCCCCGGGGCGCCGACCCGGCCACCCACACCAAGCTGGGCCGGGGCGGGCTCGCCGACGTCGAGTGGGCGGTGCAGTTGCTTCAGCTCCGGCACGCCGGCCGGCTGCCCGCGCTGCGCGGCACCCGTACCCTCGACGCCCTGGCCGCGGCCCGGGCCGCCGGGCTAGTCGACCCGGACGACGCGGCGGAGCTGGCCGCCGGCTGGACGCTCGCGGCGCAGGTCCGCAACGCGCTGATGCTGGTCCGCGGGCGGGCCGGGGACCAGCTCCCGCGGCACGGGTTGGAGCTGGCCGGGGTGGTGCGCCTGCTCGGCCGGGACGACCCCGGCGAGTTCCTCGACGAGTACCTGCGCGTCGGCCGCCGCTCGCGCGCCGCCATGCAGCGGGTGCTGGACACCCCGGCCTGACGCCATGGACTGCGGGCCGTCGGTGGCGCGGGTCGCCGAGGGAGACGGCCGTGCCGCCGTGCCGTAGGCGAGGCGATGGTCAGGTGCGGCACGCTTTCGAGCCAAAGGCGTCGCTACGTTACTCGGGGCAGACCGACCCTCCACGCGCCTACGAACTTGATGACGTGGATGGATCGCGGCGGCCGTCGCGGGGGCGGTGCGAGCGAGGTGAGTCGTTCACGTCATCAAGTTCGTAGCGGCTGGGGAGCCACCTGCCGGCACGCGGGCCGGCGGGCATCGCCAGGCGCAGCCGGCGGCGCGCGAGGCCGGGGTCAGCCGCCGAGGGTGTAGGTGCCGGCGTGGGGCACGGTCACCGCCGTCCACTCGCCGTCGGCGGTGAGCGTGGCGCCTCCGCTGACGGTCAGCCAACGGTCGTGCCGGACCCGGACCGGCACCCGGCCGGGGCCCGGGACGCGGAAGGTGATCGTGGCGGCGTCCTGCCGGACCAGCTCGCCGGGGGCGCCCACCAGCGGGGTGGGGTCGGCCACGGCGTACAGGTGCCAGTGCTGGTCCGACCAGACCTGGGTGAGGTACGGCAGACCGGCCTCGACCATCTCGGCCTCCGGGCGGCCCACCCAGGACAGTTCGGCGTCGGCGATGGCGACGTACTGCACCGCGTTGTCGGCCAGCCAGGCCTGGTAGCTCGCCGGGGTGAGCGGGACGCCGGTGCCGGCGGCGCCCGGGACGATGGTGAAGAAGAGCGGGTTGCGGTCGATGTCGGCCTGGCGCAGCCAGCCCCGGGCCAGCGGCACCTCGCCGAGGTGGGCCGCCTCCCAGTAGTCGCGGGTCGGCGGCACCTCGACCCGGCCGGTCAGCCCGCGCCGCGCCAGCTCCGCCCGCAGCGGCGCGAAGTACGCCGGATCGGCGCTCGGGTCGCCCGCGCCCCGCAGGTCGGCGGTGACCACGGGCGGCTGCCACCAGCAGGCGGCCGCGAGCAGCGCGGCCAGCGTCACCCCGCCGGCCACCCGCCGCCGAGCCACCCGCCCCGGCAGGCGGTCGGCCAGCCACCGGGGGAGCCCGGCGGTGGCCGCCAGCACGGGCAGGGCGAACATCACCACGAGGCGGGTGGCGTTCAACCCGACCGGGGTGTGCAGCACCGCCGCGGCCAGCACCCCGGCCGCCGACAGCAGGGCGCCCACCCGGACCGGCCGGTACGCCACCAGCGCGGCCACCAGCAGGCTGGTCAACACCGCGTGCAGGGTGTCGCTGCGACTGATGTTCATCCAGCCGCCCTCGCCGAAGAGCAGCCCGGTCACCGCCAGCGGCACGGCGGCCGGGACGGCCAGCAGCAGGCCGTCGGCGTACCGGCGGGTGAGCAGCAGCGCGACGCCGGCCAGGCCGACGAAGAGCCCGGCGACCGGGCTGGCCGCCGAGGCGAGCAGGGCCGCCAGGCCGGCCAGCACGCCGCGCGCCCACCGGGGGTGCCGCGCGGCCGGCCGGGTGAGGGCGAGCAGCGCGGCCAGGCCGAAGGCGACCCCGAGGGCGTACGTCACCCGGCCGGAGACCAGGTTGCCGGCGATGGTGAGCACCCCGACCAGGCTGCCCAGCAGGGGCCGGGGCACCCCGGTCCGGACCAGCAGCGCGGCGAACGCGGCCGCCGAGGCGAGCAGCGCGAGCGCGCCGGTGGGGCGGACCCCGAGCAGGGCCATCAGCGGCGGCGAGACGAGGCTGTAGCCCCACGGGTGGACGCCGCCGTACCAGCGCAGGTCGACCAGCTCCGGCCCGTGGGCGGCGAAGAAGCCGGCGCGGGCCACCTGGGCCGACAGGTCCGAGCCCAGCGGGGGGAGGGTGACATACAACACGCCCAGGACGAGCGCGGACGCGGCGGACACCGCCACCACCCGACCGCCCCGCATGCCCACCTCCTGATCGCGACCCACCGTACTGGCAGCATGTCCGATGTGCCTCACCACCTCTCGCGCTGGATCGGGCTGGTCGGCTCCGTGCTGCTCGCCGTGGCCGCCTTCTTCGGCGGCGCGCTGCCGTACGGCGACCTGCGCCCCACCCCCGTCAGCATCTGGCAGGGCCCGCACGGGCCGTTGATCATCAGCAGCTGGTTGGCCGGCACGGCGCTGCTGGGCTGGGCCTGGTGGTCGCTGCGCGACCGGGTGCCGTCGACTCGCTGGGTGCTCGTCACGATCGGGCTCTGGCTGCTGCCGATGCTGGTCACGCCGCCGCTCGGCAGCCGGGACGCGTACGCGTACGCCTGCCAGGGCGCCAGCTACGCCGCCGGGATCAACCCGTACGAACAGGGCGTCTCCGCCCTGCCCTGCCCGTGGCTGGACACCATCTCGTACATCTGGCGGGATACCCCCGCCCCGTACGGACCGCTGTTCGTGATGATCTCCGGGGCGGTGGTGACCGCCGCCGGCTCGCTGGCCGCCAGCGTCGCGCTGTTCCGGGTGCTTGCCGTGGCCGGGGTGGCGCTGGCCGCCGTGTCCCTGCCGGTGCTGGCCCGCCGCTGCGGGGTGCCGCCGCAGCGGGCGCTCTGGCTGGCGCTGGCCGGCCCGCTGGTGCCCGTGCACCTGATCTCCGGCGCGCACAACGACGCGATCATGGTGGGCCTGCTCATCGCCGGGCTGGCGGTGGTGGCCGCCCGGCCCGGCCGCCCGCTGCCGCTGCTGGCCGGTGGGGTGCTGCTCGGGCTGGCCGGCGCGATCAAGGTCACCGCGCTGGTCGTGGTGCCGTTCGCGGCGCTGGCCGCGATCGTCGGGCCGTACCGGATCCGCGCGCTGGTCCGCCAGGGCGGGTGGGTGGCCGGCGGGGCGCTGGCCGCGGTGGTCGCCGCGACCCTCGCCGCCGGTTTGGGCCTCGGCTTCATCAGCGGCCTGGAGCAGGGCGGGCTGGTGGTCGCCTGGACCTCTCCGCCGACCGCGGTGGGGCAGACGATCGGCTACCTGGCGGTGCCGTTCGGCGCGCACGTCGACGCGCTACCGGTCACCCGGGGCCTGGCCGTGGTGGTGCTCGGTGCGGTGCTGCTCTGGCTCTGGTTCCGCGCGTTCCGCCGCCAAGATCCGTTCTGGCACGCCGCCCTGGCGCTGGTCGCGACCGTGGCGCTCTCCCCGCTGTTTCACCCCTGGTACTGGACCTGGCCGCTGGCCGTGCTCGCCGCGACCGCCCGCCGGACCGGCTGGTTCGTGATCGTCGCCCTGGTGTCGTCTTTCCTGGTGCTGGCCGACGGCACCGGTTTACCTCGGTACACCAAGATGCCGGGTGCCCCCCTGATGACGCTGTTCGTGATCGTGGTGGCCGTCCGGTTGGTACGGTCGGCTCGGGCGGAACGTCAACCGGTTCCTGCAGACTGAGGAGAAGTGCCGGTGAGCGAGCCCGGCTCGGTGCCCGGCGGGCCGGCCCACCCGGTCGCCGCCGGGATCGCCCGGTACGCCGGGCTCGCCGGCGCGGTGCTGCTGACCGTCGCCGCCTGGCTGGGCGGCGCGCTGCCCGACGCCCCGCTGCGCACCACCCTCTCCGGCCTCTGGCACGCCACCTACGGGCCGTCGACCCTCGGCTGCTGGCTGGTCGGCACGGCGCTGCTGGTGGGCGCCTGGTGGTCGCTGCGCTGGGGCGCCCCGTCGACCCGGTGGGCGTACGTGACCGCCGGCCTGTGGGCGCTGCCGCTGCTGGCCGCGCCGCCGATGGGCAGCCGGGACGTCTACTCGTACGTCTGCCAGGGCTGGTCGTGGACGCACGGCGCCGATCCGTACCGGGTCGGGGTGGCGGCGGCCGGATGCCCCTGGACCGACACCGTGACGCCGATCTGGCGGGCCACCCCGGCGCCGTACGGGCCGTTCTTCGTCCTGCTGGCCGGCCTCGCGGTGCTGCTCGGGGGCGGCCTGGTCGGGGCGATCGTGCTGCTGCGGGTGATCGCGGTGGCCGGGGTGCTGCTGGCCGCGCTCTGCCTGCCCGGCCTGGCCCGCGCGGCCGGCGTGCCGACCCGGCGCGCGGCCTGGCTGGCGCTGGCCTGCCCGCTGGTCGGGGTGCACCTGGTCGCCGGCGCGCACAACGACGCGCTCGGGCTGGGGCTGCTCCTGTTCGGCCTGCTGGTGCTGGTCCGCCGGCCGGGCAAGCCCCGGGCGCTGGTGGTGGCCGGGGTGTTGCTGGGGCTGGCCGTGTCGGTGAAGGCGGTTGCCGTGGTGGTGCTCCCGTTCGCCGCGCTCGCCGCGGTGCTGGGCCGCTACACGCTGCGCGTGCTGCTGCGCGACGCGGGCTGGCTGGCCGCGGGCGTGCTGGCGGCGCTGCTGGTCACCTCCCTGGCCACCGGGCTAGGCCTGGGCTGGGTGGGCGGCCTCGCGCACAGCGGCGACTCGAAGCAGTGGACCTCGCCGCCGACGGCGGTGGGGTTCGTGGCCGACTACGTGGGCGGCCTGTTCGGGCAGGAGCCGCACGCCGTGCCGGTGGTCCGGCTCGTCGCGCTGGCGCTGCTCGCGGTGCTGCTGGTGGCGCTCTGGTGGCGGGCCTGGACCGGGCTGCGCCGGCTCAACGACGTCCGACAGCGGGCCGTCCGGCTGGCCGTCGCCCGGCCCCGGGTGGCGCTCCTCGGGGCCGGCCTGGCGCTGGCCGCCACCGTGCTGCTCGCCCCGGTCTTCCACCCCTGGTACGCGACCTGGCCGCTGGCGCTGCTCGCGGTGGCGACGGTGCCGTTGGCCCGGACCGTCTGGTTCGTGGCGCCCTGCGCGGTGGCCTCCTGCCTCACCCTGCCGGACGGCACCAACCTGGCCCGGTTCACCAAGGCCCCGGGGGCGCTCCTGATGACCGCCCTGGTCGTGCTGCTGGCGGTCCGGGCGGTGCGGGTGGCGTTGGCCCGACGAGCCGGCTGACCACGTACGCGGACGGCCGGGCCGGCCCCGCGGTCGCGGAGCCGGCCCGGCCGGTGCTGATGGAGTGCCCGGTCAGCAGTCGAAGTACATGGCGAACTTCCTCCGCGCGTTGGTGCGCGTTGACTGCCGTTGGATACCCCGTCTGACCTGGGCAAACAGTCCGCCCGTCCGTTGGCCAGCGTTGGCCGTTTGCGGACTTCCTGCGGACTGGTTGCGGACCCGCCCAAGTAGGCGGGCCCGGACTCGGTGATCGCAACACCGGCCGGGCCCTTGATCGCCCCCAGGAGGCGACCCAATGGAACACCGTACCGACCCTGCCCAGGTCGAGCACCCGCGCTGGTGCCTGAAGGGCAACATTTGCCGCGTTGACGGCATCCATCACAGCAAGCCCCTGGCCGCCACCACCGGCGACGCCCACGACGCGGTACGGGTGTGGCTGGAGCAGGCGTGGCAGCTCCCCGACCCGTCCGTGGTGCTGGAGAGCACCGTCGACGGGGAGGTCGGCTACGTGTACCTGCCGATCTCGCAGGCGCGGGTGTTGCGGCACCAGCTCGGCCGCCTGCTCGACGCGGCGAAGGGTGGTGCCCGATGAGCGAGCGCAACTACCCGCTGCCCCGCCCGGCCACTGACCCGCGGTTCACGTTCGGTCTGGTCATCGACGTCACCGACGCCCTGACCACACGGGGTTACCCGCCGCCGACCGGTGCCGACCTGGTCGAGTTGCAGCAGGCCCTGTTCGGGTTCCTGTACGCCGACGGGGGCGACCGGTGAGCCGGGCGGAACGGTGGTGGCGGCCGTCGACGACCCGGCGGCCGGCCCAGCGGGCCAGGGCTCGGCGGATGTACACCGGCGAGCAGCTGGACGCCACGTTCGAGACCGGCTACCGGTGCGGGGAGCTCAACGGGCGGAAGAACTCTTCCGATCTCGACCGGAACCATGGTTCCGACCACGGTGACGGCGGCGAGGTGGTCGACGTCGACCTCGAGCTGATGCGCCGGGCGCAGGCCGCGGACCCGGAACGGTTCCGGCAGCTCGCCGAGGCGTGCGGGGAGGGCATCGACGCGGTGCAGCGGCTGGCCCGCGAGTGGGGCGTCGACGACCTGCTCGACGTCGCCGACGCGGCCGGCGTCACCCCGCTCGGCGACGTCGACCCGGGGCAGGTCGTCGTCGAGATAGAGGCGTGGCTACGGGAACGGGGCCGCGGCGAGTGACCGTGCGCCGCGGGGACCGGCTGGTCTGGTCACACCCCGACTGGCCGGTCCCGCTCCACATCGCAGTGGTGCGGGTGGCCCGTGACGGCACCTGGTGCGACATCGACGTGCGCATGTTGGGTGCGCAGTGGTCGCGGCGCACACCGCTTCCGCTGCCGAGCCGATGCCGCCCCGACAACTCGACTGGCGAGTACCAGACTCAGGAGGTCTGACCATGTTCGTTCACCGACCGATGCGGGCCGTCAAGCTGCTGGCCGCGGTCGCCCTGGTGTCCGCGATGATGGGTGCCGAAGGCGGATGCAAGGAAGGCAGCAACCGGCCACCGACAGACAAGCTGCCGCCCAAGAAGCCGTGCGCGGTCACGGCAACGGTGACCGACGCCAGCGGGCCGTACAGCGTGCGGATGCGCGCCAGCCGAGTCGGCACGGGCCTTGGCGACTGGAGGACTGACAAGAGCATCGCCAAGGGCTGGAGCAAGAAGATCGTCTACGAGTGCGGTTCCAAGATCGAGGTCATGATGCACGTCTCCGGACACCCGGAGGACAGGTTCGGCTGCCTCATCGACGACGGCGTCCGGAACCGCGACAGGCGCTACGGCAGGAAGGAAGTGCTCTGCACGCTGGTCACCGCGCAGTAGCGCCGTGGTACCGCCTCCAGTGGACCACCCTCGTCCAGCCGTAGTAACGGATGAAGGCGAGTAGCTGCCGCCACCACGGCGGGCGCTGCGTCGGAAGCCAGTAGAACGTGGGCTCGTCGTCCATGTGGCCAGTATGCGCTGGCAGACGGCGGTTCGGGGGTACGCAGGTGGCGCGTACCCCCGGTGCTGGCGGGATCATGCGCCTCGCTCGCGACGCGCCATGAACTGGTCCACCCCGCTGCGGCGGACCCGCAGCCGCGGGCGCTTCTTGCCGCTACCGATGTCGATCACCGGCAGCTCCCCTGCCCAGATGAGCCGATACACGGTCTGCTTGTGGACGCGTATCAGCGCCGCCACCTCGACGACCGTCAGGTAGTCGTCCACCGTCTGGCCTCTGCCTCGCGTGCGGCTTCGCGCCGCCAGATGGCAACCTGAATCTCGGCGAGCCCCTGGCTGATGGCCTCGGCGGCGGCGCGGCCAGCGGGAGAATCCGGGTCGAGAGGTTCGATGTGCTTACCGGTCATGTGAAGGGTGGTTCCCCAGCAAGCATGCCGGGGAACCACCCCGCATCACTTCCCTCTGCGAAGCGACTCGGGCATCGACTTGTTGCTGGCGAGCCATGCCTTGATGTCATCCGGATCGAACCGGGCGTACCGGCCAACCCAGGTGATAGGCAGAGTCCGCGCTGTAATCGCCTTAGTCACCCAGCTGACCGGGACGCCTAGCATCTCGGCGAGTTGGGCCTTGTCCATCATCTTGTTCATCGCCACGGATGATTCCTGGATCTACCCATCCGGGAATCATCCATGCGACCTCACTTCGGTCGCGGCCCGCTGGGTCCGACCGGTCCCGGTGGCCCGCCCGGGCGCGGCTGGCCCGGGCTCACGCCGCCGGCCGGTTTGGCACGGCGTACACAGCGCCCAGGGTGGCGAGGGTGACGCTGGCGACGCCCACCCACTCTGCCGGGGTCACGGTGTTGTCGACCAGGGCGGTGCCGAGCGCGCCGAGCCCGGCGAGCAGCCCGGCGACAACCGCCTTCGCGTACGGCTTCCAGTTCATGGGGGGCTCCTCAGGAGTAGAGGCGGTCGAGGAAGGGGCTGACGGCGGCGATGACCGCCGTGGCGCCGACGACAGCGGTGAGCATCTTCGCCGGGGTGACCGTGGGGCGGATCTCCAACTGACGCACCCGGTCATCGACCTCATCAACCCGGCGGCCATGGTCGTCGAGGCGGCGGGCGTGCTCGTCGAGCTTGGCGCTGTGCTGGGCGGCGATCACGTCGAGCTTGCCTTCCACCCGGGCGAGCATGATCAGGACGGTGGTGCCGTCGTTACCGCCCGGTGGTGGCTCTGCGAAGGGGCTGGTGGTCACGACGCTGGAGGGGTCAGCACCCGCCGGACGATCGCGTCGGCCAGCTGGTCGTAATCGACGGCGACGGCCGGCCGGGCGGCGAGGCCCTTCACCGCCTCGTCGACCTTGCCGAGCTGCCCGCGCATGTCGGCGAACAGCACGTCGTGGGTCGACTTGCCGGATCGGCCCACCTCCTGATTCCAGGGCGCCGACCGGAAGAACGCGAGCACGCGCGGGTCCGCGAGCAGCTTCAGGAACTCGTCGACGGTCATGGCCTTCTTCACTCCCCAGGGTCGAGTGTTCTGTTCCGCCTCGCGTGTCTGATCGATGCTGAGGTGGAAGTGCTTGTCGTGCGGGTTCGGGCCGGTGTAGGGCTCGGGCTTCCAGCCGCGCAGCCGGTGGTAGAGCTTCCGCTCGTAGATGACGTAGCGGGCGGACGGGTGCCGCTTGATGGCGGCGAACACCACGGCGAAGTCGAGGCCGTCCTCGTCGACGTCGATCGCGTCGACCGACCCGCGGGCGTTGGGGTTGTGGTCGCTGCGGGAGCCCTGCGCCTGGTGGGCGGTGTCGCCGATCCACCCGTCCGACGTGCGGTCGCGGTTCGGCCACCGCTGGTTGATCTCGGCGCGGAGCACCGCCAGCGACGGAGCCAGGTAGGGGGCGGTCATCGTCTGCTCCTAGATCTCGTTGGCGGTCCAGTGGACGGTGCCCGAGGTTGTCGCGCTGGCATTGAGGTCCACCGTCAGCTGCGCCTGAGAGGCGGTAACCGAGATCACCCGGATGGTGGCCCGGATCGCGGCGCCCGCAGGGCTGACGACCTGGCACGTGAACGAGGGCATCGCCGCGAACGCGGGGCTGAAGTTGACGGTGATCGTTCCCGACGAGGTAGACGAGCTGGTCGACCACGACACAACGTTCGCCTGGAAACCCCGGGACCGCTGCGGGGTGATCTTCATGCCGGGCTGAAGGTTCGCCATCTCATCTCCTCACAGGGCCGCATACGCCGGGAACCACACGTCCGCCTCAGTGCCCGCCGGCCAGACCCTCGCGACGCCGTTGAGGGCGCGGGACTGGATCGTGGCCGTCTGCGGACTGATCACCGCGAAGTTGTCGACGAACACCGTCACCGGCAGGGTGTTCGTGTTGCCGGTCTCCAGCCGGGACAGGATGCCGACCTGGGTGCCCGCCGCGATCGACGAATCGTCGGCGATCGCCTGCCATCCCGGCTCTGGCGCCGGCGGGATCCACGCCTTCGCCAGCAGCGAGGTGCCGTACGCTGCCGCGCTGATCCGCCACCACGTGCCCGACGCGTTGGTGCCCACATTGACGGCGGACCCCAGCCCCGACAGGGAACCGCCAACCCGTTTGAACCAGTTCAGCGTGGTCGCCCCGCTCGGCAGCACATTCAGCTGTGCCGCGTAGTAGTCGCTGGTGCCCTCGTCCCGCACCACCGCCCACACGGTGATCCCCGCACCAGCCGGCATGACCGGGATCATCACGTCGGTCACCATGGTGAAGTTCCGCGACCCGCCCGGGGCTACGAACGAGTGATGCAGCACGCCGACGCCGTTGTGGACCTGGCGGGCGGTGCCGCCGGACACGCTGTAGTCGGCAGCCGCCCCGCCCGTTGTGATCCACACCTGGCCGGAGTCGGCGGTACCCCACCCGCTGGCGGTGGACCGGCCGAACGCGTCGACCACGGACGGGGCGATCGCCGAGATGCGGATCTGTTCCCCGCCGACCCTCATCTCGAGCGGCATGTCCGACGCATCGGTGGTCCACGGCCCGTTGGCCGGCGCCGAGCTCAGCAGCAACGTCGGGGCGTTGGTCGCCAGCGACGTGACGAGCGCCGATCCGTCGGCGGCGACCCGCTGCGGGCCGTCCACCACCGCCACGTCATACGGCCTGGCCGGCGCGCAGTTGAACGTGATCGTGCGCGTGTGGGAGCCGGTCGTCTCGGTGTAGCCGAGCACGATCAGGTCAGCCCGGTTGGACCCCATGTCCGCGGGCAGCCCGACCACCGCGATGCGGTCCCCGACGTCCACGGCCGCCGCGGCGGCCGCCAGCGCGGGCTGGGCGAGCAGATCCACGGTCACCCGCGAAACCCGCATCTCGTCGACGGTGCCCTTGCCGACCGCCCACCAGGCCAGATCGGCCAAACGGCTGTCATCGGCCAGGTTGAAGTCAAGCGACGTGTCGTACACGCCGACCCCGGCCGGCGGCGGCAACGCGGCGAGCGGGCCGCTGGTCTGCACCGCCCGCGCCGATGACCCCTCGGCGCGCTTGGCCGTGACGTCGTTACGGACGGCCAGGTCGTCAACCACCGGGTCGAACGGTGGGGCGACCTGACCGGCAGCCCAGTCGATGGTCAGCTTCGGCGTCTGGTTGTAAAGGCTGTCCAACGGCCGGTAGGCGAGCGTCAGCCCGTCCCGCGGCTCGTACAGGATCCCGCCGTCCACGTCGACGCACTGCCCGACCAGATCCTCAAGCGTCGCGGTCGGCTGCCACCCCATCCGCCGCACTCCGTCGGCCGGCACCGGCGGCATCTCCACCGTGACACCCGCCTCGGCGGCAACCCGCACCAGCCGGTTGGTGGCCGCCTCGTTGTGCCAGCTCGCCCACGGCCCGTACACCAGCACGCCGTACGCGTCGACGGTGGAGGCGAGTACCGCCGGCGGCGCGCCGGCCGCCCACACCGCCACGTGGCCGACCGGCATCGGTGCGGTGGAGGTAGCGCCGGACGCGTTCACGGCGATGCTGGTGATGGCCGCATTCGTCGCCGCGGTCGTGAACGTCTGGTCGGGGGTGGCGCCGGCCGTGTCGTACAGGTCGATGGTCAGCGTCGACCCGATCTGCCGGCCCGACACGTACCGGGGCCCGAAGCCGATGTTCACGCCGATGCGCTCGATGAACAGGAACTCCGCGCCGTCGGCGGTGTAGCCGAGCACCTGCGCGCGGGTGGCCGCCTTCAGGAAGCGCAGCCGCCACCTCACGTACGTGCCGCCCGGGGTTTCCCACTCCAGCAGGTCGACGTCCTTGGAGATGTTCGCCGGGTCGAGCCCGCCAGCGGCGACGCCCACGGTCCACGTCGACGACGTCCCCGTAGTGCCAGCTGTGAAGGCACGCAGCCGTGCGCCGTTGGCCAGGTCGGCGAGCGCCGACGTGCCGTAGCGGATCGTATCGAACGGGTCCTGGAAGTCGTCCACCGCCTTGAACTCAGGCAGCGGTCCGGACACGGACAGCGGCGGCTGGCCCGGCAGCACGGACGCCGCTTGCCCGGCCGCGAACCCGTCCTCCATCGGCCAGTAGGCGGCCGGCCCGGTGGCCTCGGTGGTGCGGCGCAGCGCCGACTTGCTCGGCGCCGCGCCCTGCGCGAGTCGGCGCAGGATCCCGCCCGCCTCGATCCCGGTCCACGCGTCACCCTTCGTCCCGGTGACCGGGTCGAAGCTGACCGTGCGGCCGGGCTTCCACGAGGCGACCTCGCCCACGAACCGGCGGTCGACGGCCCGGTAGTTGTCGAAGCGGACCTCAGTGGTGTTCGAGTTCCCGCCCACCACCCACGACGCGAGCCCGTACCGGCCCGCGGCGGTGATGGCGCTGCTGCCGGTGTCGAACGCGGTCAGGGTCCACGCGGACGGTTCCGGGGTGCCGGTCGGCCACACCCGGATCGCGAGGCGGGAACCGGTGACGCTGGACCGGATCGTGTACGACTGGCCGGCGGTGTAGGTGAGGCCGGGTATGCCGGAGCGGGCGGCCAGCTCGGTGAACGTGCGGGAGATCTTCGCGCTGATCGTGCCGCCGACGTCGAACTCCAACCTGAACCAGTAGTAGTCCGACCCGTTGTGGCGGGCGACGTGCCCGACCACCGCCGACGCCCCCACCGCCACGGCCGGAATGCTGACCTCGGTCACCTGCTCGACGTCGCGCCGGTCCTCGGCGAGCCGCGCCACCCGCACGATGTTCTTCAACGGCTGCGCGTGCCGGCCCAGCCCGCCGCTGATCGTGAAGTCGGCCGCCGCCGACCCGGACACCGTCCAGCCCGGCCACCCCGACACCGACGGTGCGCCGAACGACTCGACCGCCAGGTCCAGCCCGGACCGGATCGGCGTGTTCCGGCCGACGAGGCCGTACAGCGGCGACGACGCGTTGCGTGGGTTGTAGGCACCCGTCCGGTTGTCGAGGGTGCCGCTAAGCGTGGACGGGGTGACGCCGCCGGACTCTTCACCGCGGCCCCGGGTCGTGGTGGCCGGGTCACGCACGTAGGCGGGTGCCGGCTGCCACGCCCCGCCGTAGTACAGCTCGACGGCCAGGTCCTGCCTACCCATTGGCGACCGCCACCCGGTTGCCGTGCACGGTCAGCTTGAGCTTGCCGGTACGGATCGCGAACAGCAGCCACTCGATGAGCAGCTGCTCCAGGGTGCTGCTGCTGCCGCCGCTCGCCTCGACCCGCGTCACACCGCCGCCGGCCGCCGAGCTCACGGTCTCGCCGGCCTGCAGCAGCGCCAGGACCTCCTGGCCGGGGGCACCCGGCACCCGACCACCGGCGTGGAACGTCGGCAGCTGCGGGGCGCCGATGGAGTTACCGCCGATGCCCGGGATCCACGACGGGACTGTCCACGACAGGCGGCCGATCGTGGCGTTCCACGCGCGGGCCACAGCGTTGAAGCCGGCCTTGAACGGTGCCGAGATGTAGCCGCCGATCTTCTTGAAGGCGTTCCAAATCTTGCCGGGCAAGCTGATGTACCAATCGAACGCCTTCGTCGTGAAGGACTTGATCCAGTCCCACGCCTTCTTCACCGGGTCGCCGATCTTGCCCCACACCCATTTCCACAGGTCCTGGAACCATGTGGTCTTGGTGGCGATTAGCACCACGATGGCGACGAGGGCGGCGATCGCGATGACCACCAGGCCGATGGGGTTGGCCGACAGGGCAGCGTTCAGCAGCCACTGGGCACCGGCCCAGATCTTCGATCCGAGCGCCGCAGCTTTCTGCGCCACCTCCGTGGCGATCGTGCCGACCTTCGTCGTCTTCAGCCAGGCGACGCTGCTCTTCAGCGACGGGATCAGGAAGTTGTAGAACGCCGACCCGAGGTCACCGACACCGGCGCCGAGGGTCAGCAGCGACTCGAACCCGATGTCACCCGAGGTGACCGCCTTCAACCCGAGGAACGAGTCCTGGATACCGGTGAGGGTGTCCCGGAAGCCCATCGCCCGGGTGTCGACGGTGTCCGCGGTCTCACCGACCCGGTCGAACGACGACCCGGCAGCATCGACCTCGCGGCCCATGTCGCGGGCGGCGCCGCCGACCCGGCCGAACGAGTCAACGAGCGGCTTGTCCTCGCCGGCGAAGGTCATCGTGATCTGGTTGGCCATGTCAGGACACCTCCAGCCCCGCGTCACGGGCCAGCTGGGCCAGAGCGTTGGACATGATCTCGGTGACCCGGTCTCGGCGCACCTCAAGGCCCTTGTAGACGTACCGGCCCGACTTGATGAACTCGCGCTTGGCCGGGCGGCCCTTGATGCGGCCTTCCCCGCCGAAGTCCAACCACGGGTAGTACGGGGCGCGGCGTCCGCCGGCGGCGATGCGGGCCTCCCGCTGGCTGGACCGGGCCTTCAGCGACGCCGCAGCTGCGCCGGTCTTTCGGGGGACACGCGGCTGCGCGTAGTCGATGACCTCGTTGGCGGCCTCGTTGAGCGCCAGGCGTAGCTGCTTGGGCAGGCCAGCGTCCATGTCACGCAGGGCGCGCTGGAAATCACGCAGCCCGGTCACCCGGATCTTCGCGACCTCGCTCATCACACCCCCGCCTTCGCCCGTTCCAGCTCTTCCCGCTGCGCCTTCAGCGCGTAGTACCGCGTCCAGTAGAGGAATTCCTGCTGGGTCATCTCGGCCCGCAACCGGGCCACCGTCATGCCGAGCTTCTGCGCCAGGAAGAACTCGAAGTGCAGGTCATCGTCCTCAAGCAGGGCTTTTGGTCGACTCCTTGCCGGCGCCCGGCTTCAGTCCGGACAGCACGGCGATCCCGTCCGACACGGACGTCAGGTCACCCGCGTCGGCTTCCGCCGCCCACGCCGCGACCTCCTCCTCCGTCAGCTTCGGGTCGGTCATGCCCCGACTGATGATGAAGTTGTCCCGGTCGGCCAGGCTGCGGCCGCTCTCCTGGGCCTCGAGGACTTCGTCGCGGGTCAGCGCCCGGATCGCCACGGTGGAGCCGTCGGGGAGCGTGGCCGTGCCCTTGCCGATCTTGCGGGCCAGGATCTGGTCACGGGTCAGGTGCGCCATCGTTCTTCCCTTACGCCTGGGTGGTGGTGGTGACGACGTCGGAGATCTCGAACTCGGCCGACCACGACACCATGTCGTCCACCGGCGCGGTCTCCACGTACTTGGACAGGACGGCGCTGAAGGCGTCCTGCGGCTTGCCGGTGCCCGTGCCCTCCGGCATCCGGATCACCGCCACGGTGGTCCCGAGCAGCGGCTTCAGCGCGGCCCGCGGCCCGGTCGACGCGGTGTTGTCGTAGGTGCCGCCGCAGGTGAACTTGCCGTCGATCAGCCCGCCGGCCTTGACCTTGGCGTCCTTGCCGTAGCCGGTGATGTCGTGCACGTCCGCGCTGCCCTCGTACGACGACGTCTTGCAGTACGGCGAGATGTCCTTGGTGGCGACCTTGATGACGGTCTTCTTGCCGTGAACCTCAGCCATCGCCTATGCGCCCTTTCCGCTGATGACCAGATGGAAGATCGCCGCCAGGTAGTCCGTGCCGGCGTACTTGGCGTCGGCGAACTCCGCCCACGCCACATGCACCACGTCGCAGCTGGTGTACTCGTGCGCCTCGATCGCGGCCTTCACGCTCTGCGGCCCGGACCCGTCGGCGTACTTGGCGACCGCGCGGCGGGCGGCCGGCTGCGCCGGGTTGGCGACCAGGACGACGACTTCCACGTCCGGGTACTTGTCGGTGCCCCGCTGGTAGGTGCCGTCGTACTCGATGCGCTCGGGCAGCAGGATCAGCGCCGCAGGCGGGCTGATCTTCTCGACGCCCCACGGCGGCACCCGCAGCCCGTCGATGGTCTTCAGCGCGGTCGAGATCTCGTCGGCGACGTCTTCGAGGTTCATGCGAACACCCACCCCCGCCGCACGTACGGGCCGAGGATCACGGCCACGTCCGGGTCGACCCGGGCCAGCAACCGCACCTCCGAGCCGGCATCCGGGGAGCCGGCGATCCCGTACGGCGAGTCCCGGCGGGCGAGGAACCGGGACGCCTGCAGCAGCGTCGCCTGCTTCACCGCCTCCGGCACCGCCGTCCAACCCCACGCTGCGGTGACGGTCACCTCGTTCGCCGCGCCGGTGGGCAGCCTGGATCCGCTGATGACCAGCCGCGTCCAAGGCCGACCGTCAGCGGCGGCGTTAACCGGCTCCGGGTCGTACCCGGTGACGGTTCCGCCGGGCACAGTCACAGCCAGGCCAGTGGTGGACATCAGGTCGTCGATGTCCACCACCCACCGGCCGCACTCAAGCTGCGCCGTGTACCGGCGGGCCGCCGGAGCGTCAACCTTCCCGAACTGCCGCCTGCACTGGCTGTCGACGGCCCGCGAGGCGGCCTCGACTGCCAAGGCCACCTGCGGGTCGTCGACGGCGTCAGCGACGCGCACGAAGGACTTCAGATCCTCCGCGCTCACGTACGCCGGCGCCCATGCCATCGGTCAGTCCGCCGATCAGGCCGCGGTGATCGCGACGCGCTTCGAGGACGAACCGGCGTAGCGGACCAGCACCGCGGTGTACGCCCACACGCCCAGCTCGACGCTCTCCGGCCCGGACTTCTCCTCGTAGCGGAACCGCATCATGTTCGACTCGAACAGCAGCGTGTCCGAGCCGCGCAGCACCAGGAAGTTGTCCGGGTAGGAGCCGATGGCGGTGCTCTCGGTGACCACGGCCGCCAGGCCCTCGATGACACCGGCGGCCTTCACGTCGCCGACGCCAGCCACGTTGACCGGGCCCGCGGACTCGGTGGGGATCAGCGGACGGCCGGTGGTGTCCCGCAGCTTCTTGAACTTGCCCCACCGGTTGATCGACATCGCGAGGACGTCGGCGGGCGCCTTGCGGGCGTTCCACACGGCGATGGCCGCGTCGATCACCGCGTCCTGTGCGGGCACGGCCGGCGCGGTGCCGGTGAACGCGGCCTCGGTGGCGAACGTCTGGAGCGCGGCACCGGACGCGGTGACCAGCGCCGCGCCGACCGCGGCCTCCACCTGCCGGTTGTACTCGGCGAGCAGGTCGCCGTAGATCAGCAGGTCGATGGCCGGGCTGGCCATGTCCAGCATCTGCCGGGAGACGACCTGCTTGCCGCGGGTCGGCTTCGGCACCACCGTGTCGACGTTGGAGCCCCACTTGTCTGCCGACGGGGTGGGGTCGTTCTCGTTGGCCTGCTGGGCAGGGTTCGCCGAGTCGGCGCCGGTGGACTGCTTCGGCAGGGTCAGCGGGCGCGGGTCACTGCCGAGCGGGATGTTGCGGACCGCGTTCGCCAGCGCACGCCCCTGCCGGGCCAGCGCGGCGTACTCGTCGGTCAGCCACCGCGGTGGCACCACGCCAGCACCGGCCGCGCCGGTCGCCAGGGCCCGGTTGTGCTCCAGCAGCCGGCGGGCGGCGTCCTCGTCGCCGGTCGCCTTGCTGCGGTACATGTCGCCGAAGAACGAGAACTCGCCGCCCTGGGTGTAGTGGCCCGGGTCGCGGTCACGGGTGGTCGCCCCGCCGACGGCGCGGTTCTGCTCGCCCGACGTGGCGGTGGTGATCTTCCCGGCCATCGCGGCGACCTGCGCGTTGCGGGTCTCGATCTCGGTCAGGTCTTCGATCTGCTTGGCGAGCGTCTTCGCCTGGTCGCCCTGCTCCTTGACCGAGCGCAGCTCCTCCTCGGTCAGGTCACGGTTCTCCTCGGCGGCGCGGGTCTGCAGGCCCTCGATGCCGGAGCGCAGCCCCTCGTACTGGTCACGCAGACGGGCAAGGTACGGGTTCACGGGTGGTTCCCCTCGGTCAATGCGAACGGTTTCTTCGCGAGTGACCGGGGTGCCGCCCTACCGTGCCGTGCCGGGTGTCCGCTTCAGTGAGAGGCGGAGGTGCGGCCAGCCGTAGCCGGGGTGCCGGTGTCGTCCGTAGTCAACTGTAGCGCATACCCCTGCCGGGTAGGCGTAGTCACGCGGCGGGTGGGAGCACCGGCAGCCCGGCGAGCACCTGGGCGGCGACGTCAAGCCGCCGCGCAGCGTTGCACGAGCAGCCGCCGGTGTCGGCCGAGCGGACGCCGGCCGCGGTGGCCAGTTCCCCGTACGCGCCCGCCATGACCACGGCCACCTCGAACAGGTCGGCGGAGACCCGCTCCAGGATGCCGCCGGACAGGCGCCGGTTCTGCCGCTCCCGGAAGCCGATCGACAGGTCCCGCAGCGCCCCGTCGCGCACCAGCTCCAGCGTCTCGTCACCGACCGGGGTGCGGCTGACACGCAGCTCGACGTACAGGCCGGCCGCGTCGTCGCGCATGGTCTGCATGGCGCCGATCAGGGTGCCGCCGAGGGTGACGTGCTCCCGGGCGACCCGCACCCGGTTCGCGGCGCGCAGCTGGTGGTTGAACGCCCCCCGGGCGAACTGCTCGGTGAGCTTGTCGTCGATGCGCTGCGGGGCTTCCCAGGGCACGGCGATGCCGTAGATGGTGCGACCGTCACCGCCGGAGCGGACCTCAAGGTCCGGGGTGAACGACCGGTGCAGCAGCTCGCTCATCAGTTCTCCTCGGGGGTGGCCAGGCCGCGGTGGGTGTCGTAGTGCGGGGTGCACAGGCCCCGCTTGGTCGGTTCGCTCTTGCAGTCGGCGACGGCGCACTCGGCCGGCTTGGCGGTGGTCTTCGTGGTCCTGGTCTTGACGGTCACGGCTGCGGCTCCTCATCGGGGTTCGGGTCGGCGGCTGGCGGTGGCGGCGGGGTGGTCGGCTTCTCGGGCTCAGGCAGCGGCGCCCGGTTCTCCAGTGCCCGCACCTCGTCGTTGGTCAGGAAGCCCTTGTCGAGGCCGATGGCGTGCGCCTGGTAGCGGGTGAGGGTGTCGGCGCGCAGGATCGCGTCCAGGTTCGCCTTGACGGTGGTGCCGCGCGGGAACGCCAGCGACAGGGTCTGCTCGAACCGGGCCAGGTGTCCGCCGAGGGTGAACTTCAGCAGGTTCACCGCGTCCTGCTCGATGTTGGAGTACTGGCGGGCGGAGTTCATGCCGCCGAGCCAGCCGACCGGCAGCCCGAACATGAGCTCAAAGTCGGTGAGGCTGAACCGGCGCGCCTCGACCAGTTGCAGCTCATCCGGGTTCCACGACAGCGGCTCAAACGAGGTGGTGGAGTTCAGCACGGCGATGGTGCGGTCGCGCTGCGACGCCAGCCACTTCTCCTTGAGCTGCTTCGCCTCCGTCTCGGTGAGATCCGGGTTGTCGGACTTCAGGAAGCCGGTGGGCACGCCGTGCCGGGACAGAGCCCGGGCCTGCCGGTTCTGCTCATGCGAGAGGTTCAGCGTGCTGAGGTGGGCCTCGAGGACGCCCATGCCGCGCAGGGCGCCCGGCTGGCAGGGGCCCTTGATGTGGATGACGTCGTACGCGGACAGCCGCATGGTGCCAACCGAGTACTCCAGTTCGCCGACGGGGATATGCGACATGCCCGGCTCGGTGATCCGCCGAATCCCGACCGTTGACGCCGACACCGGGATCGCCGCAGTCGGCCAGCCCTGCGCGTTGCGGGCGGCGACCACACCGATCGCATTGCCTTCCCAGATCAGGTCCAGCGCCCACGACGAGAACGTGGTCATGCGGGTGTCCGGCGGGTTTGGCTGCTCCAGCAGCGGCGGCGTCGGGTCGAGCAGCTCCAGCGGGTTACCGCCGTACTGCCGGTAGGCGTGCCACGGCACCGACCCGAGCAGGTCGGAGATGAGCACCGCGGCCCGCCAACCGCCGGGAATGGACATGCCGCCCCGGTAGCCGGACGTCGACCAGTCGGGGGCGATGTTGTCGAGGATGGTGAACGTCTGCGACTCGCCGGTCACCGTGTCCGTCGCCGTGTACTGCGTCGACCGGTTCAGCAGCTTCCCGAGCCACGCCATCGGGTTTCTCATGGTCCTCATCTCAGAACACCGCCGATCGCGGCTTGGGCTTCTCCACCGGCAGGGTCAGCGCGGTGTGGACGGCACCGGCGCCCGCGTACGCGGCGTCAACGTGGCCGGCGCCGCGGCGCACGAACCGCCACCCGTCGCCCTGCCGCAGCTTCTGCGCCCCGGCCACGTGCGCGTCGTACAGCGGGTCGCCGGGTTGCACGATGCGGCGGGACGCGACCAGGTCGGCGAACGTCTGGCACGCCTCCGCCACGGCGCCGCCCTTGATCTCGATCGCGTTCATGCCGCGCAGCGTGGGGGCGAGCGCGGCGGCCGGCCCGGACGGATACCAGGCGACCGCGGCGGCGTTCACCCGCTCCAGCATCGGGCCGAGCTTGAACCGGGCCTCGTCAGTCGACGACCAGGCGGCCACCACCTCGGTACGCACCCGGCCGTCGGGGAGGACCGCGGCGGCGGCGAGGGTGACGTGCTGGCCGTCCGGGGCGACGTCGACACAAGCCACCACTCGGTCGCGCACCGACTCCAGGCTGCCGGCGGCGTCTTTGCACGCCTTCCACGCCTGCAGGTCCACCGCCGAGTCGAGCGCGTCGACGCGCTGGCAGAGCACCTCGGTGCGGAACACCGCCGGCGGGTCCGTGTTGAGCGCCGAGCGGATCGCCTGCTCGCTGACCGTGTGCCCCAGCCCCGGGTTGGCCTGTGCCCACGCCTCCGGGTCGTCGAGGTCGCAGCCGTCCGGCGCCGACCACTCGAAGATGCCGACCGACGGGTCGCTGCCAGCCAGCGCCGCCTCCCGCAGGTGGTTGAGCACCACGGACTCGTCGTCGCCCGCGTTGCTGATGGCCCAGATCTGGGCGAACGGGCGCGCGTTCGTCGTCTTCGACAGCGCCGACCAGGCATCCCAGGAACGCTGCTCGCGGATCTCGTCCATGTTCAGGTGATCCACCGACAGGCCACGGCCGGCGGACCGGTTCGCCGCCGCAATCTTGTACCGGGCGCCGTTGGTCAGCCGGAACCACTCGTCACCGTTGACCCGGCGCACCGTGTCCAGCTCGGCGGCCAACTCCGGCACGGTCTTGATGGTGTCGATGCACGCCGACCACACCTCGCGGGCCAGCGACACGTCCTGGCCGACGCCGAGCACCAGCCGGGCACCGTCGACGTACAGCTTCCACAGCGCGATGACCCGGGAGACGTGGGTCTTGCCGGACTGCCGGGCGACCAGCGACAGGATCACCCGGAACCGGTAGGTGCCGTCGCGGTTCAGCTCCAGGGCGCGGATGACCAGCTCTTCCTGCCACGGCAGCAGCGGTTCGCCGAGCACGTCGCGGGCGAAGTCGATGACCTCGTACCCGTGCGACGTCGACCGGGTCAGCCGGCGCAGCGGTTCCGTCGACAGCCGCGGCTCACGCCGGCCGACGAGCGGCGCGGAGGGCTTGGAGTTTGCCTTGGCGCGGGGCACTGGATGCACCTCCCTTGCGGGCGGCGCGGGCTTTCGGGGTGGCGCCGAGGGCATCTAGGGCTTGGAGCAGCTTCGGCCCGATGGTTTCGAGGACCCGCTGCGCCTCGACCTTCGCGGCCAACGCAGCGACCTGCTTCACAAGATCCTCGTCGTACGGAATCTCATCGAGCGCGGCGGCGAGCAGCGCGGCGTTGTCGATCGCGGCGGCGTACTGCCGTGCCAGCTTCACCGCGGCGGCGTCCGTGTCGGTGAGATCGGTCAGGTTCGCGAGCGTCTCGGCAACATCCGGGGAGATCAGGGCATCTGCGGACCGAAGTCGCGCGTTCCCGACCGCCATAGCTCACCTCCGACCATCAGGATACCGGTACGGGGTACCCGCACCAGCGACGTCGCGCCGGGCCGGGTGCCGCGGGGGGAGAAAGACAGGGCGCGGGTGTCCGTGGGGGCCGGGTCGCCCGGAAAAAATCGGACGACTCGGCCCGTCACCAGCGGGTTCGCGGCTCCGGCGCGGGATCGTGTCCGCTGACGTCGCCGGTCGAGAGGTTGCAGTGCTCGCAGCTGGCCACGAGGTACGCCTCGTCGTCGCCGTGCTGCTTGCCTCGCACGTGGTGCACGTGGGTGGCCACCGTGGTGCAGCCGGGGAGCTTGAGCTGGCAGCGATGCCCGTCACGCGCGAGCACCTGGGCGCGGGTTCTACGCCATGCCCGGGTGCTGCCCTTGGCCCACGACTTGCTCACCTTGCGTCAGCCCTCAGAGCGGAGTCGGCCTGCCTCGGCCAGCAGGGTCTTGGCATGCCGCTCCCGGGCGTCGGTGTCCTCCCACCACGCGCCCTCCGCCTTGCCCTTCGTGGCCGACCACTCCCGGACGGGCTGCATCGTCGGGTCGTACGCCGGGTTGGGGACGGCTTCGATCTGGCGCTGGTGGTGGCGGTGCTCCCGCTCCCACGCGACGGCCCGCGGCATCAGCGCCTCACGGTCGCCATCAGGGATGATGGTGCGAACTTGGCCGACGAACGCCTGGATCTCGGCGGACCGGTCACGCAGCGGACCGGCGTTGGCGGCGTACGCCTCGATCTCCTTGCGCTCCTCCGCCTCCCGGGCGATGCGGCGCCGCTCCCGGGACAGATCGGCGGCACGCTGGCGGATCTCGGCGACCTTCGGCAGGAACGTGGACGACTGGATGAGCTGGACGGCGGCGAGGCGCGCCAGGTCGAACGGCACGTCCGTCATGGCCGCGTACCAGATGTCGTCGATGCCGTCCGGCTTGGGCCGGTCGTAGGCGGTGAACAGGATGGTGGTGAGCGCCTGGGTCTCGTTGTGGTTCATGCGGGCCTCGTCAGTGCGTCGCGGATGAGGGCTGCGGTGGAGCTGGTACCGGTGCGGGCCATGGACGCCTCGGTGCGGGAGGCGCGTTGGGGTGGCAGCTCGGGGCCTTGCTGGGCGCGGATCAGGTAGTTGTCGAGCAGGGCAGGCCGGGAGGCCACCCGGTCGGTGAGCATCTGCGCAAGCGCGGTCTTGATGAGCGCGGGCGGGAACTTCTCGTCGAGAGCCCGTTTGATGCCGGCGCCGTACCGCTTGATGACCTGGCCGGTGAGCTTCACGTCGTTGGCGGTGCAGTGGTCGATCCATTGCCTGGTGATCTGGCCGGCGTTGGCGGGTTCCCCGTCGGGGAGGTCGGGAACGGCGGCGAGGTGGGTCTGGGTGTCGACGATCTCGCCGTCGATGACGTCGTCGGGCTCGCCGGTGCCGTCGAGCGGAGCGAGCGGCGGCGGGTGGTCCCCTGTTCCCTGTTCCCTGTTCCCTGATCCCTGATCCAGGCACGGGGGTTCCGCGACGGCTTCGCGAGGGTCTCGCGAGGGTTCCGCCACAGGCCGGGGAGGATTCGTGTTTGCGCTGGTCGCAGGTTCGACGTGCACGGCGCGGGGGTCGTCGGGCTCCGGGTAGCGGGGCCTTCCGGGCTTGTCGATCTTCTGGTGCTCCTGCCAGTTGACGATGGCCAGGTATGCCTTGCCGTCGACGGTGTAGCGACGGATTCGGCCGGCCTCGTGAAGCCTCGCGAGATCCTCGCGAACGTTCGCGAGGGCCTCGCGAGGGTCGTCCTCCAAGGCGAATAGCTCAGCGGCGACGAGCTTCGGGTTGTCGATGCCGACGCCGTTGTCGTCGACGTACGTCCATAGCCCGATGAAGGTGAGCCGGGCCCGGAAGGTGTGCGCGGCGATCGCCTCGCTCTTCCAGAACTCGGGCTTGATGGAGCGGATCCGGGCCACGTCGTGCCTTCCTGGTCTACTGGTGGTGCTGTAGGAGGGTTGGCGGCTGGACCACGGCCCGGACTGCCCTCCGGGGCCGTGGCCCGCCGGTCAGGCGGCCTTGCTGGTGGGCTGATCCCACTCGTCGGCCATCGACTTGCGCAGCTCGAAGAGGTCGGCAAGATCGGGTTCGTCGCGCATGATGAGCCGGGCGTAGAACGCCCGATGGTTGTTATTGATCTTGAATTCGGGATCGTTCGTCGCGAGCGCGATCTCCCACCGGCACCGCTCGGTCAGCGCCCCGATGCCGATCTTCCGGCGGCCCGTACGGTCAACCCACTCCCGGGCGAGCCGGCAGAGGGTGGCGTAGACGGCCGGGTTGTCTGCATGGAACTGCTCGAACTTCTCCGCAGGGGTCAGCACGGACTCCCGCTCGTCCCTCACCGCCGCGGCAGGGTCGAACAGGTCACCCTGGACGTGGGCGCCTGCGGCGCTCACTCGACGCTCACCACCCCGGACAACCCGCGCGCCCTTGCCACCCACTGAGTGACCATCACGCCGGCGGCGCCGAGCAGCTCGACCCGGTCCTCTGGCGAGGCGTACGCAATCGCCGAGTCCAGGTCCTCGACGGCCTCGACCAGCATCGCCAGCGCCTCACCACGCCGACCGACCGACTCAATGCAGTCCTTGCAGAGCTTGCTAACCCCGTCGATGATCACGCCGAAGACCAGACCGACGGGTTCGTCCCGCTCGCAGCGACCACAGACCGGGTTGCCGTGCTCGTCGTACGTGGACGCGCCGCCCATCGCCAGCTTCAGCGCGTTCGGGTCGATCGGCGCCAGGGTGGCCCGGTAGTCGCGGGCGGCCTGCTCTGCGGCCTTGATCCGCGCGTACCGCTCCTCGCGGCCCTCCGGCGCGCTCACCGGCGTGCCTGCCGGATCTGGTTCCGGCAGTCGCCGATCCCGATGACCATGCCGAAGCAGCCGAACATCGCCTCCGCGGCGAACACGGCGACCAGGACAACCGCCAGGGCGCCGTGCTGCTGCCCGGTGGCGACGGTGGCGGTCCACCAGACCGCGGCGGCGATCAACGCGGTGCCGACGACGGCGAGCACGCCGATCTCGAACCGGAGACGTCGGATCAGGCGCCTGTCGGGTATCTTCTCCATGAGTCCTCCTAGGGGACCTGTTGTGATGACCCGGCCGCCGCCCACCGGCGGCCGGTCGTCGTTTCTGCGCAGGGCCAGGGGCTGATTGCTGCTGGTCACGTCAGGCGCTCGCCTTGACCTGCTCGTCCTCGCCGGATAGCCAGGCAGCCACGGCACTCTCCGGGTAGAGCACGCGCTTGCCTCGCTTGACGCCCTGCGGGCCTCGGCCGATGTGCCGCCAGTACCTGATGGTGCTGGGTGCCGTCCGGGCGGCCTCGGCGAACTCTTCCGTGGTGAGGTACTTCTCCACTTGGGACTCTCCAGGCGTAGAGCGCAACATGATCGGTTGCGTGATACGCAAAGACTAAGCACACCTGTACGCTTGACGCAAGCGCCCAACGCAACTAGCGTTATTGCGCGTGACGCAAGAGCAGACGGCAGAGGAACGATTCGGCGCTCAGGTCCGCGCAGCGCGGGAGGCGCAGGGGTGGACTCAGGAGCGACTCCGCGCCGCGCTGCGCGCAGCGTCGGGCATCGAACTGAGCTCGACTGCCATGGCGCGACTGGAGCAGGGCAAGCGCCCGATTCGTCTCAACGAGGTGTCGGCACTCGCCCAGGTCCTCGGACTCAGCGTCCATCAGTACGGGGGTGGGGCCGGCGGTGGCCTGACTCGAGAGAAGTACGAGCAGGCTCGGGAGCGGCTCGTCAACGTGAGGGCGCAGGCGGCCGAGCAGTACGAGCGTCTCCTCATTGCTCGTCGGCGCGCGGATCAAGCGGTGGAGGATTTGGCGCAAGCCGAGCGCCGCTTCTTTGACATGCAGGCCCAGCTTGAAGAGCTGCAAGTCCTGGTGACGGCGTACGAGGACGCCGACAAGGCCACCAATCAGCGCGTCGACCCTGAGGTCGAGGAATCGAGGATCCGCGCGTTCGAGCGCGAGCAGGCGCGACTGAAACTTGAGGCAGCGAAGATCAATGCGGACAGGGAGCGCGGCTTCGGTCCGGCCCAGCCCCGCCACGGCTCCCGCAGGGAGTCCTGATGGCCAGCATCCAGAAGCGCCCCGACGGAAAGTACCGGGCCCGGTACCGCGACGAGGCCGGCAAGGAGCACGCGAAGCACTTCGTCCGGAAGGTCGACGCCCAGAAGTGGCTCGACGAGGCAACTGCGGCGCTCGTGACCGGCACGCACGTCGACCCGAAGACGGCCAAGACGACGGTCGCCGAGTGGTGCCAGGTTTGGCTCGACGGGTACGGCACCCGGCGCGCGTCGACCGTCCGGCAGGGCAGGGTGCACGTGGCGCAGATCGTGGCGGCGTTCGGCCCGATGCGCCTGGGCGCGGTCCGGCCGTCCCACGTCAAGGCGTGGACTACCAAGCTGCGCGACTCCGGGCTGTCGGCGTCGTACGTCTACGCGCTGCACAACCGCCTGGCGCAGATCTTCTCCGACGCCGTCCATGACGGAATCGTGCCGCGGTCGCCGTGCTCGCGGCGCACCTCGCCTGGCCGGGCGAAGCAGCGGGCGTACGTGGCCACCACCGAGCAGATATGGGGCCTGTACGACGCGATGCCGGAGCGGTACCGGGCGGCGATCCTGCTGGGCGCGTTCGCCGGCCTGCGGACCGCCGAGGCGTGCGGGCTGCGGGTGGCCGACGTCGACTTCATGCGTGGCGTCATCGCGCCGGCGGTGCAGTACCCGGCGCTGCCGCTCAAGACGGAGACCTCCAAGACGCCGATCCCGATCTCGCGGACGCTCGCGGTCGAGCTGTCGGCGCACGTGGCGCAGTGGCGGGCCGACACCATCCTGACCGGCGACGACGGCACCCAGCTCGGCCCGTGGGCCCTGGAGCGGGCCGTACGCGACGCCCGGACGCGGGTGCCCGGCCTGCCGGACGGGTTCCGGTTCCACGACTGCCGGCACTTCTTCGCCAGCCTGTTGATCGAGTCGGGCGCCAGCGTCAAGGTCGTGCAGGCGCGGCTACGGCACGGGTCGGCGACGACGACGCTCGACACGTACGGCCACCTGTTCCCCGACACCGACGAAGCCACCAGGTCCGCGGTGGACGCGGTCCTGGTGGCTCGTGCGGACTCCCTGCGGACTAGGGAGGTGATCGCCTAGCCCTACCGCAGGTCAGCGGCATGATCAGGCTCAGCAGTCGAAGTACATGGCGAACTCGTGCGGGGTCGGGCGCAGCCGCACCGGGTCGACCTCGTTGGCCCGCTTCCACGACACCCAGGTGGAGATCAGGTCCGGCGTGAAGACGCCGCCGTCGAGCAGGTAGTCGTGGTCGGCCTCGAGCGCGTCGAGCACCTCCGGCAGCGAGCCCGGCACCTGCTTGACGTCGCCCCACTCCTCCGGCGGCAGGTCGTACAGGTCCTTGTCGATCGGCGCCGGGGGCTCGATCTTGTTCTTGACGCCGTCCAGACCGGCCATCATCATCGCCGAGAAGGCGAGGTAGGGGTTGCTGGACGGGTCCGGCACCCGGAACTCGACCCGCTTGGCCTTCGGGTTGCTGCCGGTGACCGGGATACGGGTGCAGGCGGAGCGGTTGCGCTGCGAGTAGACCAGGTTGACCGGTGCCTCGAAGCCCGGCACCAGCCGGCGGTACGAGTTGACCGTCGGGTTGGTGAACGCCAGCAGCGACGGCGCGTGGTGCAGCAGGCCGCCGATGTACCAGCGAGCGGTGTCGGACAGGCCCGCGTAGCCGGTCTCGTCGTAGAACAGCGGCTCGCCGTTCAGCCACAGGCTCTGGTGGGTGTGCATGCCGGAGCCGTTGTCACCGAAGAGCGGCTTCGGCATGAAGGTGGCGGTCTTGCCGTTCGCCCAGACCTCGTTCTTCACGATGTACTTGAAGAGCTGGAGCTGGTCGGCCGCGTGCAGCAGGGTGGAGAACTTGTAGTTGATCTCCGACTGGCCGGCGGTGCCCACCTCGTGGTGCGACCGCTCGACCGTGAAGCCGTTGTCGACCAGGCGGCGGACGATCTTGTCGCGCAGGTCGGCGAAGTGGTCGACCGGCGGCACCGGGAAGTAGCCGCCCTTGTAGGCGGTCTTGTAGCCGCGGTTGCCACCCTCCTCCTCGCGGCCCGTGTTCCAGGCGCCCTCGATGGAGTCGATGTAGTAGAACGACCGGTGCGCGGAGGTCTCGTGGCGGATCGAGTCGAAGATGTAGAACTCCGCCTCGGCGCCGAAGTACGCGGTGTCGGCGATCCCGCTGGCCGCCAGGTACGCCTCGGCCTTCTTCGCCACGTTCCGCGGGTCCCGGGAGTACGCCTCCCGGGTGAACGGGTCGTGGATGAAGAAGTTCAGCGCGAGGGTCTTCTGCGCGCGGAACGGGTCGATGAAGGCGGTCGCGACGTCGGGGAGCAGGAGCATGTCCGACTCGTGGATCGCCTGGAAGCCACGGATCGACGAACCGTCGAACGCGAGGCCGTCGGTGAAGAGCGCGTCGTCGACGGACTCGACCGGCAGGTTGAAGTGCTGCATCACGCCGGGCAGGTCACAGAAACGTACGTCGACGAACTTCACGTCCTCGTTCTTGAGGTATCGCAGGAGTTCCTCGGGATTGGCGAACACACGTCCTCCTGGCAGGTCCACTCCGGTGGCTGGCTCCTGGCGACGGTATGACCGTGGAGTTGCCCGGCCGTGTCTCCCCTGTTTCCGCCGTGTTACGTCCCTCGCGGAGCGTCATCTCGGCCACTCAGGTGCCGGTCAGTCTCCGTTCGGACGATACTCGCTGTAGTGGTGTGGTGCCAATTGACGGCTTTGGTCCGATTCCCCGCTCCGCGCCGAACCGGCGTACCCGGGCAGTGACCTACACCCCTGGTCACCGCGCCCGTCCCGGCCCCGGCGGGGCGCCTGGCTACCCTTGACCGCTGTGACCGATACCGCCGCCGTGCCGGTGCCGCCCGCCGCGGACCCGACCTTCACACCCCCGAGCCTCGGCCGCCGCTTCGGCGCGCTGGTCATCGACTGGGTGCTCTGCCTGCTGATCTCCAACCTCTTCGCCGACCCGGCGCGGGACGGCTGGGCCCCGGTCCTGGTGCTGGTCCTGGAATACGCCCTCTTCCTCGGCCTCTTCGCCCAGACCCCCGGCATGTACGTCACGAGGATCCGGTGCCTGGCCTGGGCCGACGGCGGACGGATCGGGCTGGTCCGGGCCCTGCTTCGCGGCGTGCTGCTCGCCCTCGTGGTGCCCGCCGTGATCATGGACGAGCACCGCCGCGGGCTGCACGACCGCCTCACCGGCTCGGTGATCGTCGCCGCCCCCCGCTGACCCGGTCGCCCCGACGACGAAGGAGCCGGGCCCGTGCGGGTCCGGCTCCTTCACGCGTACGGCAGGGGTCAGCGACCCCGGGTCTGGCGGAACGCGCCGCGCGGCGGCCGCATGTTCTTGGGGATCGCGCCCTTGGGCATCTGCGGGCGGGCGGTGAGCGCCTTGAGCCGCTTGTCGAGGGCGTTGACGTCCTTGGGGGAGAGGGAGCGGGGCAGCCGCATCAGGGTGGTGCGCAGCTTGCGGATCGGCAGCTCGTCCTCGCCCTGGCCGATCACGTAGTCGTGCAGGGGGGCGGTGCCGATCACCTTGGCCAGCCGGCGCTTCTCCTGGCCCAGCAGGCCGCGGACGCGCTGCGGGTTGCCCTCGGCCAGCAGGATCACGCCGGGACGGCCGAGCACCAGGTGGACCATGTCCATCTGGGTGGTGGAGCTGACGGCCGGGGTGACCCGCCAGTCGCCCCGCATGCTCTCCATGATCTGCGCCGCCGCGCCGGGCTGCCCCTCGGCGGCGCTCATCATCGCCGTGTTGGACCTCAGGTTGAGCACGATCAGCACGGCGAGCAGCGCGAGCAGGATGCCGATCGGCAGCCAGAGCCAGCCATAGAGAATGACCGCGACCACGGTGAGCGCGAGCGGGATCAGCACCGCCGCGGCGACCAGCGGCGCGAACCACCGGTCCTGCTTGGCGGTGAACCGGAACACCATCCCGATCTGCTTCAGCCGCTGGCCGAACGAGACCTTCTCCTGGGGCTTTGCCATGCCTGAGAGTCTAGTGGGCGCCCCGCCACCCGTTGATTCCCGGCCGGCCCTCCGCGGCTGAGTACCTTACGCCGCCGTCCGCCCCCTGAGCCGTCCCGGTAAGGAGGGGGCGACGCCGAAGATCAGGCAGGGGACTCATGCCCCGGGGGCACCTTCGCGCGGAAAGTCAGTGTCGACCGCGAAACGACACCGCACGACAGGGGAAACCGAGATGTTCGGTAACGACGCAGAGCTCCTGCTCGCCATCCACCGCAGCCACGCCGCCGAGCTCCAGGCCGACGCGGCCCGCGACCGGCTCGCCCGGTCGCTGCCCCGCCGCCACCCGCGCAGCTGGCTCGGCCGCCGGCACCAGGCCGCCCGTACCGTCGACGGCCGCCGGTGACCACCCTCGCCGCGCCGGCCGTCGCGGCGACCGCCCCGGCCGACCGGGACGGGACCGCGATGCCCGGTCCGGCGGCGTCCCCGGCCGGCCCGGTGCCGACCGCACCCGGGCCGGCCGCCACCCGACGGGACGGGGGACCTCCGGACGGCACCGGTCCGGCCGCCACGGGGGCGGCCGGACCGGCGGCCGGCGGCCGGGCAGTCCGACCGGTCGGCCGGGACGGTGCCGGCGCCCGTCGTGGCATGCTCGATGCCGTGACCGCACGCGCCACCAGCACCGTCCTCGTCGGCCGCCAGCCGGAGCTGACCGGGCTGCGCGACGCGTTCGGCCGGGCCCGGGCCGGGGAGCCCGCCACCGTCCTGGTCGGCGGCGAGGCCGGCGTCGGCAAGACCCGGCTGCTGGAGGAGTTCGGCACCCAGGCCGGCGCCGCCGGGGCGCGGGTGCTGGTCGGCCAGTGCCTGGAGCTGGGCGAGGCCGGCCTGCCCTTCGCACCGTTCGCCGCCGCGCTGCGCGAGGTGCTGCGCCGTGACGGCCCGGCCGCCTTCGCCGGGTACGAGGCGGAGTTCGCCCGGCTGCTGCCCGAGCTGGCCCGGGTGCCGGCCGGCGTCGCCGCGCCCACCGGCCTGCCCGTCTCGGACACCCCGCGCGGCTACCTGTTCGACCTGGTCGCCGACCTGTTCCGGCGGATCGCCGAGGAACGGCCGCTGGTGCTGGTCATCGAGGACCTGCACTGGGCCGACCGGTCCACCCGCGACCTGATCGGCTTCCTGGTGCGGGCCGCCCGCGCCGCCCGCCTGCTGCTGGTCTGCACCTTCCGCACCGACGAGCTGCACCGTGGCCACCCGCTGCGGCCGTTCCTCGCCGAGCTGGACCGGGCGCGCGGGGTGGACCGGGTCGAGCTGAGCCGGCTCGACCGGGACGGCACCGCCACCATCCTCGCCGACCTGCTCGGCACCGAGCCGCCCCCGCGGGCCGTCGACGACGTGCACCGCCGTACCCAGGGCAACCCGTTCTTCATCGAGGAGCTGGCCGCCGCCGGCGACCCCGTCGGCTGCGCGGTGCTGCCGGAGACCCTGCGCGACCTGCTGCTGGCCCGGGTGGACCGGCTGCCCGAGCCGGCCCAGCGGGTGCTGCGGATCGCCGCCGCCGGTGGCACCCGCTTCGCCCACGAGCTGCTCGCCGAGGTCGCCGGCCTGCCCGAGCCCGAGCTGGAGGACGCGCTGCGCGCCGCCGTGGCCGCCCAACTCGTGGTGGCCGACCCGGACGGCGACTACGAGTTCCGGCACGCCCTGGTCCGGGAGGCCGTGCACGACGAACTGCTCCCCGGCGAGCACGCCCGGCTGCACGCCCGGTACGCCGCCGCGATCGAGGCGCAGCCGCACCTGGTGGCTGCCGGCCGCGCCCCGGCCGAGATCGCCCACCACTGGTACGCGGCACACGACCACCCGCGCGCCCTGATCGCCGCCCGCGTCGCCGCCTGCGCCGCCGCCGACCGGTACGCGTACGCCGAGCAGAGCCGGCTGCTGGAACGGGTCCTCGAACTGTGGGAGCTGGTGCCCGACGCTGCCGAGCGGCTCGGCATGGACCACCTGCGGGTGCTGGAGGAGACGCTGGGCGCGGCCACCACGGCCGGCGACCTCAGCCGGGCCCTCACCCTCACCCGGGCCGCGCTGGCCGAGGTGGACGCCGACGCCGAGCCGCTGCGCGCGGCCCGCCTGCTCGACCAGCGTGGCCGACTCCTGGCGCTGCTCGGCAAGAGCGACGGTGCGGCCGAGCTTGGTGAGGCGTATCGGCTGGCGGCCGGGGTGCCGGACGGGCCGGAGCGGGTGGGTCTGCTCGCCGACATCGCGGCACACCTGATGAAGGTCGATCCGAAACAGGCCGCCTCGGTGGCGGCCGAGGCGATGGCCGGCGCCGAGGCGATCGGGGCGGACCTGGTCCTGCTGCCCACCCGGATCGCCATGCTCCGCCGCACCGACCAGACGCCGGACCTCGGGCTGGCCGAGCTGCGCCAGGCGGAGGCCCGGGCCCGGGCGACCGACAACGCGCCGGCGTTGGTCAGCGCCCTGGTCTACCTCTCCGACGTGCTCTACGAGCTGGGCAGCTACCAGGAATCGGCCGAGGCGGCCGTGGCCGGGGTGGCCGAAGCGCGCCGGGTCGGGATCAGCCGCTCCATCGGGGCGTACCTGCTGTCGAACCGGGCCGAGGCGCTGATCGCCCTGGGGCGCTGGGACGAGGCCGACGCGGCCTGCGCCGAGGCGGCCCGGATCGACCCGCCGGGTGTCTCCGGGCTGCACTGGCTGCAGCTCCGCGCCGGGCTGCGGCTGGCCCGGGCGCACCCCGCCGCCGACGAGCTGGTCGGGCGGGCGCTGGCCTTCCTGGCCCGGCCGTACCTCTGGCCGAACCACCGGCTGCCGCTGCGCGAGCTGCGGATCGAGGCCGCCCTCGCGGCCGACGACAAGACGGCGGCGCTCGAGGCGAGCCGGGCCGCCCTGGCCGACGAGCGCCTGCTCGACCTGCCCCGCGAGGGGTGGCCCGTGCTCGGCGCCGCGGCGCGGACCGCCGCGCTGGCCGGCGACGCCGAACTGGCCGGTGAGGTGTCCGCCGTGGCCGCCGCCCTGCCCGTCCGCTACCCGGCGGAACAGGCACACGCCGCCCAGGTCACCGCGATCCTGGCTGGTGCCGGCGCTCCTGCTGTCGGTGGCGGCGTGGCGTTGGCGGCTTGGCAGGCGGCGGTGGCGCAGTGGCGGGCGGTCGGGCAGCCGTACCCGCTGGGCCGGGCGTTGCTCGGGCTGGCCGAGGCGGCCGCCTCCGCCGGCGAACGGGACAGCGTCGCCGCCGCGGTACGCGAGGCCGGCGACATCGCCGCCCGGCTCGGCGCCACCCCGCTGGGCGAGCAGGCCGCCGTCCTGGCCCGCCGGGTCGGGCTGCGCGGCGGTGGCCGTCCCGGGCCGGACCTGCTCACCAGCCGCGAGCAGGAGGTGCTGCGGCTGGTCGCCGAGGGACACAGCAACAGCCGGATCGCCGAGCGGCTCTTCATCTCGCCGAAGACGGCCAGCGTCCACGTGTCCCGGATCATCGCCAAGCTGGACGTGAGCAACCGGGTGGAGGCGGCCGCGCTGGCCCACCGCCTCGGCCTGCTGGACCCCACCCCGCGCTGACCCGCCCGGGTCAGGGGCGGGGGAGGTAGATCCGCCAGTCCGCGACGGTGACCACGTCGAGGGCGCCCGGGCCGGGGCCGAGCCGCTGTTCGAGCCGGGCGGCCAGCGGGGAGCCGGCCGGCGCGACCCAGGCCGCGCCCGGATCGGCCGTCACCGCCCGCCGGTAGCTCGGCAGCCGGTCGAAGCCCGGGCGTAGTTCGTCGTCGACCACCGCGCAGACCACGTCCTCCCCGGTGGCGAAGGTGAGCCGGTTGCAGGTCCAGTAGCCGCCGCGCACGTGCCGTACGCCCAGCCCGCCGAGGGTGTCGACGAGCGCGCGGTGCCGCTCGGCCTCGGCGTGGATGGCCGGTATCCGGGCCATCGCCCCGGCGGTGGCGACCCCCGCCGTACCGAGCATGGCGGCCAGCACGGCGACCGCCGCCAGGGCCGCCACCCGGGCGCGCCGGCCGCCCTCCGCCGGCCCGAGTCCGCCGGCCGGCTCGGCGCTGGTCGACTCCACATCGGCGAGGCGGTGTCGTCCGACCGACCCGGACACCGCCAGATCGCCGAACTGGCGTGGAAAAGGGAGCTGCCACAGCGGCCAGAGCAGGGCGGGCGTGGCGACCGCCAGGCAGGAGAGGTAGCGGGCGCTCTCCACCGGTGTCTGCCCGGCCGAGCTGCTCACCGTGTACGCCGCCAGCACGGCCGCCGCTCCGGCGAGCAGCGCCAGCCGCACCGCCCCCGAGACCCGCCGCTCGTCCGCGCCGCCCGAATCGTCGTCGGGTCCCGTGCCGGCGGCAGGCGCCACCGGCGTGCGGAGGGTGCGCCAGGCGGCCACCGCCCCGAGCAGCAGCAGCACCGGGAACGCGACGGCCCACCAGAGCTGCCAGCCGGCGCAGTGGCTCGGCGAGCAGAAGCCCATGCCGAGCGGCGGCCCGAGCACCAGGCCGCCGTACAGCCGCTCGCCCCAGCCTGCCGCCGCGTCCCCGCCGCCGGCGGCCAGGACCGCGGCCAGCGGGTTGCGGCCGTGCCGGAGGCTGTCCAGCAGCATCGGCGCCGCGCCCAGCAGCAGCGTGCCGGCCACCACCAGCCCGGCCCGGCCGGCCAGCTCCCGCCGGCGGCGGGCCACCAGCACCGCGCCGGTCCCGAGGATGTACGGCAGCAGCAGCGGGTCGACCCAGAGCATCAGCCCGGACACCAGCCCCCAGGCCGCCCACCGGAGCAGTCGCGCCCCGGGCCGTGGGCGGCTGGGATCGGCATCGACGGTGCGCGCGTCCGGGCCCGGAGGCGCGGCGCGGCTGGACGTCGGCCGCCCCGACCCGCCGGCGCGCCGCCCCGACCCGCGGGCGGGTCGGGCCGAGCCGCCGGCGCACAACCCCACGGTGAGCAGGGCGAGCGCGACTCCGGCCGGGTTCAGCTCGGGGTAGCCGCCCCCGGCGATGAGCTGGTTCTTGACGACGCGGTCCGAGCCGAGCGCGAGGAAGCCGACGACCAGCAGGGCGAACCAGGCATCTCCGCCGAGCCGGCGGGTGAGCCGCCAGGACAGGGCGAGGAAGAGTGCGTAGAGCGCGAGGGTGGGCAGCCGCAGCGCGAGCACCGACGGTCCGGCGAGGGCGACCAGCGGCGCGGCCAGGTACGCCTCCAGCGTCCCCATGTACGCCTGCCCGTAGAACCAGACCGGGAAGTCCTGCCCGCGGGCGATGTGCAGGGCGGCCAGGCCCATCGTCGCCTCGTCGCTGTTGGTGGGCGGGGCGTCGGCGAGCAGCAGCGCCAGCCGGTATCCGACCCCGGCCAGCCCGACGAGCAGCGCGAGCAGCACCGGCAGCCGGGGCCGCAGGGGCGGGCGCGGGCGGGCGCCCTCGCGTGGCTCCTGGCGTACCCCGGCGGTCATGCCTGCGATCATGGCATCCGGGCGGTGGCCGGCGGCGGGTGACACGGCCGGCGCCCCCGCCCGGACGCAGCCGGCGGGTGGCGCGGTCCGTGCCGGCGGCCGGGCCTCAGCCGGCGGCGGGGACGCCCTCGCGGGCGGCGAGCGCCTGCTGGTAGAGGCGCCCGGCCCGGTACGACGAGCGGACCAGCGGGCCGCTCATCACGCCGGCGAAGCCGATCTCCTCGGCCTCCTCGCGCAGCTCGACGAACTCCTCCGGCTTGACCCAGCGGGTGACCGGGTGGTGCCGGGGGGAGGGGCGCAGGTATTGCGTGATGGTGATCAGCTCGCAGCCGGCCTCGTGCAGGTCGCGCAGCGCCTGGGACACCTCGGCCCGCTCCTCGCCCATGCCGAGGATCAGGTTGCTCTTGGTGACCAGGCCGGCGGCCCGGGCCTGGCGGATCACGTCGAGGGAGCGCTCGTAGCGGAACGCCGGCCGGATCCGCTTGAAGATCCGCGGCACGGTCTCCACGTTGTGCGCCAGCACCTCGGGCCGCGACCCGAAGACCTCGGCGAGCTGCTCCGGGACCGCGTTGAAGTCGGGGATCAGCAGCTCGACGCCGCACCCGGACTGGAGGGCGTGGATCTGCCGGACCGTCTCGGCGTAGAGCCAGGCGCCGCCGTCGGGCAGGTCGTCGCGGGCGACGCCGGTGATGGTCGCGTAGCGCAGGCCCATCGCGGCCACCGACTCGGCGACCCGGCGCGGCTCGTCGGCGTCGAACTCGGCCGGCTTGCCGGTGTCGATCTGGCAGAAGTCGCAGCGCCGGGTGCACTGGTCGCCACCGATGAGGAAGGTGGCTTCCCGGTCCTCCCAGCACTCGTAGATGTTGGGGCAGCCGGCCTCCTGGCAGACGGTGTGCAGCCCCTCGCGCGAGACCAGCCCGCGCAGCTGGGTGTACTCCGGCCCCATCTTGGCCTTGACCTTGATCCACGGCGGCTTGCGCTCGATCGGCGTCTCGGCGTTGCGCGCCTCGATCCGCAGCAGCCGCCGCCCCTCGGGTGCCGCGGTCGCGGTGCGGCCAGCCTGCGGGGTCGTCGGCGTGGAGTGCTCGATCGTCACGAATCCGAGCCTACGCCGGACGGTGGCCGTCGATGAACGTCGGGCGACCGGCGTCACGCCGCAGATGTTGTGACACCGGACACCGGCGGTGAAAAAAGGTCGTCACAGGGGCCGGTACGGGGTGCTAACGTGCCGGCAAAGCTGCGACGGAGCCGAGTAGCGCGCCGACCCGCCAGCGCAGAGAGCCGCCGGTTGCTGGAAGGCGGTCTGGCGCCGGCGCGTGAAGACCCTCCCGAGCTGCGGGAAGAACGGCGCTCGTGCCCGGCAGGGCCCCTCTCCACGCCTCCGGTGGAGCGGGTGACCCCGCTCACCGCGCCCAGTAGAGCCCGCCGGCTGGCCCCCGTCACGGGCGACGAACGAGGCTCCCGCTCCGGCGGGGGCGAAGGTGTGGTGGCACCGCGAGGATCCCGCTCGCCCACACCTCCCGGGGATCGCGTTGCGATTGATCGAGGAGGTAGCCGTGCAACGCATCCTTTCCACCCAACTGTCCGCCCACGTCGGCGAGTCCGTCCGGATCGCCGGCTGGGTGCACCGCCGCCGGCTGCTCAAGTCGGTGGCCTTCCTGATCGTCCGCGACGCCGCCGGCCTGGCGCAGGTGGTGGTCGCCGACCCGGCGGTGCGCGCGGCCGTCGAGAAGCTCACCGAGGAGACCGTCGTCGAGGTCGTCGGCACGGTGGTCGCGAACGACACGGCGCCCGCCGGGGTCGAGCTCACCGCGCCGACGGTACGGCCGCTCGGCCCGCCCGCCGTCCCGCCGCCGTTCGACCTGTACCGGCCGGCGCTCACCGCCACCCTGCCCACCCAGCTGGACCACGCGCCGACCGCGCTGCGCCACCCGACCCGCTCGGCGGCGCTGCGGATCTCGGCGGCGGCGGTGGCCGGCTTCCGGGCCGCCCTGGACGCCCGCGACTTCGTGGAGATCCACACCCCGAAGGTGGTGGCGTCCTCCACCGAGAGCGGGGCGAACGTGTTCGCGTTGGACTGGTTCGGCCGGCCCGCCTACCTGGCCCAGTCGCCGCAGTTCTACAAGCAGCTCATGGTCGGCGTCTTCGAGCGGGTGTACGAGGTGGGGCCGGTGTTCCGGGCCGAGCCGCACGACACCGTGCGGCACCTGGCCCAGTACACCTCGCTCGACGTCGAGCTGGGCTTCGTCGCCGACCACCGGGACGTGATGGCCGTGCTGCGGGACACCCTCGCCGGAATGCTGGGGGCGGTCGCCGACCGGGCCGGCGCCGCGCTGGCCACGCTCGGGGTGGCGGCGCCCGAGGTGCCAGCCGAGATCCCCGCCGTGCACTTCACCGAGGCGCTGAAGATCGCCGGGGCGCCGGCCGACGAGCCGGACCTCGCCCCCGCCCACGAGCGGGCGCTGGGGGAGTGGGCCCGGCGCGGGCACGGTTCGGACTTCCTCTTCGTCACCGGGTACCCGATGGCGAAGCGGCCCTTCTACACCCATCCGGACCCGGCCCGGCCGGCCTACTCCAACGGCTTCGACCTGCTGTTCCGGGGGATGGAGCTGGTCACCGGCGGGCAGCGGCTGCACCGGTACGAGGACTACCTGGCCGCCCTCGCCGTGCGCGGCGAGCCGGTCGAGCCGTACGCGGGCTACGTGGACGCGTTCCGGCACGGCATGCCGCCGCACGGCGGCTTCGCGATCGGCCTGGAACGCTTCGTGGCCCGGCTCACCGGCGCGGCCAACGTCCGGGAGGTGACCGCCTTCCCCCGCGACCTGCACCGGCTCACCCCGTGAGGACAGGAGTGGTCCCCGGTTGACCGCCCGTCAACCGGGGACCCCTCCTTTCCAGCCGCTTCATCGGCGGCGTGATCGTGCTCTGCGAGCCGTGGGTTCGGGCGGGGATCAGCGCTGGCCGGGGACCGCAGCGGTGACCCGGTCGCCCGCTTCTCCGCCGCGCACCGAGGGCGCGATCGGGAGGCGGCGCTTGTGGTCGGTGGCCCGGTAGCGGGCCACCAGCGCCTCGGCCACCTCCGCCAGGACCGGCCGGCCCTCCAGGAAGTCGTCGATCTGCTCGTACGTCAGGCCGAGCGCGTCCTCGTCCAGCTTGCCCGGGGCCAGGCTCTCCAGGTCGGCGGTGGGCGCCTTGCCGACCAGTTCGGCGGGTGCGCCCAGCGCCTGGGCGAGCGCGCGGACCCGGCGCTTGGTCAGCCCGGTCAGCGGCACCACGTCCGCCGCCCCGTCGCCGTGCTTGGTGAAGAAGCCGGTGACCGCCTCGGCCGCGTGGTCGGTGCCGACGACCAGGCCACCCATCGCCCCGGCGACCGCGTACTGGGCGATCATGCGCTGTCGGGCCTTGACGTTGCCGTGCACGAAGTCCCGTTGGGCGGCGTCGGTGAAGGCCAGCCCGGCCGCCACCAGCGCGTCCAGGGCGGCGTCGCTGGCCGGCTTGACGTCGACCGTGAGCACCCGGTCGGGCCGGATGAACGCCAGGGCCGCCTGGGCGTGGTGCTCGTCGGCCTGCACCCCGTACGGCAGGCGCATCGCCACGAACACCGCCGGGTGGCCGGCGGCGCGGGCCCGCTCGACGGCGAGCTGGCAGAGCCGGCCCGTGGTGGTCGAGTCCACCCCGCCGCTGATGCCGAGGACCAGCGCCGTCAGCCCCGTGTCGACCAGGCGGTCGGCGAGGAAGACGACCCGGCGCTCGATCTCCACGGCGGCGTCGAAGGTCGACGCCACCTGGAGTTCCTCGGCGATCTGCCGCTGCGTCGAGATCAGGTCGGTCATCGGGTCCTTTCCGGTTCAGGCGGGGCCGAGTTCAGGCTGGGCCGAGGAGGTCCCACGGGTTGCCCTCCAGGTCGCGGAAGACGGCGACCCGGCCGTACGGCTCGGTGCGCGGCGGCTTGACGAACTCGACGTTCGCCTCGCGCATCCGGCGGTAGGTGGCGTCGAAGTCGTCGACCTGGAGGAAGAAGCCGACCCGGCCGGCGGTCTGGTCGCCGACCACCGCCTCCTGCCGCTCGCCGTCGGCGCGGGCCAGCAGCAGCCCGGTCCCGCCGCCGGGCGGGCGGACCACCACCCAGCGCTTCGGCCGGCCGTCGTTGGTCAGCGACGGCTTGTCCTCGGCCAGCTCGAAGCCGAGCACCTCGGTGAAGAACGTGATCGCCGGGTCGTAGTCGGCGACGACCAGGGTGACGAGATCGATCCGCACCGGACGAGAGTACGCGATCAGCCCGGCAGCTCGGCCTGGCGCCGGCGCAGGTGGTCGGCCTGCGGAACGCTCAGGCCCAGGGCCAGCGCCTCGCGGTCGGGTAGGGACGATCGGCGGGCCGCCCGCCGGGACACCACGCGGCGGATTGGTTTTCAGACCTGCACGAGGGTCGGCAGGTGGCGTTCGACCACCGGGAGCACGTCGGCGACGGTGACCGGGTGGCCCAGCTCGGCGGTGAGCGAGGTGGTCCCCGCGTCGCGGATGCCGCACGGCACGATGCGGTCGTAGTACGTCAGATCGCAGTCGCAGTTGATCGAGAAGCCGTGCAGGGTCACGCCCCGGGCCACCCGGATGCCGATCGCGGCCACCTTGCGGGCCGGGCCGCGGTCGTCCTCGGGCACCCAGACGCCGCTGCGCCCCTCGACCCGGCCGGCGGTCAGCCCGAACTCGGCGCAGACGTCGATCAGCAGCTGCTCGGTGCGCCGGACGTACGCCACCACGTCCACCGGGTCGGGCAGCTTGACGATCGGGTAGCCGACCAGCTGCCCCGGCCCGTGCCAGGTGATCTTGCCGCCGCGGTCCACGTCGATCACCGGGGTGCCGTCCATCGGCCGGTCCCACGGCTCGGTCCGCTTGCCGGCGGTGTAGACGCTGGGGTGCTCCAGCAGCAGCACCGTGTCGCCCTGCTCGCCGGCCACCACGGCCTCGTGCAGCCGGCGCTGCTCGTCCCAGGCGGCCTGGTAGTCGAGCACACCGGCACGGACCGGGGTCAGCCCGGAAGTCGTCACGCTCACCCGTCCAGCCTAGTCCCGCCACCTGCCGGTGCGCCCCTGTGAGCCTCGTCGCGTTAGGCCGGCGGGACCCGCCAGACCCACACGTCGTCCACCCGCTGGGGCGGGCCGAGCAGGCCGGTGGCGGTGCGCAGCAGGGCCTCCTCGTTGATGTCGTACTTGGCGCCGTGCACCCGGTCGGCCAGGACCACCGTCTCGACGTGCCAGTAGCGCAGGTCCTCCCGGCTCTGCCGGATGCTGCCCTCGGTGATGATCGGGACGAGCCCGGTCCGCCCGGCCTGGTCCATCAGCGAGTCGAAGCTCCGCGGCACCGGCCCGATCCGCCCCCGGCCCTCCGGGCCGCCCGGGCCGAGGAAGAAGCCGGCCGGGATGCGGAACTCGCCCTGCCGGTGCGCCAGGGCGTACGCCTGCCAGCGCTGGCCGTCCGGGGTGACGTCGACGGTCAGCGGCAGTGGGGTGAGCACCCCGCCGGGCGAGACGTACTGCTGCCAGGTGCCGTTGGTGATGAACTGCGGGACGGGCTCCCGCACGCTGGTCAGCAGCGGGGTCGGCAGCAACGGCACCAGCGCGACGGCGAAGCCGAGCGCCCAGGCCGCCGTGGTCACCCGGTGCCGGGGTGGCCGGGCGCGGAGCCGGTCCACCGTGTGCGCCAGCAGCAGCCCGATCACCGGCGCGACCACCAGCGCCAGCCGCGAGGGCAGCGCCGCGTTGATCACCGGCAGGTTGTCCAGCACCCCGAACGGGAGGAGTTGGCCGGTGCGCCGGCCGTTCCACTTGGCCGTCGGCCCCCAGGAGAGCACCGCGAAGACCACGGCGGTGACGCCGAGCGCGGTGAGGGTGGCCCGGAACGCCCGGTCGGCGCGCCGCCAGAGCAGCCCGAAGCAGGCCACCGTGAGCAGCAGCAGCGGGATGCCGAAGAAGGAGTTCTCCTCCGTCGGGTTCGGTGCCAGCGAGGTGCCCAGCCCGGCCCAGCCAGCCAGGGACCGGCGCGGGTACGACCCGTACGCGGCGATGTCCTCGGAGTGGATGAGCGGGTCGAAGCCGGTGCCGTGGAAGCGCTGCGGCCCGGCGAAGTGCAGCCACAGCGGGTACGCGAGCAGCGCCCCGGCCACCAGCGCGGTCACCCCGAGCCCGGCCGCGAAGCGGGGCAGCGCGGCGCGGACCTCGGCCCGACGGGCCGGGTGCAGCGCCCACACCAGCAGGAACAGGGCGAGCGCCAGGGCGGTGAAGAAGAGCCCTTCGGCGGCGATCGAGAAGGCGACCGCCACCAGCAGCCCGAGCACGATCCCGCCGCGGACCGCCCGGCCGGGGCGGCGCAGCCGGAACACGCCCCAGATCAGCAGCGGCACCAGCCAACCGGCGGTCCAGTTCAGGTGCGCGTTGGCGTGCGAGACCATCGCCGGGCAGTAGGCGATGAAGAGCGCGCCGACGGCGGCGGCCAGCCGGCTGCCCACCAGGTATCGGCTGAGCAGCCAGTACCAGGCCACCCCGGTGGCGGCGAGGTTGAGGGTGAGGATCACCAGGAACGTCGCGGGCGGCCCGATCAGGTACGTCAGCGGCGCGAAGAGCACCGCGTACACGGTGATCGAGGTGTTGACCGCGAGGTTCACCCCGTCCGGATTGTTGATCAGGTGGGTGTAGAACGGGTTCTCCCCGTGACTGACGGCGTGCCCGCCGAAGGCCAGCAGCCACTCGAAGAGCGCCTGGTCACTGGAGTTGACGGTGATGGCCCGGGTGTCCGGGTTCCACCACAGGCCGCTGGTCACCCAGAAGGCCAGGGCCACCGCGGCGAGCACCACGACCAGGTCGGCCCGCCAGCTCCGGTTGGCGGGCTCGGGGGACCGGTCGGTGACCAGGGTCGGGGAGGTCGGCACGCAGCGGACGTTACCAACCGGAACTGGACACGCCGGTCAGACACGAAACCTCGCGGCCGCTTCCGTCGCCCGCGGCGACACACTTCGATCTCGGTGAATGTGTGAGCGGCGGCCATGTCGGGCCGCGCAACCCGGACGTAACGTCTCGGCAACTTCAGCGTGACTCAGTTCACAGTTCGCCGTCGGGAGGTCGCCGTGCGCCGCTCCTCATCCATCCTCACCCGCCTCGCCGGGGCGGCGGCCGGGATCGTGCTGGCCGCGGCCGCGGCGCTCACCGCCGCCCTCCCCGCCCAGGCCGCCTCGCTCACCCAGGTCACCGGCTTCGGCTCCAACCCGGGCAACCTCGCCATGTACGCGTACCGGCCGGACGGCCTGCCGGCCAACGCGCCAGCCGTGGTGCTGCTGCACGGCTGCACCCAGAACGCCGGCGGCTACTTCGCCAACTCCGGCTGGCAGAAGTACGCCGACCTGTGGAAGTTCGCGCTGATCGTGGCGCAGCAGCCAGCTGCCAACAACTCCAGTTCCTGCTTCAACTGGTTCGAGACCGGGGACACCGCGCGCGGCCAGGGCGAGGCCCTGTCGATCAAACAGATGGTCGACTACGCGAGGACCAACTACGGCACCGACGCCGCCCGGGTGTACGTGAGCGGCCTGTCCGCCGGCGGGGCGATGAGCGCGGTCATGCTCGCCACCTACCCGGACGTCTTCGCCGCCGGCTCGGTCATCGCCGGCCTGCCGTACCGCTGCGCCACCAGCAGCACCAGCGCGTACTCCTGCATGAACCCCGGCGTCGACAAGACCCCGGCCCAGTGGGGTGACCTGGTCCGCAACGCCTACCCCGGGTACGCCGGGAAGCGGCCGCGGGTGGCGATCTGGCACGGGACCGGCGACTACACCGTCGCGGTGGCGAACGCCGTCGAGTCCCGGGACCAGTGGACCAACGTGCTCGGGGTGTCGCAGACCCCCACCAGCACCGCCACGCTGCCCGCCGGCACCAGCCTGGAGGTGTACGGCAGCGACCAGGTCCGGCTCTACCGGGTCGCCGGGATGGGCCACGGCACCCCGGTCGACCCGGGCTCGGCCACCGACCAGTGCGGGACCGCCGCCGCGTACTTCCTGGACACCATCTGCTCGACGTACCGGGACGCGCTCTTCTTCGGCCTCGACGGCGGGGTGACGCCCAGCCCGACGCCGACCGCGTCCCCGTCGCCGACCCCGACGGCGCCGCCGGCCTGCGTGACCGCCAGCAACTACGCCCACGTGAGCGCCGGCCGGGCCTACCAGTCCGGCGGCTACGCCTACGCCCTGGGCAGCAACCAGAAGATGGGCCTCTACAACACCTTCAACACGACCACCCTCAAGCAGACCGGCCCCAACTACTGGGTCATCGGCTGCTGACCGCCCGCCGTCGCCCTCGCCGGGTCACTCGGTGAGGGCGGCGTGCAGCGCGCTCGGCAGGTCGCGGTGGGTCCAGGTGAAGCCGGCCTTGGTCAGCACGCCGGGCAGGACCCGCGCGCTGGTCAGGGCCTCGTGGGCGAAGCCGCCGAGGGCGATCTTCAGGGCCAGCGCGGGGACCGGCATGATCGCCGGCCGGTGCAGCTGGCGGGCCAGTTCCCGGGCGAACTCGGCGTTGGTGACCGGGTTCGGACCGGCCACGTTGACCGGGCCGGCGAGGTCGTCGCGGGCCAGCAGGAAGGCCACCGCGTCCAGCCAGTCCCGCATCGAGATCCAGGGCAGCCACTGGCGGCCGCTGCCCAGCTTCCCGCCGACGCCCAGCCGGAACGGCAGCAGCTGCGGTTTGAGCATCCCGCCGGCGCGGTCCAGCGGCAGGCCGGTGCGCAGCCGCACCACCCGTACGCCGGCGTCCTCGGCCGGCCGGGTCGCGGCCTCCCAGACCCGGCAGACGTCGGCCAGGAAGCCCTCGCCGGCCGGGGAGTCCTCCTCCACGACCCGGTCGCCGGTGTTGCCGTACCAGCCGACCGCCGACGCGTTCAGCATCGCCGCGGGCCGGTCGGCGGCGGCCAGACCGGCGATGGTGATCGCCAGCGTGGTGGTGGTGTCCACCCGGCTGGACCGGATCAGCCGCTTGTACTCGTCGTTCCAGCGCCGGTCACCCACCCCGGCGCCGGCCAGGTTGACCACCGCGTCGGCGTCGGCGACCACCGCCGGGTCGAGCTGCGCGGCGGACGGATTCCACTGCCGCTCGTCCGGCGTGCGCGGCGGGTGGCGGACGAGGCGGGTGATCTGATGCCCGTCCGCGGTAAGCCGGTCGACCAGTCGGGTGCCGAGGAAGCCGGACACTCCGGCCATGAGGATCCGCATGCTCATATCTTCGGGTACGGACCCGGCGCCCGGATGCGTTGAGCGGCATGCGTCACTCGCCGGTCCCGCCGCCCGGAGTCAACGCACCGCCCCGGCCGGGCGCAGGTCGGCCAGGAGTCGTTCCACCTCCGCGAACGCCTCGGCGGGCAGCGGGCCGAGCGCGAGCGTCGCGAAGTTCTCCTCGGCCTGGGCCACCGTCCGGCAGCCCGGGATGGGCACCGTCCGCGGGCTGCGGGCCAGCAGCCAGCCCAGCGCGCCCTGGGCGAGCGTACGACCGTCGGCGGTCAGCGCGTCCCGGATCTGCGTGACCCGGGCCGACCACTCCGGGGTCGGCCGCCCGTCGGTGAACCAGACCAGCCACTCCGGGGCCACCCCCCGCACGTCGTCCCGGCCGACCGCCCGGGTCGAGCCGGTGAGCAGGCCCATCGCGAGCGGGCCCCGGTCGAGGCTGGCCAGGTCGAGCGAGTCGCAGACCGCCAGCATGTCGAGGTTGTCGTGGAGCACCGACTCGTCGTGCTGAATCGCGGTGCAGTGCGGTCCCGCCTCGGCGAACGCCCGCGCCGACGACGGATTGTCCGTGCTCCAGCCGTACGCTCGGATCTTGCCCTGGGTGACCAGGCCCTCCAGGGCGTCGATCAGATCGAGCGCGGCGGACGCCGGCAGGTCGTTGATGTGCAACTGGTAGAGGTCGACGTGGTCGGTGCCGAGCCGGCGCAGCGACTCGTCCAGGCTCGCCACCGCGTACGCCGGGCTGGCGTCGGTGCCGGTCCAGCGCCGGCTGGCCTCGTCGGAGCGGTTACCGAACTTGGTGGCGATCACCGCGTCGTCGCGCCGCCCGGCGAGGGCGCGGCCGAGGACCCGCTCGCTGTGGCCGGCGCCGTAGTTGCTGGCCGTGTCGAAGAGGGTGACGCCCAGGTCGAGCGCCCGGTGGATGGTGCGGACCGACTCGTCGTCGTCGACCTCGCCCCAGCCGAACGGCTGCCCGCCGTCGCCCCACAGTGGCCCGCCGATCGCCCAGCATCCCATGCCGACCGCGCTGACCGTGATGCCGCTGCGGCCGAGTGTCCGTGTCATCGTCATGCGCTCCAGTGTTCGACTTCGAGCACTCTCCAAGTCAAGGCATGCGCTGCCTCTCCCGTCGCCCCTCGTGACGAAGGCGGAGTGAACTGTTCGGCCGCTACGAACTTGATGACGGGAATGGATCGCGTCGAGAGCCGACTGCCCAGCCGAGGAAGCGGGCGTAGAGCTGCCCCGGCGTCGGCCCGTCCTGCGGGTGCAGGAGGTGCAATTCGCCGGCCGCGTCGTGCAGCATCCCGCCCAGGTAGACCAGCAGCGCCACCCGGTCGTCGACGTACTCGCGGAGCAGGGTGAGCCGCGCGATCGGGCACGGCCAGGGCGCGGCGCAACCCCGGCAGAGCCAGAGCGGCCGGAGTGGCGTGTGCGGCCGACTCACCACCGGCCGCCGTTGGCCCGCCAGGTCTGCGCCGGGGTCAGCCAGCCGGCCCGCCCGACCTGCGGGTTCGCCCGGGTGGCCTCGTCCCACCACCGGCTGTTCGGCGGCGGCGCGGGCGGCTCGGTGGGGATCGGCGCGTGCCGGTTCGGGCAGGCGGTCCAGCGCAGGCCGCACGAGCACCAGCGCCGCCCGCGTCGCCAGGTCCGCCGGTGCCGGGGCGCGAGCGGCACCGGCGCCGCGTTCCGTCGCGGCCACATCGTCAGCACCCCCCATCGGGTACGCGGACCAGCAGCTCACCATGGGCCCGCAGCTCGTCGATCACCACCCAGGGCATCGGCAGCTCGCCGAGCACCTTCTCCATCGCGTCCACCGGTTGGTCGACCACTGACCGCACGCTGCTCCGCCTCTCTTGATGCGGCACCGAGACGGGCGGGGTCGACCGTGCGCGCGCATGACCGGCCGGAGCCCGGCACCCGCCCCGGGCCTGCTCACAAGCCCGCCGTGACCTGCGGTGGGCAGGGGATGGCACCCGGCCGACTACCGGGGGAGTACTCGGCCGGGTGGTCCTACGGGGTGACCAGCTCGTGGTTGCAGACCAGGTGAGCCGGTCGGCACGAACTTATACTTAGTACTGCTCATAGGTCAACCACCCAGTACCTCTTACTTGTCGGTAGAAGCAGGGCGTGATCAAATGGCGGTGCAGACCAGGGAGTGCAGATGCCCGCCAAGCCCAAGTGGGCGCAGCTTGCGGACCTCATCCGTGAGCAGATTGCGTCCGGAGAACTCGCCCCAGGCGACAAGTTGCCGTCCACCGCGCAACTGTGCAGCCAGCACGGTGTGTCGGCCGGGGTGGTCAACCACGCCATGATCGTGCTCAAGACCGAAGGGCTGGTCGAAGGTGTGCACGGTCTCGGCGTCTTCGTCAAGGAACCGTCAGGCGAGCAGACCTAGCCTGCTCCCTCCACGTACGGAAGTGCCCCTCATGCCTGCAAAAGCCAAATGGGCGCAGATCGCGGATCAGATCCGTGAGCAGATCGCGTCCGGGGCGCTCGCCCCTGGCGAGAAGCTGCCCTCGACCGCTCAGATGAAAGAGAAGCACGGCGTGTCACAGGTCGTTGTGCGACAGGCGGTCCTTGTCCTGCAGACGCAGGGGTGGGTGGAGGGCGTGCCGGGCGTCGGCGTGTTCGTCGCCGAGGAGTTGCCGAACGCGCCCGACCGGTGAGCGCGGTGGATTCATGGGCATGACGCTGTGGTTCACCCGGGTGACCCCGCGGGAACTGGACCGGGCGATCGCGGACCCGGAGTGGGCGGCGGAATATCTGGACGGCGAGAACCTGCCGATCTGCTACCTCGAGAAGTCCTGGGCCGGCATCCAGTTCCTGCTGGACGCGGCCGAGGTGGGCGTCGACCTGTACGAGGACGGCTTCCTCATCGACCAGGAGTGCACCCTCCTGGGCTGGGACGACGGCATGGTCGCCGACGCCGCCCGGGCCCTGAGCGCGACGCCGTTCGAGGCGTTGGCCGGCCACTACGACCCGGCGAAGCTGAGCGCGGAGGAGATCTACCCGCATCGGCGGGTGTGGGACGACGACGACCTCGACTACCTGCGGGACCACCACGAGGAACTGGTCCGGTTCTTCGTGGCGACCGCCGCCTCGGGCAGCGCGGCGATCCGGAGTTTCAGCTTCTGACGGAGCGCGTGTTCACCGTGCCGGAGCGGTTTCGCGCAGCACGGTGTCGAGCACCTGGGCGACGCCGTCCGCGTCGATCGGCGCCGCCGGATTCACCTCGTACTGGTGAAGCGCCTGCCGGACCGCGGTCAGCGACGGGTCGCGGTCGAGTGCCCACCCGGCGGCCTGGGCTTTGGCGCAGTGCCGACCCTCGACCGCGAAGCGCCAGATCCGACAGGCGGTGAGGACCATGAGGGCGGCGTCCTCCGCGTCGTCGGTGCGCGACTGCCAGGTCGTCAGCCAGTACCGGCCGCGCTCGTGGAGCCACTCGCCTGGCACCGGCGCGAGCACCTCGCCCGGCTGAGCGCCGCGGAGCGTGTGCCCGTCGGCCCGTGCCATCGACAGTTCGGCCGGCAGGTCGGGGGCGGCCGGCACCCGGCGGTCGACCTCGAACCCGACGGACGAGCCGTCGTACCGGCCGACGTGCAGCTCCAGCGGAGGCGCCGGCGTCGGCGCGCCGGCCACCGCGGCGGTCACGACGTGCAGGTCGATGCCGGCGGCACCGTCGATCCGGGCGTGGCGCACCCGGTCCGCCAGGGCATCGAGCTGCGGGTCGGACAGTCCACCGTCGACGACGACGAGCAGGTCGATGTCGCTGCGACCGACGCGGAAGCCGCCCGCCGCCAGTGATCCGTGCAGGATCACCGACCGGAGCGCCCCGTCGACGATGTCCACAACGGACCCGGCCAGTTCCTCCGCAGCGGTCCGGGTGGAGATTTCGTCATCGCGTGCCACCCGGAGTTTCTAGCAGGCGTCCCCATGCCGGCCTGGCTGTGGGCCCTCCCGCCGTGGCAACCCCTGCCAGCCGAGGTGCCGTTGCCCCGCCGGCGGGCTTGCCCGAATTTCCCGACAGGTCTTCCGAGGCAGATGTATCCAGTGATATCTATATAGACCTGAATCGTTCCTTCGCCCCCCTCGGAGGATCCCGTGCTCAGATCCCGCCTCGCAACCCTCACCATGAGCCTGGCGACGGCGCTTGCCAGCGTTTTCGCGCTGGCCACGCCGGCCCAAGCGGCCTCCACCGTCCGATACGTCGCCCTCGGCGACTCGTACGCCTCTGGCGTGGGCGCCGGTAACGAAAGCGGCTCGTGCCGCCGCAGCCCCAACGCCTACCCGTCGCTGTGGGCCACGGCCAACGCTCCCGCGTCGTACACCTTCGTGGCCTGCTCGGGTGCGACCACGACGAGCGTGCGCGACACCCAGCTGGGCTACCTGTCGACCAGCACCACGCTGGTGAGCATCACCGTCGGTGGTAACGACGTCGGGTTCAGCGACGTCATGACCACCTGCGTGGTGTACGGCGAGTCGGCGTGCATCGCGGCCGTCAACGCGGCCGAGGACAAGGCTCGCACGGAGCTGCCGCCGAAGCTGAACAACCTGTACCAGGCGATCCGCGCACGTGCGCCGTCCGCCCGCGTGGTGGTCATCGCCTACCCGGTCTTCTACCGGATCGACACCTACTGCCCCGGCCTCAGCGACACGTCCCGCACGAAGATCAACGAAGGCATCAACCTCCTGGACGACATCACCAAGAATGCTGCTGTCCAGAACAGCTTCGCCTTCGCCGATGTCCGCCCGATCTTCCGGGGCAACGAGCTCTGCGCCTACGGCGAGAAGTGGCTGCACGCGTTGAACTGGGCCGACACGAGCATTTCGTACCACCCGACGGCCGCCGGGCAGTCCGGCGGTTACTACCCGACCTTCGCCCGGGCCGTGTGACGGGTTCGGCTTCTCGTGGTCAGCGGTCCCGCCGCTGACCACGGGCCGGTCGGCGAACCACGGCCGGGTTCGCGTCGGCCCCCGCCCCGCTGCGCGGCTGCGTCCATCTCGCGCGTTGCGGGCAGCCTGACCGGTCCAGGATCACGGTTCGGCGCTGATCACCATCTCCTCGGGTAGCTCTGCCGGATTCAGGCCAGCGAGGTGGATGACGATATTGGTGTCGATCAAGCCGCGAAGGAAAGTTCACCACTCACGGTCGAGAAGGTCCTGCCCGATCGCCGCGTCGAGGTCCCTACGGAATCTGGATTCGTCGAGCACCGGAGCTGTCGCGAAGGCCGCCATGACCTCGGCTCGGGGAACGAAGGTGCGTCGCCGGATTGGGATCAGCCGACCGATCGGAGTGCCGTTTCGGGTGATCGTGAAGGATTCTCCGCGCTCAACGCCACGCATGATGGCACCCGAATCGTTGCGCAGTTCGCGCTGCGTGATCTCGCGAGGAGCGTGCTCAGCCACAGCGACAATCTAACCCCGTGTGCTACGAGGTGCTACAACGCCGCCAGGCGGGGGAGGAACGGGGCCAGGGCGTCGACGGCATCGGCGCGTACCACGAAGCGGGTGATCCCCCAGCGGCGCCGGTGCTGCGCGACCGCCGCGACGATCTCCTCGGCCGTGCCGATCAGCACGAACGGCGTGGCGAGCAGCTCGGCGGTGGTGAGACCGGCGTGCTCGGCGAACTGCACGGCGGCGGCCTCGGCGTCGTCGGTCACGGTGACCTGCTGGACCAGCGCCTCCAGCACAGGCGGCGTGTCGCGACCGGCGGCACCGGCCGCCACGTGGGCGAGCTGCGCCTCGATCTGGTCGGCCCGCCACCGCACCTCGTGCGTGTGGCCGTCGGGGAGGGTACGGCCGGCGCCGAACAGGCCCACCACGTCGGCGTGCGCGCCGGCCCAGCGCAGCAGCGTCGAGTTGGACGTACCCATGGTGAGCGGGACCGGGTCCTGCACCGGCCTCAGCTCGGTGAGGCGCGCGGCGTGGGCGACCAGGTCTGGGCTGTCCACGGTGACCTCCTTGCCGGCCAGCAGGCCACGCACGGCCTCGGCCACGGCGATGCAGCGGCGCACCCGGCCGGGCACGTCGGGGCGCTCGCGGCCGACGGCCCGCCACTCGGCCGGGGTGTGGCCGGCACCGACGCCGAGCCGGGCCCGCCCGCCGGAGACCACGTCGAGGGTGGCCACGTCGGTGGCCAGCAGGATGGGCTCCCGGACCCCGGCGTTGGAGACGTACGAGCCGAGGCCCAGCGTCGAGGTCACCGCCGCCGCGGCGGCGAGGGCCACGAACGGCGACGCGCCGTGGCCCGGGTGGTCGGCGGCGAACAGGGCGTCGAAGCCGGCCGCCTCGACCCGGCGGGCCAGGTCGAGCCAGCTCGCGGCGTCGGTCGGTCGGGCCTGGACGGAGAAGGTCACCATCGCCCCAGCATGCTGTGCCCCCACCCGCGCCGGCCAGCGCGCCCGGGCCGATTCTGCCAACGGGCGAATCCGCCGCGTGGCGCGTGCCCCTTCGGGGAGCAACTTCGGGGAAAGCGCTGCCTACCGGCGCCCGGAGGCAGCAACCTCCCGGAAGTTGCGCCGCCGAGGTCAATCCGCGACCGTCGGGACGTCCATGCCGAACAGTTCGTGGGGCGTGCCGGCGGTCAGCGCGTCGAGGGCGGCGACCAGCTTCCGCTCCTCGTAGCTGAAGTGCGACTCGAGCAGCGCGGCGAGGCCGTCCAGCTCGGCCCGGACCGCCGGCCCGTCGCCCGCCCCGGTGAGCAGGGCGTCGACCCGGCGCAGCAGGTCCGCCACCACCCGGTGGTCCTCGCTCAGTTGGGCGAGGACGGGGCGCAGCTTGGGCACCTGCTCGGCCAGGACGCGGAACGCGCCGGCGTCCTCGCCGGTGTGGTGCCGGTCCAGGGCTGCACAGAAGCCGACGCAGTGGGCCCGTAGCTCGCGGGACAGGCCGGCGCGGTCGGGGGAGTCGAGGCTCGCGCGGAGCCGAGCCAGCTCCTCGCGGAGCCAGTGGTGGATCTCGATCAACTGGGTGCCGAGGGCGGTCAGCCGCCCGGCCGGTGAGTGGGATGGGTGCACATGGTCCCCTGCTGTCCCGCGCCTCCATGCCCTCGGCGGCCTTCGTGCCGGGTGCACCGCGACGCTACGCCGCACCCTACGCGACCCGGCTGCCGTACGCCGCCCACGTCACTCGCCCTCGTCCCGCTCGTCCGGCTCGTGCCAGCGGGCCCGGTAGGCGGCCTCGTGCGCCTCGTGGGCGGTCCGTTCCTCGAAGATCAGCTTGCGCAGCGCCGTCCGGCCCTCTTCGAAGATCACCACCTCGGCGGCCACCATGCCCACGCAGATCACGGCCAGCAGTGCCAGGGTGCCCAGCGCCGGCAGTTGGTCGACCAGCGGGGGGCAGATGGCGAGCAGCCCGAGGGTGCCGACCCGGGTCCAGCTCAGGGTGTGCAGGGTCCGCAGCTGGAACAGCATGTCGCCGCAGAGGTAGAGGAACACCCCGCCGAAGAGCAGAGGCGCGGCCGGGCCGCGGGCCGGATCCCAGTCGGAGACGTTCGGATTGGTGATCTGGTGCACGATCTGCTCGGCGCCGAGCGCGAACAGGATGATGCCGGCGATCATCGGCAGGTAGCAGTACGCGTACGCGTCCCGGGCCATGGTGAGGCGGGGTTTGCCCTGCGCCGAATGCAGGGCGATCCGGGCGGCCGGTCCGATCATGTCGTAGTGCGCCCACCAGAGCGAGGCGGTGAAGAAGATGCTGAGCACCGCTGCACCCACCGCTGGCAGGGTGGGTGGCTGCCCGATCAGGTTGCTCCCGACGCCGACCGAGATGACCGACTCGCCCAGGGCGATGATCAGGATCAGGTCGTACCGCTCGGTCCAGTGCTCGGCCGAGGCGATGCCCCAGCCCGAGGCGTTGGCGAGTTGGCCGGTGGTGTACTGGAGCAGCACGGCCAGGCCCCACAGCCCGTCCCGGACGACTGGCGCCGCGGCGGAGTCGTGTATCGCCCCAGGGATCAGCGCGGCGGCGAGCAGCAGCAGGGTGCTGCCGACCAACTCCGGGGTCAACTTCGTCAACTGCCGGCGTTCGCCCGGGCTGCCCCGCGTCGCCTGCAGGAGGAGCAGCACGTGGACCAGACGAAACACGATGTAGCTGACCGCCGCCACGACCGGCCCGGCGGCGTTGCCCCGCACGTCGTGGAACGCCTGCGGCAGCGACAGGGCGAAGGTGAACAGCGCCGCCATGCCGACCGTCATCAACACCGGCACGAAGCCCTCGCCGAGCCGGACCCGGGTGGCGACCACGCTGTGCAAGACCCATGACCACCAGAGCACCGCGAGGACCAGCAGGGCGTGCAGCAGCGCCCCGCCGCTGACATCCCGTGCGGTGGACCGGGTGATGATGAAGAACGAGAAGACGAAAACCAGGTCGAAGAAGATCTCGAACCGGTCCACCCGGGCCGCGGGGGCCATCGGCACCGCAGGCCCGAGGCGCCTCCCGAAGCCGCTCACCGGACGAGTCTTTCAGCGGCCGGGCGCTTCCGCGCCGGATTCCGGCACAACGAAGGGCGCGCTGCTCAAGCCGCGCGCCCTTCGTTGTCAGGGCGTCAGAGCCCCAGCTCGGCCTCGAAGTTGCCGGCCTCCAGCCGCTCCTTGACCGCGACGAGGAAGCGGGCCGCGTCCGCGCCGTCGATCAGCCGGTGGTCGTACGACATGGCCAGGTAGACCATCGAGCGGACCGCGATGACCTCGCCCAGCTCCGGGTCGTTGACCACGACCGGACGCTTCACCACGGCACCCGTGCCGAGCATCGCCGACTGCGGCGACGGCACGATCGGGGTGTCGAAGAGGGCGCCCCGGCTGCCGGTGTTGGTCAGCGTGAAGGTCGCCCCGGCGATCTCGTCCGGGCTGATCTTGTTGGTCCGGGTCCGCTCGGCCAGGTCGGCGACCCGCTTGGCGATCCCGCCCAGGTTCAGGTCGCCGGCGTTGTGGATGACCGGCACCAGGAGGCCCCGCTCGGTGTCCACGGCGATGCCGAGGTGCTCCGCGTCCGGGTAGGTGATCGTCCCGGCCTCCAGGTCCATCCCGGCGTTGACGATCGGGTAGGTCTGGAGCGCCTCGACGGCCGCCAGGGCGAAGAACGGCAGGAAGGACAGCTTCACGCCGTGCCGCTGCTGGAAGGAGTCCTTCGCCTGTGCCCGCAGCTTGGCGATCTTGGTGACGTCCACCTCGATCACCGTGGTGAGCTGCGCCATCTCGTGCAGCGACTGCTGCATCCGCTTGGCGATGGCCGCGCGGATCCGGGGCAGCTTCTCGGTGGTGCCGCGCTTCGCGCTCGGCTGCGGCTTTGCGGCCGGCTTCGCCGGAGCAGCCGCAGCGGCCGGAGCGGCGGCCTGCGGTGCCGGCGCGGCCTTGGCGGCCTTCGCCTTCTCGGCCGCCTCGAGGACGTCCTGCTTGCGGATCCGCCCGCCGACGCCGGTGCCGTTCACCGAGGACAGGTTCACCCCGTGCTCGGCGGCCAGCTTGCGGACCAGCGGGGTCACGTAGCCGGCGGCCTCCTCGCCGCCACCCTGGACGGGGGCGGTCGGACGCTGCGGGGCGGGGGTCGGCGCGGCAGGCTGCGCGGCCTGCTCGGCCCGCATCGGCTGGGCGGCGGTCTCCGCCTCCGGGGCCGGCTGGTTGTACGACACGCCCGGGGTCGGCTCCTCGGCCTTCGGCGCCGGCTGGGCCGGGGCCGGCGGCGCGGGCTTGGCCTCGGCCTGCGGGGCGGGCTTGGCCTCGGGCTGCGGCGCAGCCGGGGCCGCGCCGGCCGCACCGATGATCGCCAGGTCGGCGCCGACGTCGGCGGTCTCGTCCTCGGCGACCTTGATCTCCAGCAGCGTGCCGGCGACCGGCGACGGGATCTCCGTGTCGACCTTGTCGGTGGACACCTCCAGCAGCGGCTCGTCCACCTCGACGCTGTCGCCGACCTGCTTGAGCCAGCGGGTGACCGTACCCTCGGTGACGCTCTCCCCGAGGGCCGGCATCTTGACCGGGGTGCCCGCGCCCGACGGCGCCGGGGCCGCCTGGGCCGCCGGCTGCTCGACGGCCGGCTGCTCCGCCTCGGCCTGGGGCTCGGCGGCGGCCTCCTCGGCCTCCTCCGCCGGGGCCGCCTGCGGCGCGACCGCCCCGCCGGCCTGCTCGCCCTCGCCGGCGATGACCGCCAGTTCGCTGCCGACCTCGGCGGTCTCGTCCTCGCCGACCACGATCCGGCTCAGCACGCCCGCCGCGGGCGACGGGATCTCGGTGTCCACCTTGTCCGTGGACACCTCCAGCAGCGGCTCGTCGACCTCGACGGTGTCGCCCTCCTGCTTGAGCCAGCGCGTGACGGTGCCCTCGGTGACGCTCTCACCGAGCCGGGGCATGGTGACCGATACCGGCATGTTCTCCAGACTCCTTCATTCCCCTGGTGGGATCATCGCCCGTCGCCGGACGCCGCGGTTGTCGTGGTCAGTTGTGCGCGTGCAGCGGCTTGCCGGCGAGGGCCAGGTGCGCCTCGCCCAGGGCCTCGTTCTGCGTCGGGTGGGCGTGCACGAGCTGCGCCACCTCGGCCGGGTACGCCTCCCAGTTGTAGATGAGCTGCGCCTCGCCGATCAGCTCACCGACCCGCGCGCCGACCATGTGCACGCCGACCACCGGGCCGTCCTCGACCCGGACCAGCTTCACGTGGCCGGTGGTCTTGAGGATCTGGCTCTTGCCGTTGCCACCCAGCGGGTAGTTGTAGGCCTTGATCTTGTCGGCGCCGTACTGCTCCTTGGCCTTCGTCTCGGTCAGGCCGACCGACGCCAGCTCCGGGTCGCAGTAGGTGACCCGCGGGATGCCGGCCTCGTCGATCACGGCCGGGGTCTGGCCGGCGATCTCCTCGGCGACGAAGATGCCCTGCTGGAAGCCGCGGTGCGCGAGCTGCAGGCCGGGCACGATGTCGCCGACCGCGTAGACGTTCGGCACGCTGGTGCGCAGCCGCTCGTCGGTCAGCACGTAGCCGCGGTCCATCTTGACGCCCTGCTCCTCGTAGCCGAGGTTGGCGGTGTTCGGCCCGCGCCCGACGGCGACCAGCAGCAGCTCGGCCTCGACGGTGTCGCCACCCTGGATGGTCAGCCGGACGCCGTTCTCGGTCTTCTCGACCTTCTCGAACGGCTTGCCGACCTTGAAGTTGATCTTCCGCTTGCGGAACGCCCGCTCCAGCGCCTTGGACGACTCCTCGTCCTCGGCGGCGACCAGGCGGGGCAGCGCCTCGACGATGGTCACGTCGACGCCGAAGGACTTCCACACGCTGGCGAACTCGACGCCGATCACGCCGCCGCCGAGCACGATCGCCGAGGCCGGCACCCGGTCCATGACCAGGGCGTGGTCACTGGTGATGATCCGCTCGCCGTCGATCTCCAGGCCGGGCAGGCTCTTCGCGTACGAGCCGGAGGCCAGGACGACGTTGCGGCCGGTGTAGCGCTTGCCGTCGACCTCGACGGTGTTCGGCGCGACCAGCTTGCCGGCGCCCGCCACGAACGTGATGTTCTTGGCGCCGCCCACCAGGCCCTGGAGGCCCTTGTAGAGCCGCGAGATCACCCCGTCCTTGTACGAGTTGACCGCGGCCATGTCGATGCCGACCAGTTCGGCCTTGACGCCGAACTGCTCCGACTCGCGGGTCTGGTCGGCGATCTCGGCGGCGTGCAGCAGGGCCTTGGTTGGGATGCAGCCGTTGTGCAGGCAGGTGCCCCCGAGCTTGCCCTTCTCGATCAGGGCCACGGACAGGTTCAGCTGGGCGGCGCGCAGCGCGGTCGCGTAGCCGCCGCTACCACCTCCGAGGATCACGATGTCGAAGGTTGCGTCGTTCGGCTCGCTCACGTCCAACTCCCAGGTCGCGTCACTGCTTCGGGGGTTACGGTGGAGTAACAGGCACACCCCACCTCGGTCATCTTGTCACCACCGCCGACGAAGCGCGTAGTGAGGTGCCCAACGACACGTCGCCGCCACGTACGCTTGGCACCGTCTTCGATGACGTACGGGGAGGGGTTGGGCGCGGTGGGACTGTTCCGACGACGCAAGCGGACGGACGCGGTGAGTCGCGACCGGGTCGCTCAGCGCGCCGATCTGGACCACCTTGAGAACTTTGTCCGCACTCGACGTGGCGTCGAGGCGTACATCGAGCCCCGGACCACGGTCACCGAGACCACCGTCATGCTGATCGCCGGCGACGGCGAGTGGACCCGGCGGCGGGTCGGCAGCCCGGAGGAGGCGCGCCGCTTCGCCCACAAGCTCGCCATCCCGATCTACGACGTCCGGCTGATGGGCTATCCGCAGCGCATGCGCGACTACAACGAACGCCGCAAGCGCCGCCCCGAACTCTTCTGACGCCCGCTTCTCGGGCCGTGCGGCGGCAACGTCGCGGAAGTCGCTGCCGCAGCGCGTCCGGACCCGGCGATCTCCCCGAAGTCGCGCGGCTCCTCCAGCGGGCAGACGCGCGGACGGGGTGCCCCCGGAAGGGGGCACCCCGTCGACAAGAGGTGCGGGTCAGCCGTTGGCGGCGACGTCCTCGACCAGGTGGACCAGGGTGCGGACCGGGACGCCGGTGCCGCCCTTGGTCCAGTAGCCCGTCGCCTCGCCCGAGTGGTAGCCGGGGCCGGCGATGTCGATGTGCGCCCAGGCCACGTCCTCGGTGACGAACTCGCGCAGGAAGACGCCGCCCTGGAGCATGTGACCGGCCCGGTCCATGCCGGCGTTGACCTGCGAGATGTCCGCCACGTCGGAGTCCATGCCCTTGCGCACGTCGTCCGGCAGCGGCATCGGCCAGGCCGGCTCGCCGGTGGCCTCACCGGCCGCCTTCACCCGCTCGCACAGCTCCGGGGTGCCCATCACGCCGGCGATCTTCTTGCCCAGCGAGATCACCTGGCCGCCGGTCAGGGTCGAGGTCTCGAACAGGTAGTCGGCGCCGTCCTCGCAGGCCCGGGCGATGCCGTCGGCGAGGATCATCCGGCCCTCGGCGTCGGTGTTGAGCACCTCCACCTTCTTGCCGCTGTACATGGTGATCACGTCGCCCGGCCGGTAGCTGGTGCCCGACGGCATGTTCTCCGCCATCGGCAGGTAGCCGGTCACCGCCACCGACGGCTTGAGCGCCGCGACCGCCAGCATGGCCGCGCCGACCGCCGCCGCGCCGGCCATGTCGGACTTCATCTCCCACATGCCCTGGGCCGGCTTGATCGAGATGCCGCCGGTGTCGAAGGTGATGCCCTTGCCGACCAGCGCCACCCGCTTGCCGTTGCCGCCACCGGACGGGGTGTAGGTCAGCTTCACCAGCCGCGGCGGCGCCTCCGAGCCCTGCCCGACGGCGAGGATGCCGCCGTACCCGCCGGCGGACAGGGCCGCCTCGTCGAGCACCTCGACGCCGAGCCCGGCCTCCCGGGCGGCGGCGGCCACGGCCTCGGCGAACGCCGGCGGGCGCAGCTCGTTCGGGGCGGTGTTGACCCAGTCCCGGCTGGTCAGCGCCGCGCCGGCGACCGCCTGGGCCCGGGTGACCTCCGCCTGCGCGGTCGCGTCGGCGGCGTCCGGCACCGCGATCAGCACGTCGGCCACCGGCTCGCGCCGTCCCGGCTGCGGCTTGGTCTTGTAGCCGGCGAACCGGTACCCGCCGAGCAGCGCGCCCTCGGCGACCGCGCGCAGCGCCGCCGGGGCGTCGGCGTCGTCGGGCAGCGGCAGGGCGAGCGCCACGCGCGGCGCGCCGGCCAGGGCGCGTACCGCCGCGCCGGCGGCCCGGCGCAGGGTCTCCGGCGCCGGGGCCGCGCCGGACGGCTCGGGGCCGAGGCCGACGGCGGTGACCAGCGGGGCGGTGATGGTGCCAAGCGTGGCCAGCTTGATCACCTCGCCGGGGCCGCCGGTCGCGCCGAGCAGCGCCAGCGTCTCGGTCAGCTTGCCGTCGAACGCGGCGGCGATGCTCTCCGCGCCGCTGGCCAGCAGCAGGGCGCCGGCGGGTGAACCCGAGCCCTGTTCCGCGGTCTGGCTGTGCACGCCGATCACGATCGCGTCGACGGCGAGTTCGGCGGGGTCGGTGTCGACCAGGCTGAGGGTGGTGCGGGGCGATGTCACTGAAGCTACTCCGGGCGGGCCGGGCCGGTCGCGTGGTCGCGTACCGGCGATGAAGGTCTCCGGCGGCAACCTACCCGCCGGACGCGTGGCTGTCCCGCCGATGGGCCTCGACGGGTCCCGCCGATGCTAACCAGGCGTTCAGGTGGCGGTAAGTTGCCACCCATGACCGAGGTGACCTCCGACGCCGCCGCGACCCGGCTGCGCCGTTCCCCGCTGCACGAGCGGCACGCCGCCGCCGGCGCCAAGTTCGCCCCCTTCGGGGGTTGGGAGATGCCGCTGGAGTACGCCGGTGGCGGCGTGCTCAAGGAGCACACCGCGGTGCGTACCGGGGTGGGTGTCTTCGACGTCTCGCACCTCGGCAAGGCGCGGATCACCGGGCCGGGCGCCGCGGACTTCGTCAACGCCTGCCTCACCAACGACCTCGGCCGGATCGCCCCCGGCAAGGCGCAGTACACCCTCTGCTGCGATGAGGCGACCGGTGGCGTGGTGGACGACATCATCGCCTACCTGCACGCCGACGACCACGTCTTCCTGATCCCGAACGCGGCGAACACCGCCGAAGTGGTCCGCCGCCTGCGCGCCGCCGCGCCGGCCGGGGTGGTCATCACCGACGAGCACGAGGCGTACGCGATCCTCGCGGTGCAGGGGCCGCGCTCGGCGGACCTGCTGGCCGCGCTGGGCCTGCCCACCGAGCACGACTACATGAGCTTCTCGGCGGCGACGCTGGACGGCGTCGAGCTGACCGTGTGCCGCACCGGCTACACCGGCGAGCTCGGCTACGAGCTGGTGATCCCGGCCGAGCACGCGCTCGCCGTCTGGGACGCGCTGTTCGCCGCCGGGGCGGCGTACGAGCTGCGGGCCTGCGGGCTGGCCGCGCGGGACACCCTGCGCACCGAGATGGGGTACCCGCTGCACGGGCAGGACCTCTCGCTGGAGATCACCCCGGTGCAGGCCCGCTCCGGCTGGGCGGTGGGCTGGGACAAGCCGGCCTTCTGGGGCCGGGACGTGCTGCTCGCCGAGAAGGCCACCGGCCCCCGGCGTACGCTGCGCGGGCTGGAGGCGGTCGACCGGGCGATTCCGCGCCCGGGGATGGCCGTGTACGCCGGCGACACCCGGGTCGGCACGGTCACCAGCGGCACGTTCAGCCCGACGAAGAAGCAGGGCATCGCGCTCGCCCTGATCGACACCGAGCCCAAGCTCGCCGACGGCGAGGTCCTCGAGGTCGACATCCGTGGCCGCCGCGCCCCCCTGCGCCTCCACCGCCCACCCTTCGTCCAGCCCTCGGTCCGCTGACCTGATGTGTTGATCATGAGGTTGGCGGCGATGTCGATCTCCGTCGACGCCGCCACCCTCATGATCGACGGAGACATGGGCGTCAGTCGGCGGTGGGGGGTTCGCCGGCGTCCAGGACCGCCTGGGTCCAGCCGCCCTCGATGACGCCGGTGCCGTCGAGCAGGGCCCAGTCGACGACATCCGTCGCCGCCACGACCACCGGGGCGCCGATCCGGACGCTCGGGTCGCTGTTGGCGTCGCTGGCGCTGGCCCCGACGATCCGCTCCGGGCTCTCCCAGGACGTCACCCCGGCCCAGACGAACTCGGGGCCCTCGTCGCCGGGCAGGCCGTACTTGACCACGAGCTGGGTCTCGGTGGGCAACTGACCGGCGAGGAAGCGGGCCCGGATGTCGCCCAGGCCGGCCCGGGCGGTGGCGATCGCCCGGCTCATCGCGTCGCCCGGCCGGGCGTACCGGACGTCCGGCTGGATGCCGTTGAACAGGGTGGCGCAGGCGGCGGCGAAGTAGCGGCCGGCCGGACCGGGATGCCCCGGCGGCGGGTTGAGGCTGAGGAACGAATCGGCGTCCGGGTCGGTGGCCGGGTCCAGCTCCAGCCGCAGCAGCACCGGCGCGGTCGCGCCGTGCTGCTCCGGATTGCCGTACGCCACGGCGATGTCATGCCCGGTCACCGTGGCCAGCACCGGGAGCTGCACGAACGCGGGCACCTCCTCGCCGGCCAGCCCCTCGGTCCAGTCCCGCAGCAGCCGCCGGGCGGCACCGGTCATCACCGCGCCCCAGGCCCGGGTCAGGTGGTCCGGCACCCCCTGGGCCTGCAGCTCCAGCAGCCCGAACCGGCGCAGCCCCTTGGTGGTGAACCACAGCCCGTCGGCGTCCGACGAGTACGGCACCAGCACCCAGTCGACCAGCCGGATCCGGCCCTGCTCGTCGGGGAGCGAGCGCAGCGCGGCCGCCGGGTCGAGGAACTGGAGGCCGAAGACGTCCACCACGTCCCCGTCGACCGTCTCGGCGATCGCCGCAGCCACCGCCCGGGCCGCCCACTCGTGCGCCGGCGGCCAGCCCGGCCGGTATTCGGCCTGGACCACCACGAGGTGGGTGGCGGCGGCCAGCCGGGCCAGCTGGGCCTCGGTGGCGCCGAACGCGGTGAGCAGGTCCGGCGGCAGCTCGGGGAACTCGCCGATCGGCCGGGTGTCGACGCTCATCAGCGGGCTGTCCAGCATCTGCCGCGCCAGCCCGTGCACCGGCTCGGCCAGCCGCCCGGTCAGGCGCTCCACCGCCGTCTTCGGGCTGACCTTCGGCAGCCCCGCGATGGGCACCAGATAGGTCGCGTCCAGCGACTCCGGCACCGGTACGGGCAGGAAGTCGTCCGTGATGAGCATGTCGTCCCCCTCGACCGTGCCGGTGCCTCGTCCCGAACGCTACCTGCCCAGACGGGTGACGCTCAGCCGGACAGCGCCAGTCCCAGGTAGACCAGCGTGGTGACGATCTCCACGGTGGCCCCGAGCACGTCCCCGGTGATCCCGCCGAGCCGGCGTACCACGTGGCTGAGGAGCCCGGCCGCGACGGCGAGCGCCGCGACGACGGCGAGCGGCCCCTGCCACGGACGGCCCGGCACCGCCGGCACGGCCAGCAGCGCGACGGCGGCCGCGCCGACCACCAGGGCGACCGGCCCCACCGTGCCGGCCACCAGCGCGCCCAGCCCCTCCGGCCGGGCCGCCGGCACCCCGCGCCGGCAGGCCAGGGCCACCCCGAGCCGACCGGCGGCGGTGGCGGCGGCCACCGCGGCGAGCGCCGCCGGCCACGACCGCCCGGCCAGCTCCGCGAGCACCGCCGCCTGCAGCAGCAGTACGACCACCAGCGCGACCACCCCGAACGGGCCGACGTCCGGCTTCTTCATGATCTCCAGCGCCGCCGCGCCCCGCCGGTACGACCCCAGCGCGTCCACGGTGTCGGCCAGCCCGTCCAGGTGCAGGCCCCGGGTGAGCAGCGCGCCGAGCCCGACGGTGACCCCGGCGGCGACCAGCGGGGGAGCGAGGGCGGCGGTCAGCAGCAGCGCCGCCGCGAGGAGCGCGCCGAGCAGTGCCCCGACCGCCGGGGCGAGCGCCATCGCGGTGCCGGCCGCGGCCCGGTCGACCCGACCGGCGCGCACCGGCAGCGTGGTGAAGGTGGTGACCGCCAGCCGGATCCCGTCCGCGAACCGGGGCTCAGTCGGCACGCCGGTCGGCGGACTCCGGCACCGCGACCGGCTCGTCCGGCTCCGCGGTAACGGGCCTGCTGGGTCCCGGCCCGGCGGGCTCCGGCTCGGCGAACTCCGGCTCGTAGGGGGGCGGAACGGGCTCCGGCTCGGTGGTGGTGGGCCCGGGGCCGGCCGGCTCCGGCTCGGCGAACTCCTCGTCGTCCGCGCCGCCCCGCAGTGACGGGTGCACCGGCAGGCCGGCGGCGAGCGCCAGCATCGAGTTCAACAGCGGCAGGGTGGCCAGCGCGGTGGCCCCCTCGCCCAGGTTGAGCCGCAGGTCCACCAGCGGGGTCAGGCCGAGCACGTCGGCGGCGAGCCGCACGGCGGGCTGCCCGCCGTGGTCGGGCAGCAGGCACCAGTGCCGGGCCTGCCCGGCCAGGTCGCGGCTGACCAGGCCGGCGGCCACCCCGACCGGCCCGTCCAGCAGCACCGGTATGCGGCGGGCGGTCGCCCCGAGCAGCACGCCGGTGGCCATCGCGATGTCGCCGCCGCCCAGCTCGGCCAGCACCTCCTTGGCGTCGCGCGAGCTGCGGCGGGTGCGGTGCAGGGCGTCCCGGACCGCCGCGCAGCGGGCCATCCAGGCCGCGTCGTCGATCAGGCCCTGCTCGCTGATCACCCGGCCCAGCACCGCCGGGGGCTCCGCGCCGGCCGTCGCCGCCAGCACCGCCGCGGCCGCCGCCTCGGTGCCCGCGCCGCACGCCGCCAGCACCAGGACGTGTACGCCCGCGTCGGCGGCCTGCTCGGCCAGCCGCCAGCCGTACCGCAGGGCCGACTCGACCTGCTCGGCGGACAGCGCCGGCCCGTCCTCCATGGCGGCGGAGGCGGGCGCCTCGACCACCTGGAGGCTGGCCCCGCACTCGGCGGCGAGCCGGGCGAGCGCCCCCTGGCCGGCCCGGGCCTGCCGGGCGCGGCGGGCCGACTCGCCGGAGGCCACCCCGGCCGACGCTCCGCCGGCGTGGTCACCGTGCAGCAGCAGGACGCGCACCGAGTTCCACGGCGCGGGAGTCGGGGTGCCCTGGGTGGCGGCGGCGAAGCCGACCACCCGGTCCAGCACGCCGAGGCCGGCGCCGGGGAGGTCCAGGGTGGCGAGCCGGTCGATCGCCTGCGGGCCCGCGTACTCGTCGGGCATCGGCAGTTCCATGCCGGGCTGGATGACCAGGCCGGTGGCGATCATCGGCAGCGCCATGGTGGGGGCGGCCCAGGCGGTGGGCTCCCCCGCGGGGGCGGGGCTCGGTGCGGGCGCCACGGCCGGGGTGAGCACCTCGGGCAGCGCCTCGTCCGGCTGCGCCGGCGCGGCGGGGGCGCCCGCCTGGCCGGGGCCGGCCGGCGCCGGCACGGTGGGGCGCGGCGGCGCGCCGGCCGGCTTCAGCCACGCGGCCTGACCGGCCACCACCAGCACCACGGCGTCGCAGGCGTCGGCGACCGCCCGGTTGGTCGCGCCGAGCGCGTCGGTGAACGCCCGGCCCAGCGGGGTGGTCGGCACCAGGGAGAGCCCCACCTCCGGGCTGACCAGCACCAGCCGGGCGGCGCTGCCCCGGACCGCCGCCGCCAGCTCGGCGATGGTGGCGGAGTCGTCGGCGGGCTGGTGGGCCGGGTCGAGCAGCACGGTCACCCAGCCGCCCAGGTCGTCCACGAGCAGCGTCTCGTTCGGCCCGGCCGCCGCGATCACCTCGGCCAGCCGGCCCGGGTCGGCGGCGGTCTCCTCGGTGGTCCAGCTCCCCGGCCGGCGGGCCCGGTGCGCCGCCAGGCGGGTCGCCCACTCGGTGTCCTCCGGGTCCCCCTCTGGGGCGGTGGCCACGTACCGGACCGTGGGCGCGTCGGCGACCAGCGATTCCGCGAACTCGGACTTGCCGGACCGGATACCGCCGAGCACCAGGAGTGTGTTCCACCCGTCAACGGACATGCCCGTACCTTACGGCCGCCCGGCCGGTCACCGCCTGCCGGCCCGGACGGCTGACCGGTGCGCCGCCCCGGGCCGCCGGCCGGCTCATCCGCAGTGCTCGAAGCCGCTGCCGTAGCTGGCCCCGCCGGTCGACCCGCCCCACTTGACGCAGGCCTTGGCGGCAGCGGCCCGGACCGGCCCGGCGTAGTACGAGAACGCCCCGCTGTCCGTGCTGCGGGCCTTCCCCTGCACCTCCAGGTACGCCGACACCTGGGTGGCCCGGCCGACGTCGGTGTCCTTGAGCGTGACCACGCAGTTGGACCCGCTGGCCGTGTTGTAGAGCAGGTAGACCCGGCCCTTGCGGACGCCGCTCGCGGTCAGCGTCGCCGAGTCGATCACCTGGTACCCGCTGCCGCACGCCTGCGCGGCGGTGTACGGGTTGGGCTTCTGGGGGGCGGCTGTCGTCTTCGTCGGCTTCGGTGCGCCGGTGCCGCCGGCGTTGCCGGTGCTGCCGGTGCTGCCGGCGCTCGGTGCTGCCGCCGACGCGCCGGCCGCCGGGGTGGTGTTGCCCGGCGCGGGGCGACTCGGCGTGGCCGAGGGCGACTGGCCGGGCAGCCCGGTGGGGCTCGCCGTCGAATCGGGCGCCGCCCCGCTGGGCGACGGCTCCGGCTGCCCGGGATCGGCGACCGCCGTCTCGCCGGTCAGCGCGGTCCGGTCCGGCTGTTGCTGGTCATCAGGGCTCAGCGCCGCCACCGCCACGGCGGTCATCAGCGCGACGACGACGACGCCGGCCGCGCCGGCCAGGGCGAGGACCCGTCCCCGCCCCCGGCGCCCCGCCGGCTCCTCCCGCGTCGGCGGTACGCCCGAGCCGGCCGGCCGGCCCTGCTCCGGGCCGTACCCGCCGGGGCGCGGACCGGGGTGCGCGGCGCCGACCGCCCAGGCGGGCCCGCCCGGGGGCGGTCCCGCGGGACCGCCCCCGGGCGGGCCGGCGGCGGGATGGCGGTTCGGCCCGGTCGGGCCGCCGGCGCTGGGGGTGATCCCGGCGGCCGGGCCGGCCCCGCCGACCGGGCCAGGTCCCGGCGCGGCACCGAAAGCGCCCCCCGCGACCGGGCCGGAACGCCCCGGCCCCGGGGCGGCACTCGGGGCGACGGCCGGAGCGTCCGGTCCGAATCCGGGCGCCGGAGCGGGGGTGGGCCGCTCCGCCCCGTCTGGAGCGGTGGCGGACACCGGGCCGGCCGGGGGTCCGGAGCGGGCGGGCCCGCCCGCGGGCGTACCACCGGCGAGGCCCGGGGCGGCGGCGCCGGGACCGGACGCGGCGGGCGGACCGGGAGGGGCCGGAGAGTCGGGCGTCGGGAGCACGACGGGTCCCGGCACGGCCGGGCCGGCCACCGCCCACGGCGGGCGGGCCGGCACGGGCACGCTGGCCAGCGTGGCGTCCCGGACGTCCTGGGCGGCCTCGGCCAGGGCCAGCGCGGTCGGGTGCCGGTCGGCGGGGCGCTTCGCCAGCGCCCGGCGGACCACCTCGACCACCGCCGGGGGCGTGCCCACCGGCAGCGGTGGCGGCTCGTCCTGGGCGTGCCGCAGCGCCACCTGGAGCGGGTTGTCGCCGTCGAACGGCGGTCGGCCGGCCAGACAGTAGTAGGCGACCGCGCCGAGCGCGTACACGTCGGTGGCGGCCGACACGGCCTGGCCGGTGGCCTGTTCCGGCGACATGTACGAGGCGGTGCCGAGCACCATGTGCGCGGCGGTGATCCCCGCCATGGTGCTGGCCCGGGCGATCCCGAAGTCGACCAGCACCACCGTGCCGTCCCGCTTGACCAGCAGGTTCCCCGGCTTGACGTCCCGGTGCACGATTCCGGCGAGGTGGGCGGCGTGCAGCGCGTGGGCGGCCTGCGCCACCACCGACATGGTGGACGCCGGGTCGAGCCGGCCGGCCTGGCGGATCCAGGTCACCAGCGGATCGCCGTCGACGTACTCCATCACCAGGTAGCTGACCTGGCTGCCGTCGGCGAGCGTGGCGGAGCCGGCGTCGTGCACCTGCACGATGCCGGGGTGCCGCAGCGCGGCCAGCATCCGGGCCTCGGCCTGGAAGCGGGTGGTGAACTCGGGGTCGGCGACCAGCGACGGCAGCAGCACCTTCACCGCGACCTCGCGACCCAGCAGGGTGTCGGTGCACTTCCAGACGGCCCCCATGCCGCCGGTCGCGATGCGTTCGTTCAGCCGGTAGCGGTCGCGGAGCACGACTCCTTCAGTCAGCACCGGGCCACCGTACCGGCCGGCCGGCGCGCGCGATGATCCAGCGGCGGCCCTGTCCGGAACGTGGTGCCCGCGTGCGGCCGACTACGCTTGCGGGGGTTCCGTCCCAGGAACGACGGCGGCGAGGGGAGACGCGGCATGGCGTGGAGCTGGCGGTACGAGGGCGCGAACGGCGAATCGGTCGACGGGCCGACCGAGTCGTTCAGCAGCCAGGCGGACGCCGAGTCGTGGATCGGCCAGACCTGGCGGGAGCTCGCGGCATCCGGCGTCACCTCCGTCGCGCTCGTCGAGGACGACCGGGTGGAATACCGGATGAGCCTGCTGCCCCCGGCCCAGTGATGGGCTACGACCGCCCGGGCGAACCGCTGGTGCTCGGGGTGCCCCGCGCGGCGTTCCGGCCCAGCCCGATCTTCCTCGCCCTGGTCGCGCTCTTCGTGGTCAGCGGGGTGATGACCTGGCACGGCTACGGCAACGTCCGGTTCGACGTCTTCCTCTTCGCGGTCTCGGGCTGGCTGGTCTCGCTCTGCCTGCACGAGTACGCCCACGCGGTGGTCGCCTACCGCGCCGGCGACCGGGACATCGCCCACCGCGGCTACCTGACGCTCAACCCGCTGAAGTACACCAACCCGCTGCTGTCGATCGCGCTGCCCGTGGTGGTGGTGCTGCTCGGCGGCATCGGCCTGCCCGGCGGGGCGGTCTGGGTCGACCGGCACGCCATCCCCGGCCGGCTGCGGCACACCCTGGTCAGCCTGGCCGGTCCGGCCACCAACGTGCTGTTCACCCTGGTCCTGGTGGCGGCGCTGTGGCTCGGGTACGGCAACGTCGGGCCGCTGCAGTTCTGGGCCGGGGTGGGGCTGCTGGCGTTCCTCCAGCTCACCGCCAGCGTGCTCAACCTGCTGCCGGTGCCCGGGCTGGACGGCGGCAACATGATCCAGCCGTGGCTCAGCCCGCAGTACCGCCGGATGTACGACCTGTTCGCCCCGTACGGCTTCATCCTGCTGTTCGCGCTGCTGTGGAGTCCGCGGATCAACGGCTGGTTCTTCGGCGCGCTCTTCAGCGTGGCGGATTTCCTCGGGCTGCCGCCCCAGCTCTACGCACTCGGGTTCGAGCTGATCCGCTTCTGGCGGGGCTGACCGGGCGGCGGGAGCCGCCGCGCAGCGGCGGGGCGGCCATGCCTCGGCGTACCCGGGAAGGGGCCCGGGCCGGCGCGGTGGCCGTGCCGGCCCGGGGAGAGCGTCACGGGCGCTGCGCCGGGCTCTCGGTCTTCGCCGGGTCCCGCTCGATGACCGGCTCGACGATCTCGTCGATCGCCTTGAGCAGGTCCGCGTCGAGCTTCACGCCCGCCGCCTTGACGTTGTCGTGCACCTGCTCGGGCCGGGACGCCCCGACGATCGCCGAGGAGACGTTCGGGTTCTGCAGCACCCAGGCGATGGCGAGCTGCGGCATGGTCAGCCCGGCCTGCTCGGCCAGCGGCTTGAGCCGCTGCACCCGGGTGAGCACCTCGTCGCCGAGCCACTTGGCGATGAACCCGGCACCCGACTTCTCGTCGGTGGCCCGGGAGCCGACCGGCGGCGGCTGGCCCGGCAGGTACTTGCCGGACAGGACGCCCTGCGCCATCGGCGACCAGACGATCTGGCCGACGCCCAGCTCCTCGCAGGTGGGGATCACCTCGGTCTCGATGACCCGCCACAGCATCGAGTACTGCGGCTGGCTGGAGACCAGCGGGATGCGCAGCTCGCGGGCGAGCTGGTGGGCCTCGCGGATCTGCGACGCCTTCCACTCCGAGACGCCGATGTAGTGCGCCTTGCCGGAGTGCACGACGTCGGCGAACGCCTCCATCGTCTCCTCCAGCGGGGTGCTGTAGTCGTACCGGTGGGCCTGGTAGAGGTCCACGTAGTCGGTCTGCAGGCGGCGCAGCGAGCCGTTGATCGACTCCATGATGTGCTTGCGGGACAGGCCGCGGTCGTTGCGCCCCGGGCCGGTCGGCCAGAAGACCTTGGTGAAGATCTCCAGCCCCTCGCGGCGCTCGCCCTTGAGCGCGCGGCCGAGCACCTCCTCGGCCTTGGTGCCGGCGTACACGTCGGCGGTGTCGAAGGTGGTGATGCCGGTGTCCAGGGCGGCCCGCACACAGGCGGCCGCGGCCTGCTCCTCGACCTGGGAGCCGTGAGTGATCCAGTTGCCGTACGAGATCTCGCTGACGATCAGGCCCGAGCGGCCTAGGTGTCGGAATTCCATGCCTCGACCCTAGCCCCGCCGGATCATGGCCGCGCCGAGGCGCGACGCGGGTGTGATGCTCGGCCGGGCAGGCGGCGTGATCCGAGGTCAGAGCACCGGTGTCGTGTCGGCGAGCAGCCGGTCGATCTCGGCGATCACCGCCGTGGGGCCGGGGTGCACCGGGTCGATCAGCGGCTCGCCCCGGCGGTCCAGCGCGCCCCAGCGGCCCGACCCGTCGCCGACCAGGAAGGCGACCGGGTGCACGACCAGCGCCGGGTACGCCGGCGGGACCAGCACCCGGCCGTTGCGGTCCACCACCCCTCGACGGCCGGCCAGCTCCACCACGGCCAGCCCCTCCTCGGTGAAGCCGTCCACCTGGCGGCCGTCGGCCAGGGCGGTGGTGAAGCCGTGGTAGCGGGTCGGCACGACGACCTGACCGGTCAGGTCGACCGCGCCCCAGGCGCCGTTCTGGCGGACCGCCGCCAGGCCCCCCCGGAACGGTCGCACGTCCTCGAACCCTGGCGGGATCTTCACGATGTTGGTGGGGTCGACCGCCATCCACCGGCCCTTGCCGTCCATCGACACCCAGGCCAGGCCCTCGGAGAACGAGCCGACCGCCCGGTAGCCGTTGTTCGCCTCGATCAGCGCCGCGCCCGTGGTGTCGATCAGCGCCCAGCGGGACGCCTCCGGCCGCCGTACCCAGGCCACACCCTCGCGGAACGGCTGCACCTCGGCGTACCGGTGCTCGACCACCAGCTCGCCCGCCTCGTCCGCGTACCCCCACAGCTTCTGCTGCTCGTCGAAGGTCGGCACCGGGTACCGCTCGCGGCCCAGGATCGCCTCCCGGCTCCGCGGCTTCGGCCCGAAGCCGTCCGTCGCGGCCCGCGCGGCGACCGCGTCCAGCGCCATCGCCGTACGCGCGTTCAGCTCGACGTCCTCGGCCTGGCGCAGGTCCAGGGCGCGCTCGAAGTGCAGGCACGCCTCGGTCAGCCGGCCCTGGTCGTAGCAGGACCGGCCGGCGTGCTCGTGCAGCGCCGCGCGCAGCCGGTCGGGCAGCTCCGGCGAGTTGGCCTCGGCGAAGAGCCGGTCAGCCTCCGCGTGCTCGCCCCGCCAGCGCAGCACCTCGGCCAGCCGCGCGCGGGCCAGCGCGGTCCGCCGCAGCTCGCCGGTGGCGTCCGCGTACGTGAGGGCGAGCCGGGCGTCGGCGACGGCGTCGTCCAGCTCGCCGAGGATCCGGGACGCCACCGACCGCAGGCTCAGCAGCCGGGCCCGGCTGCGGTTGTCCAGCGCGCTGCCGAGCTTCGTGGTGAGCCCCTCCCGGACCTCGCGCAGCGCCTCCGGATCGGGAGCCTCCTCACGCAGCGTCTCCGGGTGCAGCCGCCACCGGAACGCGGCCAGCGCCTGCTCCGGGTCCGCCGGGCGTGGCTCCCGCGGTTCGGTCTCCGCCGTCGGCCGCTCCGCCGACACCGAAGCCGGTACCGCTGGTGCGCAGACCTGGGCCGGTGGTGCGGAGACTTGCGCGGGTGGTGCGGAGACCTGCGCGGGTGGTGCGGACACCTGGGCCGGTGGTGCGGAGACCTGCGCGGGTGGTGCGGAGACCTGCGCGGGTGGTGCGGACACCTGGGCCGGTGGTGCGGAGACCTGCGCGGGTGGTGCGGAGACCTGGGCCGGTGGTGCGGACACCTCGGCGGGTGGTGCGGAGACCTGGGCCGGTGGCGCCGACACGGGTGGCGTTGCCGGTGCGGGCCCATCGGTCGGACCTGCCGACGCCGAGGGTGCGGCGGCCGGGACCGGAGGCGCCGAGGGCGCGGCGACCTGGGCCGGAGGCGCCGAGGGCGCGGCGACCTGGGCCGGAGGCGCCGACACCGGCGGTGTGCCGGGCTCGGCAGGCGAGCCCGACCGGGGCCGCAGCGAGGGTGCCGCATCCTCCGAACCGGTCTGGGCGGAAGCGTCGGCGGCCGGGGCGGACGGTGCGTGGTGTTCCGGTCGGGGCTGGACGGCAGCCTCCGGAGCGGCTGGCGCCGACCCGGGCGGAGCGGCGGCTGCGGGGGCTTCCGGCTCCGCCTGGGGGGCGGCCTCCGGAGCAGTTGGTTCCAAAGTGGTGGGCGCAGCGCCCTCCGGCGCGGGGGCGGCGGGCGTTCCGGACTCGGGCTCCGCGGCGGCCTCCGGGGCAGCCTCGTCCACCGGGGCGGTCGGCGGCGGTACGGGGTGGCTCGGCCTGAACCAGGCCTCCACCTCCTCGACCACCCGGCTGGCCCCGTCGTGGCCCGGCCGGTCCGGCCCCGCCGCCTCGGGGCGGTCGCCGCCGTCCTCCACCGTGGTCGGCGTCGCGGCCACACCGTCGGCCGCCTTCCCGGACGTCGAGGTGCCCGCCGGCCGCGCCTCGGCGGTGGGTGCCGGCCGCCGGGGCATGTCGGTGGCCGGTGCCGGAGGCGCGGCAGTGGACGGGGCTGGGCCGGCTGCCGGAGGCGTGGCCGTGCCGGGTCCGGTTGGTGCCGGGGAGACGGGTGGCGCCGGTACGGGCGGGCGTGCCGCCGCGCTCCTGGTCTCGGGCAGAGCAGCCGGTCCGGCGGCGGGAGTGCCGACGGGCGGGCTGGAGACCGGAGCCTCGGTGGGAGGGGTCGCGGCGGTGGCCGGCGTGGCGGCCGGGGGCGGTGGGGCCGGGTGCGCGGGCACGCCGGAGACCGGCCGGGGCTGGGCGGGTGCCGACGGACGCCAGCCGTCGCCGAGGCGTGCCGGACCGGGCTCGGCCGGGCGGCCCTGCCGCGGCTCCGGGCGGAACGCCGGCCCGTCCTCGGCCCGCGGGCCGACCGGCTCGGGGTGCGGACGGTGCGCGGCCGGGTCGGGACGGCGGGCGTCGTACCGGGCCTCGTCGCCGGGGCGCGGCGGCGGCCCGTCCGGGCGGGGGCGGTCGGGGACGGCCGGCGGGCGGTGTCGCTCGTCGGGCCGGTACGCGGCCGGCTCGGTCCGGGGCCGGCGCTCGCCGGCCGACGGCTCCTCGGTCCGTGGGCGCGCGGGGTCGCCCGGGGGGCGCCGGCCGTCCCACCGGTCGCCCGGTCCGAAAGCGGCGGGCTGCGGTTCGTCGTACCGGCCGGGCTCCGGCCGGTACGGATCCACCGGTCGGCGCGGGCCGTCCGGCGCGTCCCGGTACGTCTCGGCCCGCGCGGCGGCCTCCCGGCGCGGGTCGGGCTGGCGGCGTGGCCCGTCGAAGCCGGGGTCCCGTTCGCGGCGGGGCGGACCGTCGAAGCCCGGGTCGGGCCGGTCCGCCGGCGGCCCGAAGGCGGGGCCGCGTCGGTCGGTGGGGGGCCCGAAGCTCGGGTCGCGCCGGTCGGTGGGGCGCTCGAAGCCGCGCTCCCGCCGGTCGACCGGGCCGTCGGATGCCGGGCGCCGCTGGTCGGCCGGGCCGTCGTACCCCGGCTGCCGCCGGTCCATTGGGCTGGGCGGGGTGCCGTTGGATCGCCCGTCGGCCGGGCCCCGGCGCGGCTCCGACCAGGGCGGTCGCGGCTGGGGACGGGGCGGGAACTCGCCGGGTTCCGGGAGCCAGCCGGGCTCGGGCGCGGGGGAGACCGGCCGCTGCGCGTCCGGCGTCCGCCGTCCCGGCTCGGGGTGCACCCAGCGCTGGTCGTACCGGTCGTCGGGCCGGCCCGCGGCGCGCTCCGGGATCCGCTCGTGCGGGTCGTACCGGTCGCCGGGGTGCGGTACCGGGCTGCGCCGGGGTCCGTCGCCGGGGGCGCGCCGGTCCGCCCACGCCCGCCGCCCGTCCGGGTGCGGCTCCTCCGCGCCGCGGCCCTCCGGGTGCCCGTGCCGCTCGCCCGAACCGCGCGGTCCCGGGAAGCCGCCGTGCCGCTCGTCCGGGCCTGCCGGGCTCACCGGGTACGCGCCGCGCCGGGCGTCCGGGCCTGCCGGGCTGACCGGGTGGCCGCCGCGCCGCTCGTCCGGGCCGGCCGGGCTGACCGGGTACGAGTCCTCGGCTGGCCCGGGGCTGACGGGGTGCACCTCGGCCCGGCCGACGACGGCCCGGCCGCGCGGCGCGGGTGAGGCCAGGTACTCGATGCCGATGTCACCGGGGTAGCGCTGGCCCGGAAACTGTGGACGCCACTCGTGGGTGGGTTCGGCGGCCCAGGACGGTTCGGCCGGCTCGCGCCACTGGTCCCAGCCGCTCATCGGCAGGTCCCGTCGCCGCCGGCGCGGCGCGGCCCCCGGGCCGGCTCGCGTCGCTCGCTCACGGCGATGTCACCTCGTTGGAAATTGTCGCGCCGGGGCCCCGGCGCGCCGGTAGAGTCGCCCGGTCCGGCACGTCGTGGCTGCGGAAGGAGGGTAGCGGCGTGGGCTCTGTCACCGCCACTGTGGCACCGCCCACGGACTCAAACGTTACCCGATGGTTTCGGACATTCGGCGCCATAGTGGGATCTGGGTTTCGGCGTCATGCCACCTACCGCCAGGCCGCCATGGCGGGAGTGGTCACCAACAGCGTTTTCGGCTTCCTGCGCTATTACATCTTCGTCGCGGCCGCCGGCGCGGCGGGCCGGGTCGCCGGCTACGACCGCGCCCAGCTCGCCACCTTCGTCTGGGTCGGGCAGGGGCTGCTGGCGGTGGTCGCGATCTGGGGTTGGACCGAGCTGGCCGACCGGATCCGGACCGGCGAGATCGCCGCCGACCTGCTCCGCCCGATCCACCCCGTGACCAGCTACTTCGCCACCGACCTGGGCCGCGCCGGGTTCGCCTCGCTGTCCCGGCTGGTGCCGCCGGTGCTGGTCGGCCTGCTCTTCTTCGACGTGTACCTGCCCCACCGCTGGGCCACTCTGCCGCTCTTCGCGCTCTCCGTGCTGCTCGCCGTGGTGGTCTGCTTCGGCTGCCGATACCTGGTCAACGCCACCGCGTACTGGTTGCAGGACGTCCGGGGTCCGCTGATCCTGTGGACGCTCTGCTCCGGCGTGCTCGCCGGCCTCTACTTCCCGCTGGGCTTCCTGCCCGGCTGGCTGGAGGCCGGGCTGCGGTACGGGACTCCGTTCCCGAGCCTGCTCCAGATCCCGCTCGACGTGCTGGTCGAACGGGACCCGGCAGCGATGCAGTTCGGCCTGGTCGGGGTGCAGCTCGGCTGGGCCGTGGCGCTGCTCGCCCTGTGCCGCCTGGTGCAGCGCAGAGCCGAGCGCCGCCTGGTGGTGCAGGGTGGCTGAACCGCGGCAGGCGGTGCGGGGTGGCTGAGCCGGGGACGCTGACCGGCCCGGGCCGGTCAACCGTGGAGAGTGGACCGGTGTGGCCGGGCGGTGCGGAGCGGCGACCGCCCGGGCTGGCCGCGTACCGGGCGCTGCTCGGCGCGCAGGCCCGGTCGCAGGCCGCGTACCGGGCGTCGTTCGTGGTGGACCTGGTCGGCAACGTCGGGGCCACGGTGTTCGACGTGGTCACCGTGCTGGTGCTCTTCGGGGTCACCCGCGAGCTCGGCGGCTTCACGCTCCGCGAGACGCTGGTGATCGTCGGCCTGTCGTCGTTCGCGTTCGCCACCGCGGACCTGCTGGTCGGCAACATCGAGCGGCTGCCCCGGTACGTCCGCACCGGCCTCTTCGACGCCGTGCTGGTCCGCCCACTGGCCGCGCTGCCCCAGTTGCTGCTGATGGACCTGCCGCTGCGCAAGGTGTCCCGGGCGGTCTTCGGGCTGGCCGTGCTGGTGGTGGCGCTCGCCTCGGCCGGCATCCAGTGGGCGCCGGGGCGGGTGGCGCTGGCGGTGGTCGCCCCGCTCGCCGCGGTGGTCTTCTTCGGTTCGGTCTTCGTCACCACGGCCACCGTGTCGTTCTACTGGATCGACTCCGGCGAGCTGGCCAACTCGGTCACCTATGGCGGGCGTGACTTCACCTCGTACCCGGTCACCGTCTACGGCAGCTGGTTCCGGTCGCTCTTCGCGTACGGGATGGGGTTCGCCTTCGTCAGCTACCACCCGGCGCTGGCACTGCTCGGCCGGGCCGACCCGCTCGGCCTGCCCGGCTGGGTCGGCTGGGTGGCGCCGGGCGTCGCGGTGGTCGCCGCGGCGATCGCCACCCTGGCCTGGCGGGTCGGGATCCGTCACTACCGGAGTACGGGATCTTGAGCGTCATCGAGATGCGCGGGCTGCGCAAGGAGTTCACGGTCCGGGTCAAGGCGGGCCGGCTGCGCCGGGAGAAGCGGACGGTCACCGCGGTCGACGGGGTCGACCTGCGGGTCGAGCGCGGCGAGATGCTCGGCTACATCGGCCCGAACGGCGCCGGGAAGTCGACCACGCTGAAGATGCTCACCGGCGTGTTGATGCCGTCGGCGGGACAGGCCCGGGTGTGCGGGCTGCGCCCGGTGGCCGAGCGTACCCGGCTGGCGCTGCGCATCGGCGTGGTCTTCGGCCAGCGCTCGCAGCTCTGGTGGGACCTGCCGCTGCGCGATTCGTTCGAGCTGCTCCGGCACGTCTACCGGGTGCCCGCGGGCGAGCATGCGGCCCGGCTGACCCGGTGCCGGAGCCTGCTCGACCTCGACGAGTTCCTGGACACCCCGGTCCGGCAGCTCTCCCTCGGCCAGCGGATGCGTGGCGAGCTGACCGCCGCGCTGCTGCACGGCCCGGAGGTGCTCTTCCTCGACGAGCCGACCATCGGGCTGGACGTGGTGAGCAAGCAGGCGGTCCGCGGCTTCCTGGCCGAGCTGGGCCGGGCGGGCGACACCACGCTGGTGCTCACCACCCACGACCTGGCCGACATCGAGCGGCTCTGCCGGCGCCTGGTGGTGATCGACCACGGCCGGGTGGTGCACGACGGCTCGATCGCCGCCCTGCACAGCCGGTACGGCTCCCGCCGGATGGTCGTCGCCGAGCTGGACACCGCGCTGCCCGAGCCGCCGGCACTGCCCGGTGCCCCGTTGCAGCGGGTGGAGGCGGACGGGCACCGGCTGGTCTTCGTGCTGGAGTCGGCGACCGTCGCCGAGGTGGTGGCCGGGCTGGCCGACCTGGCCGCGTTGCGGGACATCGCGATCGTCGAGCCGGACATCGAGGAGGTCGTCGCCCGGCTCTACCGCGCTCCGGCCGAGGTCGGTGAGCATGGGTGACCGAGCCGCAAGAGCCTGCCGGCGCGCCGCCAGGTGCGCGCCTGGTGTGATTCGACAACTGCGGGTGACAGGCGCCGTCGGAGGCCTGATGTCACGCGGCGTGACGGCGATAGCGGCGGCCCCCGCGCGAGGCTGCTGCCGCCTCAGCTGGATGACCAGCGGAAAGCCGTGAAGCAGGGGCCTCAGCAGACCCCTCCGTCGCCCGCCTTTGCTCTGCAGCCATATACGCAGCCGAGAACCGTGCGTGACCGCTGCGTGCGTGGCTGCAGAGCAAAGGCGGGGTGGGTGGAGGTTGCGGGGCCGGCCTGCTGTCACTCGACGTGATCGCGGTCGGTGCGCGACCGGCGCCGCACGTCAGCCGGCGCCCCAGGCGCCGCACGTCAGCCGGCGCCCCCGGAGCCGCTCGCCGGGCGCCCCGGCCCGGTGGCCGGCGACGGCGGGAGCGGGTCGTGCCGGCCGGGCCGTCGCCGGCTCACGGGTGCTCCATCACCAGCACCGCGAAAGTGCCCGGGACCAGGGCCTCGTACCGGTGCGGCGTGTCACCGGGGAACGTGGCGTAGTCGCCCGGGCCCAACTCGACCAGGTCGGACTCGGGGCCGAGGCGCATCCGCCCGGCGGCGACCACGACATGCTCGACGCTGCGCGGGGTGTGCGACTCGGCCACCCGCACCGCACCCGGCTCCAGCTCCATCACGTAGACGTCGCGGCGGGCGTGCGGCGCTCCGGCGGCGAGCAGTGTGGCGCTGAAGTCGGCGTGCTCGGAGCGGATCCGCGGGCCCTCGCCGGCGCGGACCACCCGGACGGCGGCCGTGGGTGGCTCGACCAGCCGGCTGAACGGCACGCCCAGCGCCACCCCCAGCGCCCACAGCGTCTCGACGCTCGGGTTGCCGACCCCGGACTCCAACTGGGACAGGGTGGACTTGGCGATGCCGGCCCGGCGGGCGAGCTCGGTCAGCGAGATCCCGGCCCGGTCGCGCTCGCGGCGCAGCGCGGCCGCGATGGTGGCCAGCGGGGGAGCGGGGTCGACGGCCATTGTTCGCTCCAGAGGTCGGTTTGTTCGGTTTGACGAACGCGTGCTGTCGTGTTCAGGATAATGGACATGCGTACGGCATATCGAACGGCCGATCGGGCGGTGCTCCGCGACGTCGCCGCCATCGGCGCGGCCATGCTCGCCGTGGGCGCCTCGTTCGGCGCCGTGGCGGTGGCCGCCGGCCTCCCGGTCTGGGCGACCCTCGCCATGTCCGTGTTCCTCTACGCCGGCGGCGCGCAGTTCATGGCGGTGGGTCTGGTCGCCGCCGGCAGTCCGGTCGCCGCGGTTCTCGCCGGTCTCCTGCTCAACGCCCGGCACCTGCCGTTCGGCCTGGCTCTCGGCGGCGCCCTCGGGCGACGGCGCTGGCAGCGGCTGCTCGGCAGCCACCTGATGACCGACGAGGCGACCGCCTTCGCCCTGGCCCGACCGGCCGGTCCCGGGCGCCGTCGAGCGTTCTGGCTCGCTGGGGCGCTGCTCTTCCTGGCCTGGAACGCCGGCACCGTGCTCGGCGTGCTCGCCGGCGGCGCGGTGGGCGACCCGGCTGCCCTGGGGCTCGACGCCGCCTTCCCGGCCGGGCTGGCCGCCCTGCTGCTGCCGAGCCTGCGCGACCGGGACACCCGCCGGGTCGCGCTGGCCGGCGCCGGGCTGGCGGTGCTGGCCACCCCGGTGCTGCCGGCCGGGGTGCCGGTGCTGCTCGCGCTCGCTGCCCTGATCGTGCCCGCACTCCGTGGCCGGGGCGCGCGCAGCGCCGACCAGGTGCCCGGCGGGACGGCCGTGGCCGGCCCGGAGCAGCACGGCTCGCCCGGCCCGGACGGGGCCGCACCGGACCCCGCTCACCATGCCGGGCCGGTGGTCCGGGCCGGGGAGGCGTCGTGCTGATCGCCGTGATCCTCGCCCTGGCCGTCGGCACGTACGGCTTCCGGGTCGCCGGGGTGCTGCTCCGCGACCGGCTGGAGTTGCCCGAGTGGGCCCGGCACCTGTTGCCGGTGGCTGCCGCCGCCCTGCTGGCCGCCCTCGCCGCGACCGCGGCACTGACCGAGGCCGGCCGCTTCGCCGGCTACGCCCGGCCGGCGGGGGTGCTGGTCGGGCTGCTGCTCGCCTGGCGACGGGCGCCCTTCGTGCTGGTCGTGGTCGCGGCGGCCGGCACCACCGCGCTGCTGCGCCTGCTCGGGGTGGCATGACGCGACCCCTCCCCGCGGGGCGGGAAGGGGCCGCGTCCGGGCCGGAACAGCTCAGATCTTGTCGCCGACGTTCACCTGCGGCGCCGGGGCGCGCATCTTGCGGAACGTGATCGACCGCATGATCGCGTAGAAGTAGAGCGAGCCGAGCTTCTCGGTGCTCTTCGGGTAGCGCTCGCGGACCAGCTTCTTGATCTTGCGGGAGATCAGGATCGAGTCGATCACCACGCCGAGTGCCAGCGCACCCCACAGCAGGTTGGAGATCAGCCGCACGATCGGCGGCATGGCCTGGTTGGAGCCGAGCAGCACGATCAGCGCGCCGCCGAAGAACCAGGTGCCGACGGTACGCCGGGAGTCCACCACGTTGCGGGCCAGCAGCCGCTCGGGGCCCCGGTCGCGCGGGCCGCCCTCGCGGCGGAACTCGGCCGCCGCCTCGGCGCGGGCCGCCCGGCGCTGCTCCCGCGCCTCCTCCTTGGTCAGCGGCTTGCTCGGCGCGCCCGGCCGGCGGCCGGCGGTGGGCCGCTTGGGCGTCACCACGCCCAGTTCCTTCTTGCTCGGGGTGTGGCCCCGGGACGGGGCAGCGGCGGACGCCTCGTCGGTCGTCACCGTGGTGACGGATTCCTCGACGAGGTCGGCGGGCTTACGACGAAACAGCGACGGCACGTCGTGAAGGGTAGCCAAACAGCCGCGCCCGGTGCACATCGCGGGTGCACCGGGCGCGGAAAACGCGGTGTGATGTTACGGACGCTCTGCGTGTGCGCCGAGGTTGGCCAGCTTGGCTTCGAAGTCCTCGTAGCCCCGGTTGATCAGGTCGACGCCGTACACCCGGGAGGTGCCCTCGGCGGCCAGCGCCGCGATCAGGTGACTGAAACCGGCCCGCAGGTCCGGGATGACCAGATCGGCCGCGTGCAGCTTGCTCGGGCCGGCGATCACCGCGGAGTGCTTGAAGTTGCGGCGGCCGAAGCGGCACGGGGTGCCGCCCAGGCAGTCCCGGTAGACCTGGATGTTGGCGCCCATCGAGTTGAGCGCCGTGGTGTAGCCGAGCCGCTGCTCGTACACCGTCTCGTGGACGATCGACAGCCCCCGGGCCTGGGTCAGCGCGACCACGAGCGGCTGCTGCCAGTCGGTCATGAAGCCCGGGTGCACGTCGGTCTCGAGGGCGACCGACTTCAGCTCGCCACCCGGGTGCCAGAACCGGATGCCGCCCTCCTGGCCCGGCCGGTCGGCCCGCGGCGGTCGGAGGTCGGTCACCTCGTACTCGCCGCCGACCGAGCGGAAGATGTTCAGGAAGGTCATCATGTCGGCCTGCTGGGCGCCCAGCACCTCGACGTGGCCGCGGGTGGCCAGCGCGGCCGCCGCCCAGCTCGCCGCCTCGATCCGGTCGGGGATCGGCCGGTGGTTGTAGCCGTGCAGCTTCGGTACGCCCTGGATCTCGATCACCCGGTCGGTGTGCACCTTGATGATCGCGCCCATCTTCTGCAGCACGCAGATCAGGTCGATGATCTCCGGCTCGACGGCGGCGTTGCGCAGCTCGGTGACGCCCTCGGCCATCACCGCGGTGAGCAGCACCTGCTCCGTGGCGCCGACGCTCGGGTACGGCAGGGCGAACTTCGTGCCGTGCAGCCCGTTCGGGGCGGACAGGTGCAGCCCCTCCGGCCGCTTGTCGACGGTCGCGCCGAACTCGCGCAGGGCCTGCAGGTGGAAGTCGATCGGGCGCGGCCCGATGTGGCAGCCGCCCAGGTCCGGGATGAAGGCGTGGCCGAGCCGGTGCAGCAGCGGGCCGCAGAACAGGATCGGGATCCGGCTGGAGCCGGCGTGCACGTTGATCTGGTCGGTGCTGGCGCTCTCGACGTTGGACGGGTCGAAGATGAGCTCGCCGTCCTCCTCGCCGTCACTGACCTTGACCCCGTGCAGGCCGAGCAGCCCGCGGACCACCTCGACGTCCCGGATCCGCGGCACGTCGAACAGCCGGCTGGGGGTGTCACCCAGGAGGGCGGCGACCATCGCCTTGGACACGAGATTCTTCGCGCCGCGCACGCGGATCCGCCCTTCGAGCGGAGTGCCTCCGTGTACGACCAGGACGTCGTCGGTCAACGCAACCTCCAGCGCGTTGGTACTTCCGTGCAGATGATCGGGCTCACGATGTGCATCGCTACCCACAATGGGGCCGCAGGAAAACGACCCGCGTCTTTCGTCGCCCCGGCAGCATAGCCCTCCGTGACGAGAATGGAATCGGTCACATCACCAGCGAGGGCACGAACCGGGGTGTCCGGTGCGTTTCCGTACCAGTGATGTGACCGAGGGTGATCAAGCGCCGGGGAGCGCGAGCATCTGGTCGAGCGCCGCCCGGGCGTGTCGCGCGGTGTCCGGGTCGACGGTGATCTGGTTGACGACCCGGCCGGCCACCAGCTCCTCCAGGGCCCACACCAGGTGCGGCAGATCGATCCGGTTCATCGTCGAGCAGTAGCAGACCGCCCGGTCCAGGAACATGATCTGCTTGTCCGGGTGGGCCAGCGCCAGCCGGCGGACCAGATTCAGCTCGGTGCCGACCGCCCACGCCGAGCCGGCCGGAGCCGCCTCGATGGTCTTGATGATGTACTCGGTCGAGCCCACGTGGTCGGCGGCGGTCACCACCTCGTGCCGGCACTCCGGGTGGACCAGCACGTTGACCCCCGGCACCCGCTCCCGGACGTCGTTGACGCTGTCCAGCGTGAACCGGCCGTGCACCGAGCAGTGCCCGCGCCACAGGATCATCTTCGCGTCGCGGAGCTGCTCCGGGGTCAGCCCACCGTTCGGCTTGTGCGGGTCGTAGAGGACGCAGTCGTCCAGCGAGTAGCCCATCTCCAGCACGGCGGTGTTGCGGCCGAGGTGCTGGTCGGGCAGGAAGAGCACCTTCGACCCCTGCTGGTACGCCCAGTCCAGCGCCCGCTTCGCGTTCGACGAGGTGCAGACCACGCCGCCGTGCCGGCCGACGAAGCCCTTGATGTCCGCCGAGGAGTTCATGTAGGTCACCGGGACGGTGTCCTTCGCCACCCCCAGCTCGGTCAGCACGTCCCAGGCGGTCTCGACCTGTGACAGCACCGCCATGTCGGCCATCGAGCAGCCGGCGGCGAGGTCGGGCAGGATCACCTGCTGGCTGTCCGAGGTGAGGATGTCCGCGCTCTCCGCCATGAAGTGCACGCCGCAGAAGACGATGTACTCCGCGTCGGGGCGGGCCGCCGCCTCCCGGGCCAGCTTGAACGAGTCGCCGGTCACGTCGGCGAACTGGATCACCTCGTCGCGCTGATAGTGGTGGCCCAGCACGAAGACCTTCGTGCCCAGCGCGGCCTTGGCGGCCGCCGCCCGGGCCACCAGGTCCGGGTCGCTCGGCGCGGGGAGGTCACCCGGACACTCCACGCCGCGTTCGGTGGCGGGGTCGCTGCCGCGGCCGAGGAGCAGCAGCGCGGTGGCGGTGTTGGAGGGCTCAACCCAGGTCGAAGTCACGTCCCCCATGGTCCCACAGCGCGCCCGGCGTACGACCACCGTCGGTGTGGCCTGCCACACTGCTCGGCATGCGCGTGCTGCTCTGTCCGGACAAGTTCGCCGGCACGCTGCCGGCTCAGGAGGTGGCCGCCGCGGTGGCCGAGGGCTGGCGGACCGTGGCCCCCGGGGACGAGCTGCTGCTCCGGCCGCTCGCCGACGGCGGGCCCGGGTTCGTCGCCGTCCTCGCCGAGGCGCTCGGCGGGCGGCGGCTGCCGGTCCCGACCGTCGACCCGCTCGGCCGCCCCGCCGCCGGTGAGATCCTGCTCACCGACGACGGCACCGCCTACCTGGAGAGCGCCCAGGCATGCGGGCTGCACCTGCTGTCGGCCGCCGAGCGGGACCCGAAGGCCACCACCTCGTACGGGCTGGGGCTGCTGGTGGCCGCAGCGGTCGAGGCGGGGGCGCGGACCCTGGTGATCGGGCTGGGTGGCTCCGCCACCAACGACGGGGGCGCCGGGATGCTCATCCCGCTCGGCGTCACCGCGCTGGACGAGGCGGGCCGGGCGCTGCCGTACGGCGGAGCGGCGCTGGCCGCGGTGGCCGCGCTGGACGGCGCGCCCCGGGTCCGCGGCGCCACCCTGATTGCCGCCACCGACGTCGACAACCCGCTGCTCGGGCTGCACGGCGCCAGCAACGTCTACGGCCCGCAGAAGGGCGCCACGCGGGAGGACGTCCTGCTGCTCGACGGCGCTCTGGAGCGCTGGGCCGAGGTGCTGGAACGCGAGCTGCCCGACTGCCCGCCCGGGTTCGCCGCACGGCCCGGCGCCGGGGCGGCCGGCGGGCTCGGCGCGGCGGTGCTCGCCCTCGGCGGCCGGTGCGAGTCCGGCATCGGGCTGGTCAGCCGGGCCATCGGGCTGGACGCGGCGCTGGACGCCGCCGACCTGGTGATCACGGGGGAGGGCTCCTTCGACCACCAGTCGCTGCGCGGCAAGGTGGTCGCCGGGGTGGCCGGGGCGGCCCGGGACCGCGGGGTGCCCTGCGTGGTGCTGGCCGGCCGGGTGAGCACCGGGCGGCGGGAGGCTGCCGCGGCGGGCGTGACCGAGGCGTACAGCCTGGTGGAGCACTTCGGCGGCGACGAGCGCGGCGGAGCGGCGGCGGCGCTGGACCGGCCCGCCGAGGGGCTGCGTACGCTCGGCGCCCGCCTGGCCCGGCAGTGGAGCCGCTGACCGCTGCCTGGCCTGCGGCGCGGCTCACCCGCCGCGGATCACGCCACCGGGGGTGGCGCGCGGCGGGGCGGCGTACGATCGGATCTGGACCACACCGGGAATGCCTGGGCGACGGGAGATGTTGGCCAGTGCGTCCGGACCCACACGCGCAGGGAGATTTCCACGTGACCACGCCAGCGCAGACCGAGTCGACCGAGGCCAAGGCCCCCAGCACCGTCGTCCTCACCGACGTCGCGGCGCAGAAGGTCAAGGCCCTGATCGAGCAGGAAGGCCGCGACGACCTGCGGCTCCGGGTCGCGGTGCAGCCGGGCGGCTGCTCCGGCCTGCGGTACCAGCTCTTCTTCGACGAGCGGTCGCTCGACGGTGACATCGTCACCGACTTCGACGGTGTCGAGGTCGTCGTCGACCGGATGAGCGCCCCCTACCTGGCCGGCGCGACCATCGACTTCGCCGACCGGATCGACGCCCAGGGCTTCACCATCGACAACCCCAACGCCGGCAACTCCTGCGCCTGCGGCGACTCGTTCAGCTGAGTCGACGCCGGCCGGCCCGGACGGGCCGCGACGGCTGACATACGGACACGGCGGGACCGCCCCTCACCGGGTGGTCCCGCCGTGCTGTCTCCGCCTCCAGCAGGTGTCCACGCGGTGACCTTCGTACGTGCGGAGTATGGCCGGTTGTCGACCGACCCCGGTCCGCCCGGGCTGAGTGACCGGTAGGCTGACCCGCGCCGTGCTCCCGACCGCGAGGGTTGACATGAAGATCGCCGTGACCGGCTCGATCGCGACCGACCACCTGATGAGCTTCCCCGGCCGGTTCGCCGACCAGCTCATCGCCGACCAGTTGGACAAGGTGTCGCTGTCCTTCCTCGTCGACGAGCTGGTGCTCCGGCGCGGAGGCACCGCCGCCAACATCGCCTTCGGCATGGCCCAGCTCGGCCTGCGTCCGGTGCTGCTCGGCGCGGTCGGCGCGGACTTCGCCGACTACCGCTCCTGGCTCGAACGGCACGGCGTGGACTGCGACTCGGTGCACGTCAGCGAGGTGGCGCACACCGCCCGGTTCGTCTGCACCACCGACACCGACATGTGCCAGATCGCCTCGTTCTACGCCGGCGCGATGAGCGAGGCCCGCAACATCGAGCTGGCCCCGGTGGCCGACCGCCTCGGCGGCCTGGACCTGGTGCTGGTCAGCGCCAACGACCCGGCCGCGATGATCCGCCACTCGACCGAGTGCCGCGAGCGGGGGTACGCCTTCGTGGCCGACCCGTCGCAGCAGCTCGCCCGGATGGACGGCGGCGACGTGCTCGGCCTGGTCGACGGCGCCGACTACCTGATGACCAACGAGTACGAGAAGTCGCTGCTGCAGAGCAAGGCCGGGCTGACCGACGCGCAGCTGCTGGACCGGGTGCGGGTGCGGGTCACCACGCTGGGCAAGCAGGGCGTGGAGATCGCCGGCCGGGACATCGGCACCATCCACGTGCCGATCGCCCGGGAGATGCAGGCGGTCGACCCGACCGGCGTCGGCGACGGCTTCCGGGCCGGCTTCTTCGCCGCCCTCGACTGGGGCGTCAACCTGGAGCGGGCCGCCCAGGTGGGCTGCCTGCTCGCCACCCTCGTGCTGGAGAACTTCGGCGGCCAGGAGTACGAGGTCCGCCGGGACCTGTTCGTCAAGCGGCTCGCCGAGTCCTACGGGGACGCGGCCGCCGAGGACGTCCGGCCGTACCTGCTGCCGTGACCTCCGGCCCACCGGCCCGGGCGCGTGACGCAAACCTCTTGACCACCGGGGTGGGCCGGCCGGGTCAGTGGGTGCGGCGGACGTCGTAGGCGGGGGGATCGGGGTGGGCGGCCAGGAACTCCTGGTCGCGCATCCGGCACCAGGCGGGGATGTCGACGGCGGCGGCCGGGTCGTCGGCGAGCACCCGGACCACCGCGCCGACCGGCAGCTCGGGCAGCCGGCGGGCCAGGTTGATCACGGGCAGCGGGCAGCGCTGCCCCCGGCAGTCGAGCACCTCGTCCGGTTCGCTCACGCCGCCACGCTCCGCTTCGCGGCGGCGCGAGGCGCCACGCTACTGAACTTGATGGTTCGCTCGCTCCGCTCGCTCACAGGCCGGTGACCCCCGCCTCGGCGCGCAGGTCGGCGACGATCCCGGGCAGCTCGGCGAGGAAGCGGTCCACGTCCGCCGCCGTGGTGTCCCGGTGCAGCGACACCCGGACGTTGCCGTGCGACAGCACTCCCATCGCCTCCAGCACGTGCGACGGCCGCAGCGTCGACGAGGTGCACGAGGAGCCGGAGGAGACCGCGAAGCCCCGCCGGTCCAGCGCGTGCAGCAGCGCCTCGCCGTCCACGTAGAGACAGGAGAAGGTGACCAGGTGGGGGAGCCGGTCCACCGGGTCGCCGACCACCTCCACGTCCGGCACCTCGGCCGCCACCCGGGCCCGGATCCGGTCCACCAGCGGCGCCAGCCGGGCCGTCTCGGCCGCCGCCTCCGCCGCCGCGGCGCGCAGGCTCGCCGCCGCCGCCACCACCGCGGGCAGGTTCAACACCCCAGGGGTACGCCCCGACTCCCGCTCGTCGGCCGGGAACGGCGACTCCCACCGGGTGCCCTTGCGGACCACCAGCAGCCCGACGCCGGGTGGCCCGCCCCACTTGTGCGCGCTGGCGCTCAGCACCGACCAGCCGGCCGGCAGCGGCGCCCGGCCGACCAGTTGCGCCGCGTCGACGTACAAGGGCACCCCGGCCTGGGCGCACGCCTCGGCCGCCGCCGGCACCGGCTGCACGGTGCCCACCTCGTGGCTGGCCGCGATCAGCGCCGCGAGGGCCACCCCCGGCGCGGCCACCGCCGCCGTCCAGGCGTCCAGGTCCAGCCGGCCGAGCCGGTCCACCGCCACGGGCACCGCGTCGCCGCCGGCCGCCACGTGGCGCTCCGCGGCGTGCAGCACCGCCGAGTGTTCGATCGCGGAGTGCACCAGGGTCGCCCCGACCCGGCGCCGCCCAGCCAGCCCGCCCAGCACGGCCGCGTGCGCGGCGCTCGTACCGCTGGGGGTGAAGGAGAGCTCGTCGGCGCGGACGCCGAGGGTCTGCGCGGCGGCCTCGCGGGCGGCGTCGAGGAGCTGGCGGGCCCGGCGGGCCTGGGTGTAGAGCCGGCCGGGGTCGGCCCAGCCGTCGTCCAGCGCGGCCAGCAACGCCTGCCGCGCGACCGGGTGCAGCGGGGCCGCGGTGGCCGCGTCCAGGTAGACCGGGGACGGGTTCACGCCGCCGCCTCGCTCCGCTCCGCGGCGGCGCGCGGCGCCGCGCCACTGAGCCTGATGGTTCGCTCGCTCACGACTGCCGACGCTATCGCGTCGCCCGCCCGCGGCACCCCCGATGGGGGCGGACAGTGACCCCAACACGGTCAGGCCCCTCATGGTCGAGTAATCTGCGACCGTCGGTGACGCCTTTGCCGTCGGTATGGAGAGAAAGCCCCACCGCGGCGCGCTAGGGAGGCAGGACCAGGTGGTCGCAAGGAGTTCGGAGGTACGGTCGTCGGCCGTACGGCACAGCGCTTCCCCGGGAGCCGGTGGGCACCGGCGGCGTGGTGCTGGTCGGCTCGCCGGGCTCGGTCTCGGCGGAGCCGCGCTGCTGATGCTGCTCACCGGCTGCGACGTCGGCAAGACGTTCGCCGGCTTCGGCTGGCCGCAGGGCGGCATCACGCCGGAGTCGCACCGGATGTACGACCTGTGGATCGCGTCCTGCATCGCGGCCCTGGCGGTCGGCATCTTCGTCTGGGGCCTGATCTTCTGGTGCGTGATCCGCTACCGGAAGCGGGGCAACACGCTGCCGGTGCAGACCCGCTACAACATGCCGATGGAGTTCCTCTACACGATCGCGCCGATCCTGATCGTCTCGGTGCTCTTCTACTACACGGCGATCGTGCAGACCGGCGTGGACAAGACGACGAAGAACCCGGACGTCACGGTCGAGGTCGTCGCCTTCAAGTGGAACTGGCAGTTCAACTACCGCGACGGCCAGGGCCGCGACGCCAACACGGTCGCCTCGGTCCTCGGCACCAGCGAGGTCATCCCGATCCTGGTGCTGCCGACCGGCAAGTCGATCCGGTTCGAGGAGCAGAGCCGCGACGTCGTGCACTCGTTCTGGGTGCCGGAGCTGCTGTTCAAGCGGGACGTCTTCCCGGGCAGCATCCGGAACGTCTTCGAGGTCACCAGCCTCGACCAGGAGGGCGCGTACGTGGGCCGCTGCGCCGAGCTGTGCGGCACCTACCACGCCTTCATGAACTTCGAGCTGCGGGTCGTCTCGCCGGAGAAGTACGAGCAGTTCCTGGCGGCCAAGAAGGCCGGCAAGTCGACCCAGGAGGCGCTCACGGCCATCGGCGAGAAGCCGACCGCCGAGACGACCGAGCCGTTCGACACCCGGCGCGACAAGAACAACTTCAACCCGAGCGGCGCCAACGCCGGCGCGGGCAGCTGAGGGGGCCGGCATGAAGACCGAGTGGAAGATCTTCCTGACCGTCGCGACGTTCCTCTTCGGCGTCAGCATCCTCTACGCCGCCTGGACGTACGGCGAGGGCGGCCGGGTCGAGTGGGTCGGCACGGTGGCGCTGGTGCTGTCCTTCCTGCTCTGCTCGATGTGCGGTGGCTTCTTCTGGTTCGTCTCCCGCCGGATCGACCTGCGCCCCGAGGACCGGCCGGACGCCGAGGTGGCCGACGGCGCGGGCGAGGTCGGCTTCTTCAGCCCCGGCAGCTACTGGCCGTTCGGCCTGGCCCTGGCCGCGTCGATCGCCGGCCTGGGGCTGGTCTACTGGCAGATGTGGCTGCTCGGCGTGGGTCTGGTCGCGGTGATCTTCGCCGCCTGCGGCCTGCTCTTCGAGTACTACTCCGGCACCCGCCGGACCGCCGAGCACTGAGTTAACGGCTCGTCCCGAGGCCCGCGTCCCAACGGGACGCGGGCCTCGACGCATGGGTCCAGGTGTGCGGGCGGGTCCCGCCCCGGGCGCCGAGCCCGGGTCTCGCTGCTTGATCGACTTCACTCCGCCGACTTGGCGGTGTCCGGTTACCCGGGATCACCCCACGTCGGCGATCCGGCGGCCGGGGAGTGGCCGCTGGGTCAGGCGGCGCGGCGGCGGGGGAGTGGCCGCTGGGTCAGGCGGCGCGGCGGTGCACCGGGCGGGTGCCGCGGCGACGCTGCTCCAGGCGCGGCGCGTGGAAGGCGAAGGTGGCGATCAGTTGGGCCGCGCCACAGCCGGTGCAGACCAGCTCCGACCACTTCGGCTCGGCGTGTCTGACGCCCCGCCGCGACTCGGAGCAGTCGTCGGGGCAGTCGGCGCCGTGACCGTCGACGCAGGGCGGGGCCTCGAACAACGCAACGCCCTCGCAGGTGTCGCAGTGGAACTCGCGGTCCGACACGGGCGTCTCCTCTCCTATCCGGTGCCCGCCGCGGGGCGCTGCCCGCTGTGGGGCGGTGCCCGCATTGGCGGAAAACGGAAAATTACTCCCGTGTAGTTTGGCACGCCGGTCTGACACTTCCGGGCGTGGGCCCGGGCCTGCCGTCCCGGGACGCCTTCAGGCGTACCAGCGGGGTGTGACAGCGCCCGGGGCCGGGCGTCAGAGCGAGCGGGCCACCTCGAGCCAGCGGTCCAGTACGCCGGCGGCGGCACCCGAGTCGATGGACTCCGCTGCCCGGGCCAGGCCGGCCCGCAGCGCCTCGTGCAGGTCACCGTCGAGCGGGCCCTGGGTGGCCAGCGCGACCGCGGCGTTCACCAGCACCGCGTCCCGGACCGGGCCGGTCTCGCCGGCCAGCAGCCGCCGGGCCACCCCGGCGTTGTACGCGGCGTCCCCGCCCCGCAGGTCGGCCAGGGTGGACCGGGGTACCCCCAGCTCCGCCGCGTCCAGCAGCGCCTCCCTGACGGTGCCCTGCTGGGCCGCCCAGACCCGGGTCGGCGCGGCGGTGGTGAACTCGTCCAGCCCGTCCTCGCCGCGCATCACCACCACCGAGTCGCCCCGGGCCGCGAAGACGGCCGCCATCACCGGCGCCATCCGCAGGTCGAAGCAGCCGACCGCGCCGGCCCGGGGACGGGCCGGGTTGGTCAGCGGGCCGAGGAAGTTGAACGCGGTCGGCACGCCGATCTCCCGGCGTACCGGGCCGGCGTGGCGCATCCCCGGGTGGAAGCGGCCCGCGAAGCAGAAGCCGATGCCGGCCTCGGTGACGCACCGGGCCACCTGCTCGGGGGCCAGGTCCAGCGGGACACCCAGGTATTCCAGCAGGTCGGCGGTGCCGCACGAGGAGGAGGCGGCGCGGTTGCCGTGCTTCACCACGCGGACGCCGGCCCCGGCCACCACCAGCGCGGTCATCGTGGAGATGTTCACCGTGTGGGCGAGGTCGCCGCCGGTGCCGACCACGTCCAGCGCGGTGGCCCGGATCTCCTCGGGGAGCTCGACCTGCACCGATCGGCCGAGCATCGCCTGCACCAGGCCGGCCAGCTCGGCGGGGGTCTCACCCTTGGCGCGCAGCGCCACCACGAAGCCGGCCACCTGCGCCGAACTGGCCGAGCCGGTCATGATCTCGTCCATCGCCCAGGCGGTGTCGGCGGTGGAGAGCTCCTCGCCGCGCAGCAGCGCGTTGAGCAGCAGCGGCCAGGTCCGGTCGCCCATGGCGGCCCTCCCGTGTCGGGTGAGAGCGGGGGTGGAACGGCGCCACGGCCTCGTTGCCGTGGCGCCGAAGGGGTCGCTCAGGCCGCGGCGTGCGTACGCCGCAGCAGCTCGGCGACGGTGGTGCCGGTGGTCACCGGGTCGAGCGGGTGGGTCAGCGTGGCGTCGACCTCGGCGTACGCGGCCAGCCAGCGGTCGGCGGCGCGGGCCAGCACCACGCAGGTCGGCGGGGCGTCGTCCCGGTCGTCCTTGATCTGGCGGGCGATGCCGAGGCCGCCGCCCGGGCTGGCCTCACCGTCCAGCAGGAGCAGGTCGATCTCGTAGTCGTCGACCAGCCGGACGCACCCGGCGTAGTCGGCGGCCTCCACGAACTCGATCTCGAGGCCGGGCGCGGGCCGGGTGCCGACGGCGAGTCGCATCCGGTCGCGGACCTTCGGGTCGTCGCTGTAGAGCAGGACGGTGTAAAGACGATCGCTCATGCCGGCACTCCGCTTCGCTTCGTGCCGTCATGAGGCACCGTCGCACTGAGCCTGATGATTCGCTCGCTGCGCTCACTCATTGGCTGACTAGCTCCCACCTCTGTAGCTGCCCGCTGATCGTAGCGGGCATCACATTCGGCCGGTCGGCCCGCCCTGGCGTGCCGCCCGACGGCTCCAGGTGGCGGCACGGCGTCAGACGCGCCGAGCTGGATTTGCCGCCGGGGCAGCTCAGGCGGTGGCCTCGGCGGCGCGCTCGCGGGCCTCCTGGCGGTCCAGCTCGCGGTCCAGCCGGCGGGCCTCGCGCTCGGAGTGCTTGATCCACTGGACGACCAGCACGGCCAGCATGGTGACGCTGACGAACTCGCCGCCGGCCCACAGCACCCCGCCGGCGACCACCTGGTCGTTCGCCGGGTCCGACCAGGTCAGGTGCAGCGACGGGTACCAGTCGCCGCCGAGCAGCGTGGTGCTCTGCATGATGGTGAGCCCGAGCACGGTGTGGAACGGCACGGAGAGCACCATCAGCAGCGCGCGGGCCGGGTGCGGCCAGCGGCCGGGCAGCGGGTCGAGGCCGAGCAGCGGCCAGAAGAACACGCACCCGGTGGCGATGAAGTGCGCGTGGACCAGCTCGTGCGCCCACCCGTGCTGCAGGGTGTACTCGTACAGGTTGGTGAAGTAGAGCACGAACGGGTTCACCACGAAGATGGCGAACGCCACCAGCGGGAAGGTGTAGATCCGCGCGATCCGGCTGTGCACGACCGCCAGCAGCCGCTTCCGCGGGCGCAGCGGCAGGGTACGCAGGGCGAGCGTCACCGGGGCGCCCAGCGCCAGGAAGATCGGCGCGACCATGGACAGCACCATGTGCTGCACCATGTGCACCGACAGCAGGGTGGTGTCGTACGCTCCCAGCCCGCTGACCGTCACCGCCGCGATGCCGCCCAGGCCCGGGCCGAGGAAGCAGACCGTGCGCAGGACCGGCCAGTGGTCGCCGCGCAGCCGCAGCCGGTACACGCCGTAGAGGTAGAGGCCGGCGGCCAGCACCAGCCCGACGGCGAGCCAGTTGTCCAGCCGGGTCTCGGTGAACACCCGGGCGATGGTGAAGGGCGGCGGGACGCCCTCGCCCCCGGCGGCCAGGGTCGACGGAGCGGCCGAGGTGGCGGCGAAGATCGGATCGACGTGCAGCACGCTTTTCAGGGTAGGTCAGGCGAAGCGGACGTCCCCGATCGGGCCACTGATGGCACGGGATTGCCACCCCGCTGATCGTCGGTCCCGGTCAAGGGCAATAATGACCGCGTGACTGCGGCCCCAGCCATTGACAAGAGCCGGATCCACTCCCTGACGCGCCCCAACATGGTCAGCGTCGGGACGATCGTGTGGCTCTCCAGTGAACTCATGTTCTTCGCGGCGTTGTTCGCGATGTACTTCTCGATCCGCGCGGCGGCGCCGGAGCAGTGGGAGAAGCACACCGAGGTCCTGAACATCCCCTACGCGACCACCTTCACGGTGATCCTGGTGCTGTCCTCGGTGACCTGCCAGCTCGGTGTCTTCGCCGCCGAGAAGGGTGACGTCCACGCCCTGCGGCGGTGGTTCACGATCACCTTCGTGATGGGCCTGATCTTCGTGCTCGGCCAGGCGAACGAGTACCGGACCCTGGTGCACGAGGGCGTGAAGATCAACGGAGACGGTTACGGGTCGATGTTCTACCTGACCACCGGCTTCCACGGTCTGCACGTGACCGGCGGTCTGATCGCCTTCATCATCTTCATGATCCGCACCACCATGGGCCGGTTCACCCCGGCCCAGGCCACGTCGGCCATCGTCGTGTCGTACTACTGGCACTTCGTCGACGTCGTGTGGATCGGGCTCTACGCCATGATCTACTGGCTCCAGTGATCTTGGCGCGTCACGTATCGCGCCGCTGCTTCGTCCCCTGAGACAAGGTCCAACCGGTTAAGGACACAGGTCATGACTTCTGACAACGACCGCCGACGCGGTCTGCTCGCGCGGCTGCGCGGGCGGCCCGTAGCGCGCAGCAGGGGCCGCCGCCGGCTGGGTGCCGCGGTCCGGCTGGCCGCCGCGCTGATGCTGGCCGGCGGTGCCTACACCCTCTTCGCCCCGGGCGTGCAGGCGCAGGAAAACCCGCCCCTGAGCGCCGCCGCCAACGAGGGCAAGGCGCTGTTCGACGTGAGCTGTGTGACCTGTCACGGTCGCAACGCCCAGGGCGTCGCGGGACGCGGTCCGAGCCTGATCGGCGTCGGGTCGGCCTCGGTGGAGTTCCAGGTCAGCAGCGGTCGGATGCCGATGGCCCGACAGGAGGCCCAGGCCCCCCGCAAGAAGCCCCAGTTCACTGACGAGCAGGTGCGCCAGCTCGGCCAGTACATCCAGGAGCTGGGCGGCGGCCCGCAGGTCCCCCACGGCAACCTGCGCGAGGGTGCCGACCTCGCCACCGGTGGTGAGCTGTTCCGGATCAACTGCTCGCAGTGCCACGCGTTCAGCGCCGGCGGCGGTGCCCTCTCCTCGGGCAAGTACGCGCCGAGCCTGTACCCGGCCACCGACCGGCAGATCTACGCCGCCATGCTGAGCGGCCCGCAGAACATGCCGGTGTTCGGCGACAACCAGATCTCTCCGCAGGAGAAGGCGGACATCATCGCCTACATCCAGGAGAACCTGAAGGACACCCAGGACCAGGGCGGTTTCAACCTGGGCCGGTACGGCCCGTCGACCGAGGGTCTGGCGGCCTTCCTGGTCGGCATCGTCGCGCTGGTCTTCACGAGCCTGTGGATTGCGGGCAAGTCGTGACCGAGCGGATCATTCGTTTCAGTGCTGTGGCGTCGACCCCCGGCGCCACCCGTAGCGAGGTGACGGCATGAGCGAGCGCAAGCGAGCGAATCGTCAGTACAGCGCCGTGATGCCTCATGCCGGCGCCGAGCGGAGCGAGGTGACGGCATGAGCACCCACACCGAGCACCAGGCCCCGGCGGGCCGGGAGCCGCTCGACGTGCACGACCCCCGGCTCTCCCGGTTCGAGGTGGTGCAGGAGGGCGCGCGGCGGGACGACATCGAGATCGTCCACTACGAGCCGCAGGTGGTTCCGGGCAGCAAGGCGGAGCGCCGGCTGACCCGCACGGTCGCCCTGATGTTCCTGCTGACCGGTGCGGCCGCGACCGCGTTCCTGATCATCTACATCTGGTGGCCGTGGGAGTGGGCGCCGGGCCGCGGCGGCGACAAGTACTTCACCCCGCTGCTCGGCCTGAGCCTCGGCATCGCGCTCCTCGGCATCGGCTTCGGCATCCTCACCTGGGGCAAGAAGCTGCTGCCCAAGGAGGTCTCGATCCAGGACCGGCACGACCAGCCGAGTTCCCCGGACGATCGCAAGATCACCGGCGAGACCATGCTCTTCCTGGCCGACGAGATGGGCGTCCGGCGTCGGCCGCTGCTCGGCGTCTCGCTGCTCGCCGGCCTGGTGCCGGTCGGCGCGGTCGTCGCGGCGCCGCTGGTCGGCGGCCTGATCTCCGACCCGCACAAGAACAACCAGATGTTCACCACCGGCTTCAAGCCGGAGAACGGGAAGAAGATCCGGCTGGTCCGCGAGGACGGCCGGCCGCTCCGCCCGGCGGACGTCAGCGTCGGCGGCCAGCTCACCGTCTTCCCGGGCATCAACGGCGGCGTGAGCAACAAGCACGCCGACTCGCCGACCCTGCTGATCCACCTGCGTGAGGAGGACGCGCAGAAGTCGCGCGAAGCCAACGCCCGGATCGGCCACGGCGACTACATGTGGGGCAACTTCGCGGCATACTCCAAGATCTGCACGCACGCCGGTTGCCCGGCCAGCCTCTACGAGCAGCAGACCAACCGGCTGCTCTGCCCGTGCCACCAGTCGCAGTTCCTCATCACCGACAACGCCAAGCCGGTCTTCGGCCCGGCGAGCCGGCGGCTGCCGCAGCTGCCGATCGAGGTGGATGAGGAGGGCTTCTTCGTGGCGAGGTCCGACTACACCGAGACCATCGGTCCCGACTTCTGGGAGCGGCCATGAAGCGCCGAAAGTTTGACGTAGCCGCGGTGCCGGCCAGGAGCGCGGGCGCACTGGACGACCGCTTCCAGGCGGCCACCCCGCTGCGGAAGCTGCTGAACAAGGTCTTCCCGGACCACTGGTCGTTCCTGCTGGGCGAGATCGCGCTCTTCTCGTTCATCGTCCTGATCCTGACCGGCGTCTTCCTGACCTTCTTCTTCGAGCCGGCGATGACCGAGGTCATCTACAACGGCAGCTACGCCCCGCTGCGGGGCACCCCGATGTCGGCCGCCTACGCCTCCAGCCTGAACCTGTCGTTCGATGTCAGGGGCGGTCTGATCATGCGGCAGATGCACCACTGGGCGGCCCTGCTGTTCATGGCCTCGATCGTGGTGCACATGCTCCGGGTCTTCTTCACCGGCGCGTTCCGCAAGCCGCGTGAGACGAACTGGATCATCGGCTCGTTGCTGTTCTGGGTCGGCTTCCTGGCCGGCTTCACCGGCTACTCGCTGCCGGACGACGGCCTCTCCGGCACCGGTCTGCGGATCGCCTCCGGCATCATGCTGTCGATCCCGGTGATCGGCTCCTGGGTCACCTCGTCCATCTTCGGCGGGGAGTTCCCCGGCACCATCATCATCAGCCGGTTCTTCATCGCCCACGTGCTGCTCATCCCGGGTCTGCTGGTCGCCCTGATCAGCGTCCACCTGGGCCTGGTCTTCAAGCAGAAGCACACCCAGTGGCCCGGCCCCGGCCGGACCAACGAGAACGTGGTCGGCGAGCGGATGTTCCCCCGCTACGCGCTCAAGCAGGGCGGCTTCTTCATGGTCGTCTTCGGCGTGATCGCGCTGATGGGTGGCCTGTTCCAGATCAACCCGATCTGGTACTTCGGCCCGTACGAGGCGTGGGTGGTGTCGGCGGCCAGCCAGCCCGACTGGTACGTCATGTTCCTCGACGGCTCGACTCGACTGATGCCGGCCTGGGAGATCAACATCCCGATCGGCGACGGCTACGTCATCCCGCCGCTGTTCTGGCCGACGGTCGTCCTGCCCGGCATCCTGGTCGGCCTGTCGCTGTTGTACCCGTTCCTGGAGGCCCGCCGCCTCAAGGACTACCGCCACCACAACCTGCTCCAGCGGCCCCGAGACGTGCCGGCCCGGACCGCGGCGGGCGCGATGGCCGTGTCCTTCTTCATCGTGCTGACCCTCTCCGGCGGCAACGACGTCATCGCCGACAAGTTCCACATCAGCTTGAACGCGATGACCTGGGCGGGCCGGATCGGCCTGCTGATCCTCCCGCCGCTGGCGTACTACTTCACCTACCGGATCTGCCTGGGTCTCCAGCAGCACGACCGGGAGGTGCTGGCCCACGGTGTGGAGACCGGCATCATCAAGCGGCTGCCCGACGGCCGGTTCGTCGAGGTCCACCAGCCGCTCAGCGAGGCCGACCACGACGGGCACGGCGCGCTGGACTACGTCGGCTGGGTGGTCCCGAAGAAGATGAACCGGCTCGGTGCCCTGGGCCCGGCGATCCGGGGCTTCTTCTACCCGATCGAGAAGCCGGCCGAGGCGCCGGTGTCGCCCGGGCACCCGCCGGTCGAGACCCGACCGGAGCGGGAGGAGATCACCAGCGGCGAGAGCCGCCGCTGACCCGCTCGCGCACGACTGACCGTGGCGCCCGCCGGAATCCCCGGCGGGCGCCACGGCCGTTTCCGGGCCGGGTGTCCCGTCCCGCCCGCCGCGGGCCGGACGCTCCCGCTCCGGCGGCCCGCCACCCCCCGACACGGACGGGTGGAATCGCAGGAATAACCCCGGTCAGCCGGGTATCCGTGCGGTCCAACGAAAAAGGGGGGGAAACATGTTGGGTATCAAACGCCTCGGACTGCTCGCCGCCATGGTGGTGGTCGGGGTGGCGCCCGCCGCGGCGGCGCAGGCCGCGGCACAGCCGTCGACGCAGGACACCCAGTACCTGCAGGCGCTGCACCAGGTCAACCTGTTCGAGATCACCTCGGGCAACCTGGCCCAGCAGAAGGGCCAGAACGCGCAGGTGAAGGACCTGGGCAAGCAGTTCGTGACGGACCACACCCAGCTGGACCAGACGGTGAAGTCCACCGCGCAGCAGCTGAACGTCCAGCTGCCGAACAACCCGACCGCCGACCAGCAGAAGGTCCTCGACCACCTGAACACCCTCAGCGGCGCCGCGTTCGACAAGGCGTGGGTGACCGCCGAGCTGGCCGGCCACGTCCAGGCCATCCAGGCGACCCAGACCGAGATCTCGCAGGGCTCCGAGCAGTCGGTGATCACCGTGGCCCAGGACGCGCTGCCGGTGCTCCAGGCGCACCTCGACGCGCTGACGGCCCTGGCCCAGACCCTGGGCGTCCCGGTGCCGCAGACCAGCGCCAGCAGCGGCACGCCCAGCCCGGGCGGCAGCGCCACCACGGGTCCGGGCGGCACCGAGTCGCCGGCTCCGGGCGGTACCGAGTCCCCGGCTCCGGGCGGCACCAGCACCGAGGCCCCGGCCCCGGGTACCACGGAGACCCCGGCGCCGAGCACCAGCTGACGCCGTACGGCCGACGGTGGCCGGTCCGCCCCTCCGGGGTGGGCCGGCCATCCGGCGTGTCGGGCTAGTCCGCGCCGGCCAGCCCGATCGCGAACGCCTCCTCCAGGTCGTGCTGCGAGTAGGCCCGGAACGCGATGTGCGACTCAGTGTTGATCACGCCGGGGACCTTGGAGATGCTGCCCGCGATGACCTGGGCGATCTGCTCGAACTCGCGGACCCGGACCATGGCGATCAGGTCGACGTGGCCGGCCACCGAGTAGACCTCGCTGACGCCGGGGAGGTTGGCCAGGGTCTCGGCCACCTCGGGGATGGAGTCGGTGGCGCAGTCGATCAGCACGATCGCGGTGATCACGGGACATTTCTCCGTTCGTCGGCGTCGTGGCCCATGCTAGAGGTTCGCCCGGTCAGGCCTCCCCCGGCTCGGGGATCCGGCCGGGACGGTCAGGTCGGTGCCGGCCCGGATCGCGTCGGTGAGGCGCTCCTCCGGGCCGACCGTCGCCCCGGGCCAGACCACCACCCGGGTGGCCGCACCCCGGACCACCGCACCCGCCCCGACCACCGACCGCGCCAACCGCCCGGTGACCGTGGCGGTCGGATCGACCAGGCTGCCGGCGCCGGCCGCGTGCAGGTTCGCCGCCAGGTAGTCGGCGGGGGTGCCGGTGTCGTAGAAGGTGCCCCGGTAAGGCACCACGGTCAGCGCGCCGGCCGCCTCCGCCGGCCGCCACACCGACCGGACCAGGTCCCCGAAGGCCGCCGGCAGGTCGCGGACCAGCCGCCAGGGCAGTAGCGAGAACCCGACGAACACGTGGCCGCTGAAGGTGCCGGGGGCCGCCGGGTCGGCGGCGGGCTGGCCGAGCAGGCGTACGCTCCGCCCGTCCCAGCCGTCCAGCAGCGCCGCCACGTCCGGCCCCGGTGGGGCATCCGGATCAGCCAGGTACGCGTCGGCGTTGCCGACCAGCACGCCCCGGCCGGCGATCCAGTCCCGCAGGTTGCCCAGCCCGCCCGCGGTGCCGAGCGGGTCGCCCGGCTCGACCGACAGGTGGGCCCGTCCGCCCGCGTGCGCGACCACCTGGTCGCCCAGGTAGCAGGCGTTCACCGCGACGCGCCGCGGACCGGCCAGGCCGAGTCCGGCCAGCCGATCGAGGGCCCGGTCCAGCAGCGGTACGTTGCCGACCGGGCAGAGCGCCTTGGGCAGCCGCCCGGTGAGCGGGCGCAGCCGGGTGCCCTCGCCCGCGGCGAGCACCACGGCGCAGACGTCCACCGCCGCCCGCCAGCCGGCGCCGGTCGGACCGGTGGGACGCCCGGTGCCGGCCGGGCCGGGACGCGGGCCGAGGTCGGTCACGGGGCCGGTGGCGCCGCCGGCGGGACCTCGCCGGCGCGCGGGCCGATGCCGTAGTGGGCGAGCAGGTTGGCGGTCGCGCGGCTCAGCCGCGGCAGGTCGTCCAGCGGGTGCCAGGCCGCCTCGAAGACCTCGGCCCCGTCCACCGTCAGTGCCGTGGTCGAGGCCGGCACCTCGGCCTCGAAGACCACGTCCACCCAGCCCTTGGCGTGCACCACGGCGTTGGGCACGGCCGGGCGGAGCCGGTCGGGGGAGAGCCGGACGCCCGACTCCTCGTACAGCTCACGGGCCGCGCCGACCACCGGCGCCTCGCCACGTTGCAGCAGGCCGGCCGGGAGGGTCCAGCTGTAGCCGGGCGGTTGGCGCAGCAGCAGGATCCGCCCCGGGCCCTCGGCCTCGGCGTCCCGGACCAGGGTGACCGCGCCGACGACGTACTTCGGCACGGCGAGCCGCACCAGGCGACGCCGCAGCGGGACGGGGAGCCGGTAGAAGATCTGGTAGCCGATGGCCCGTCCGGTGGCACGCGCGCGGGGGATCATGCCTTCAGGCTAGTGGCCGGACGGTCCCGCCGGATGAGCGGCGTTCACCTACTGCCGATGGTCGACGAGATCGATGAGCTGCTGGACCACCGTGTCCGGCTCGACGGCCCGGTCGAAGACCGCCACCAGCAGGGTCTCCAGGTCGGGGTAGCCCAGCTCCTCGGAGAGCCGCAGCAGCGGCAGGTCGCTGGCCAGGCCCCGGTTGTGCTTGCGCAGCGCCAGGCCGATGCTGGCCCGGCCGAGGCGTACCTTGTCGGCGATCGAGATGCCCGGCTCGGTGTGCTCGGCGAACCAGCGGTTGATCTGCATCTGCGCGTGCGGCGACTTCACGAAACGCAGCCACTCCCGGCGCGGTCCGCGCGGCGCCGCGTCGGCCTCGAAGCCGCTCTCCGCGTCGCTCTCGGTGAAGATCTCCACGACGTCGCCCTCCTCCAGTTCGGAGGAGAGCGGGGCCAGCCGCCCGTTGATCCGCGCGGCCAGGCAGTGGTCGCCCCGCTCCCGGCCCAGCTCGTAGGCGAGGTCGACCGGGGTGGCGCCGGCCGGCAGGACGATCTGCCGCCCGTCGGCGACCACCTGGACCTGCGCCTCCGCCAGGTCGCAGCGCAGCGACTCCATGAACTGCGTCGGGTCCACCGTCTCCTGCTCCCAGTCGAGCACCCGGCGCAGCCAGGCCAACTCGGCCGCCCGGTCGGCGGCACGCCCGGCGGCGCGGGGGAAGCGGTAGTGGGCGGCCACGCCGTACTCGGCGGAACGGTGCATCTCCTCGGTGCGGATCAGCACCTCCACCGTCCGGTCCTGCGGGCCGCAGACGCTGGTGTGCAGCGAGCGGTAGAGGTTGTTCTTGGGGGAGGCGATGAAGTCCTTGAAACGGCCCGGCACCGGCCGCCAGAGCCCGTGCACCGCGCCGAGCGCCGCGTAGCAGTCGGTGGCCGGGCCGTCCACCACGATGGCGATGCGGGGCAGGTCGTAGGGGGCGGTGTGGCCGCCCGCCACGGTGTCCTTCCAGATCGAGTAGAGGTGCCGGGGGCGGGGGGAGACCTCCGCGTCGACCCGGCTGCGGCGCAACGCGGCCCGGGTCTTCGCCACCACGTCGTCGAGGTACGCGTCCCAGCCCGGCCGGTCGTGCACGTGCCGGGCGATCCGGGCGTGCTCCTCCGGCTGGAGGTGCAGCAGCACCACGTCGTCCAGCTCGCGTTTGAGGGTCTGGATGCCCAGCCGGTCGCAGAGCGGGACGAGCACCTCCTGGGTCTTGCGGGCGATACGTTCCCGGGAGGCGGCGGAGCGTACGCCGAGGGTGCGCATGTTGTGCAGCCGGTCGGCCAGCTTGATGATCAGCACCCGGACGTCCTTGCCGGCCGCGACGATCATCTTGCGGACCGTCTCCGCCTCGGCGGCCTTGCCGTAGAACGCCTTGTCGAACTTGGTCACCCCGTCGACCAGGTGGGCCACCTCGCGGCCGAAGTCCTCCTGCAGCGCCTGGAGGGTGTAGCGGGTGTCCTCCACGGTGTCGTGCAGCAGCGCGGCGACCAGGGTGATGGTGTCCATGCCGAGGTTCGCGCAGATCTGGGCGACCGCCAGCGGATGGGTGATGTAGGGCTCGCCGCTCTTGCGGAACTGGCCGCGGTGCATGTTCTCCGCGATGGTGTAGGCCCGCCGGAGCACCGAAGCGTCGGCGTTGGCGTGGCTGCCACGGTGGGCGCGGACCAGCGCGTTGACCGGGTCGTGGTCGGTGGTGGGCCAGGTGAGCAGGGAGCGCAGCCGGCGGGTCAGCGGCAGCTCCCCGGGCTGGGTCGGAAGCGCGCCGCCCAGGGCGGCGCCGTGTCCGGCGTCGACGTCCACCTGGGACACCTCCTCACCCCGGCCCCCGGCCGTCGGGAGCGGCGACCGGGAGCAGGCCCGCGAAACGGGCAGGACTACACTTCTCTAACAGCCTAAGGGAGTCGACGTAGTCCGATCGGACAGTTGGTCATGAGCGTTCGGTTGAGAGTTGGTGGGACGCTCCGTTCTCCGCCTTGGTCAGCAGGTCCCGGAACCGGCCCGCGCCCGCGATCGGGGACGCCCAGCCGGACGAGATTTCCACCAGCCGAGTCTCCGGTCGCTCCAACCAGGACAGGATGCGCTCGCTCTCCTCGGCGGAGGCCCGGGGGACCGGGCCGTGGCCGGGCAGCACGGTCTCGGCGGTGGCTCGGATCGCGTTGATGGTCGGTCGCGGATGGACACCGGGCGGGGAGACGCCGGCGCCGGCCAGCCGGCCGTACCGGACCAGGGCCAGCTCCCAACCGCCCCGGGCGGCCGGGCGGGCGGCGGCCAGCTCGGCGATGCCGGTCAGCCCGGCCAGGCGCTGCATCCGCACCGCCGCGCGCAGCACCGCGACCAGCCGGCCGCGCACCACCGCGGCCTCCTCGTAGCGCTGGGCGCGGGAGAGCACCTCGATCCGGGCGAGCAGGGCGTCCACCACCACCTGCGGGTCGCTGGTGGTGGCGGTACGGAACGGGACGGCGGCGCGGTCGTCGTATTCCTCCGGGGTGATCCGGTGCTCGCAGGGCGCCGGACACCGGCCCAGCTCGGCCAGCGCGCAGGCCGGCATGGTGGTGCGCCGGGAGAGCCGGTGCGTGCACTGGCGCAGCGGCACGGCGTCGTGGAAGCCGGCGGCGGCCAGCTCGGCGGCCTGCTTCGAGCGGAACGGGCCCAGGTAGGCGGTGTCGGTGGGGGCGAGCTCGCGCACGATGGACAGCCGCGGGTACGCCTCGTCGGTGAGCTTCAGCCAGACCTGGCGTTCGGGGTACTTGGAGCGCCGGTTGTACGGCGGCGCGTGGGCGGCGATCAGCCGCAGCTCGCGGACCTCGGCCTCGAGCGAGTGGGCGCACTCGACGGCCTGGACCCGCTCGGCGGCGGCCAGCATCTCGGAGATCCGGGCCCGCTTCTCCGCGGCGGTGAAGTAGCTGCGGACCCGGGTGGCGATGTCGCCGGAGGTGCCGACGTAGAGCGGCCGGTCGTCGGCGGCCCGGAAGATGTAGACCCCGGGCACCTTCGGCAGCCCGTCGGCGAGGTGCCGCTTGCGGCGCTGGGTGGGGGTGACCGCCCGGGCGAACTCGATCGCCTCGCCGACGGTGTCGACCCGGTGCCCGCCGAGCCGCCCGATCAGCCCGTGCAGCACGTCGACGGTGGCCTTGGCGTCGTCCAGCGCCCGGTGCGTCGGCTGGGTGGCCGTGCGGAAGTACGCGGCGAGCGTGCCGAGCTTGCGGTTGGGCACCTCGTCGCGGCTGAGCACCCGGCGGGCCAGCGCCGCGGTGTCCAGCACCCGGGGGTTGGGCCAGCGGTAGCCGTGCTTCGCGCAGGCGGCCTTGAGGAAGCCGACGTCGTACGGAGCGTTGTGGGCGACCAGCACGGCGTCGGTGATGAACTCCAGGAAGCTCGGCAGCACCTGCTCGATCGGCGGGGCGGGGATCAGCATGGCCTGGGTGATGCCGGTCAGCACGGTGATGAACGGCGGGATCGGCACGCCCGGGTTGACCAGGGTGGCGAGCACCCCCAGCTCCTCGCCGCCACGGACCTTCACCGCGCCGATCTCGGTGATCCCTCCGCCGTCCGGCGCGCCGCCGGTGGTCTCCAGGTCGACGACCACGAAGGTGGTCGCGTAGAGCGGCAGCGCGGGGTCGACCCCCGAGCCCGCCGCCCGGTCCAGGCCGGCGAGCGCCTCCTGGACGTACTCCGCTCGCGTCACCCCGGGGACGCTAGCGGCGGGGTCCGACACTCCCGTCCCTCCCGTCCCAGGCGTTACCACGGGGCTAGGATGAGAGATCGGCTCACTCACCGGGCGGTGGGCCCGTCCGCGGTGGGAGACTTGCCACATGCCCCTCACCGAGCCGTACGACGACCACTCCTCCGAGGAGGAGCTGATGGCCGCCGTGCACGACGCCGGTGAGGACCCGGACGCGCCGGGCCCGGACCCCGCGGACCTCGCGGACGCCGCCGGAACCGACGCCGGTGCGGCGGTCCCGCCCGAGCCGGAGCCCAGCCTGCCCGAGCCGGTCCGGCAGCGGATCGTGGCGCTCACCGCCGCCGTGCTGCCCGGGCTGCCCGCCGACGAGGTGCCCGTCCCGCTGCGGCGGATCGCCAAGTTCGCCCCCAACCGGCGCGCCCGGCTGGGTGCCCCGGCCATCGCCGCCCAGCTCACCGCCGACCCGTTGTTCCGGCAGCGGGTCGCCGCACGGGTGCTGGCCGATGCCGGCGACCTCGGCACGGCCGTGGTGGAGGGGACCGCCCCGGCCGCCGCCGACCCGGTCGAGGTGGCCGCCCTGGCCTACCTGGCCCGGCCCCGGGGATGGCGGGAGCTGATCGAGGCGAGCGGCGCCGCCGTGCGCGCCGAGGCGGACACCGCGGTGGTGGCCGAGCTGGTCCGGGAGGCCGAGCAGCGGGCCACCCGCGCCGAGCACGACCGGGCCGTAGCCCGGGTGGAGGCGGAGAAGCTCCGCGACGAGCTCGCCCGGGTCCGGGAGGAGCTGGGGCAGCTCCGCGAGGAGGCCCGCCAGCTGGCCCGCGCGCTGCGGGAGACCCAGGCCCGGGAGCGCAAGGCCACCGAGATGCTCGCCACCGAGCGGGGCCGGGCGGCCCGGGCGGCGGCCGACGCTGACGCCGAGCTGCGCCGTGCCCGTGCCCGGCTGGCCGAGGCGGAGGCCGCGGCCGGGGTGGCCCGGGCCACCGCCAAGGAGGCCCGCTCGGTCGACGACGCGAAGCTGTGGCTGCTGCTGGAGACGATCGGCCAGGCGGCCGTCGGGCTGCGTCGCGAGCTGGCCCTCGACCCGGTGGACAGGCTGCCCGCCGACTTCGTCGCGGACGCCTTCGCCGACCAGGCGGCGGTCACCCCGGCCGGCGCGGCCGCCCGCGCCCGGGACACCGATGACCCGGCCCGGCTGGACCAGCTGCTCGCCCTGCCCAAGGCGCACCTCGTGGTGGACGGCTACAACGTCACCAAGCGAGGCTTCGGCGAGATGTCGCTGGAGCAGCAGCGCAAACGGTTGATCAGCGGGCTGGGCGGGATCGCCGCGCAGACCGGCGACGAGGTCACCGTGGTCTTCGACGGCGCGGAGCGGATCCACGGGCTGCCGCCGGCGCCGCGCGGGGTGCGGGTGCTCTTCTCCCGCAAGGGGGAGACCGCGGACGAGTTGATCCGCCGGCTGGTCCGCGCCGAGCCGCCGGGCCGGCCGGTGGTGGTGGTCTCCTCCGACCGCGAGGTCGCCGACGGGGTACGCCGACACGGGGCGTACCCGCTGGGTGCCGACTCGCTGCTGCGGCGGCTCGCCCGCTCCTGAGGTACGGCTCGCCCCCCGGTGCCTGATGATCGGATTCGGGGTGGCTGCTGCCTCGTTGTCCGGTTCTGTCATACCCCTGGCCTAGCGTCGTGGTGACCGACGGTGGTCGGGCGGCGACGGTCCCGTCTCCCGCCCGTCACCGGCGAGGCGTCTGGAGGCGTTGATGCTCATCGACTGCGACACCTGCGGGATCCGCGGCGCCGGCTGTTCCGGCTGCCTGGTGACCGCGCTGCTCGACACCGGCTCGCCGGCGGCCGACCTCGGTCCCGCCGAGCACCGGGCGATCGAGGTGTTCGCTCGGGCCGGCTTCGACATCGAGGTGCTGTCGGCCGAGATCGCCGGCTCCGCCCGGCGGCCGGGCCGCCGCCGGATCGCCTGATCCCCAGGGCGTACCGCCCCGATGGCCGGGCGCCCGGTGCGGCCCGGCCCGGTGCGTCCCGCTGCCGTATCCCGCGAACTCGTGTGGATCATCGAGCCGGGTCCGGCGCGGCCGTACCGGGCAATAGGATGAGCGCTCACGGCGGGAGGAGCGGCATGATCCGGGTACGGCGCGACGGCGGGGTGTGGCGGTGACGCCGCGCGCCTGGGCGCTTCTCACCCTCGCCGGGCTGGCCGTCGTGCTGGCCGTCACCGCGGCGCTGCTGATCCCCTGGCACCGGCCCCCGGCGCCCCGCGCCGACCAGTTGGCCGCGTTGCGGTCGCTGCCGGTCGAGCAGGTGGCCCGGGGCCGGGCGTTCCACGGCGCGCTGCGCCCCGCCGGGTGGTCGGCGCTCGTGGTCGGCCTGGTGGTGGCCCTGGTGCTCGGGCTCACCCCGATCGGCGGTCGCCTGGTGGAGCTCGCCGGCCGGCCGTTCGGCGGGCACTGGATCGCCCAGGCGGTGCTCGGCGGGCTCGCCGTGATGCTCCTCGCCGACCTGCTCACGCTGCCCTTCGCCGCCTGGCGACACACCGTGCTCACCCGCTACGGGCTGAGCACCCAGGGCTGGGGCGGCTGGGCGGTGGACCTGCTCAAGTCGTACGCGGTCAGCGCGGTCATCGGCGCGCTCGCCCTGCTCGGCTTCTACACGGTCGTCCGGCTCGCCCCGCGCTGGTGGTGGGCGTTCGGCGCGGCCGGCGCCGCCGCGTTGGTGGTGCTGCTGTCGTTCGTGCTGCCGGTGCTGGTGGAGCCGGTGTTCAACCGCTTCACCCCGATGGAGCCGGGGCCGCTGCGCACCGAGCTGATGAGCCTGGCCGCCCGGGACGGGGTGCCGGTCCGCGACGTGCTGGTCGCCGACGCCTCCCGGCGGACCCGAGCGGTCAACGCGTACGTCTCGGGGCTCGGGCCGACCCGGCGGGTGGTGGTCTACGACACCCTGCTGCGCGAGGCGACCCCGGCGGAGGTGACCAGCGTGGTCGCGCACGAGCTGGGGCACGCCCGGGACCGGGACGTGTGGGTCGGCACCCTGATCGGGGCGCTCGGCGCCGCCGCCGCGGTGGTGGCCCTCTACCTGATCGGCTCCTGGCCACCGCTGCTGCGGCTGGCCGGGGTCGACTCGGTCGCCCAACCCCGGGCGTTCCCGCTGCTGATCGCGCTGATCACGCTGGCCGGGCTGGCGGCCACCCCGGGGCAGGCGCTGGTGTCGCGGCGGGTGGAGGCCCGGGCCGACGCGCACGCGCTCGCGCTGACCGGCGACCCGGTCACCTTCGAGGCGATGCAGCGCCGGCTGGCCGGGGTGAACCTGGCCGACCCCGACCCGCCCCGCTGGGAGTACCTCTGGTCGGCGTCCCACCCGTCCACGGTCGAGCGGATGGCCGCCGCCCGCGCCTACGCCAGGGAGATCGGCAGATGAGCCGGACCTTGCTGATCACCAACGACTTCCCGCCGCGGCCCGGCGGTATCCAGTCCTTCGTGCACAACCTCGCCATCCGCCAGCCCCCGGGCTCCGTGGTGGTCTACGCGTCGAGCTGGCGGGGCGCCGCCAAGTTCGACGCCGACCAGCCGTTCGAGGTGATCCGGGAACGCACCAAGGTGCTGCTGCCCACCCCGCTGATCGCCCGTCGCGCCGCGCGGCTGGCCCGGGCGTACGACTGCGACACGGTGTGGTTCGGCGCGGCGGCCCCGCTGGGGCTGCTCGCGGCGGGGCTGCGCCGGCGGGCCGGGATCCGGCGGGCGGTGGCGCTGACCCATGGCCACGAGGCCGGCTGGGCCGCGCTGCCCGGCGCCCGGTCCGCGCTGCGCCGGATCGGGCGGGGCGTGGACGTCACCACCTACCTGGGGGAATACACCCGGGTCCGGCTGGCCCGGGTGCTTGACGGGGTGACCGAGCTGCGCCGGCTTGCGCCGGGCGTCGACGTGGAGACGTACCACCCGTCCGTCGACGGGGAACGGGTGCGGCTGCGGTTGGGCCTGGCCGACCGCCCGGTGGTGGTGTGTGTCTCGCGGCTGGTGCCGCGCAAGGGACAGGACATGCTCATCCGGGCGATGCCGGAGATCCGTCGGCGGGTGCCGGACGCGGCGCTGCTGATCGTGGGTGGTGGGCCCTACCGGGCCACGCTGGAGAAGCTGGCCCGGCAGACCGGGGTGGAACGTGACGTGGTCTTCACCGGCTCGGTGCCGTCGGCCGAGTTGCCCGCCCACTACGCCGCTGGCGACGTGTACGCCATGCCCTGCCGGACCCGCAACCGAGGCCTGGACGTCGAGGGGCTGGGGATCGTCTACCTGGAGGCCAGCGCGACCGGGCTGCCGGTGGTGGCCGGCGACTCCGGCGGCGCGCCGGACGCCGTCCGGGAGGGCGAGACCGGGTACGTGGTCCGCGGCCGGGACGTGGCCCAGCTCGCCGACCGGGTGGCGACGTTGCTCGCGGACCGGGACCTGGCCCGTCAGCTCGGCGGGGCCGGCCGCGCGTGGGTGGAGAAGGAGTGGCGCTGGGAGACCCAGGCGGAACGGATGACCGCCCTCCTCGCCGGCTGACCGGCGCAGGCCGACGCCCCGCCGTGCGCCGACGGCGGAGGTGCCCCGATCGGGTGCGCTTCCCACTGGCCGGGCCTGCCCACCGGCTGGGCCTTCCTTCCCGTCGGGCCTTCGCGGCCCGGCGGCCGAATGTCTCATTCGGACGCTACGAACTTGATGACGTGAACGACTCAGGCCGGGGTGGGGGGCCGTTCGGTCCGGCGTTCGGCGCTGAATCGTCTGCGTCATCAAGTTCGTAGGTGGGGCTAGGTGTACTCGCCGTCGCTGGCGGTGGCAGTTCCTGCGGACGCTTTGGAGTTGATAGCACGAACGACTCAGGTGGCTGCCACGGTTGGTGTCGTGAACGCCGCCGTCGTGAGTCGTTGGTGATGTCAGGTCCAAAGGCGGACCGCGGTTATCGTCCGTCGGGGCGCGGGGCGCGGGGCGCGGGGCGCGGGGCGCGGGGCGCGGGGCGCGGGGCGCGGGGCGCGGGGCGCGGGGCGCGGGGCGCGGGGCGCGGTGCGCGGTGCGCGGGCTCAGGCCGGGTGGGTGAGGGCCTGGCTGGCCGGGGCGGGGCGGCCGAAGTGCCAGCCCTGCCCGGCGTCGCAGCCGATCGCCCGGAGCCGGTCCGCCTGTCCGGCGGTCTCCACGCCCTCGGCGGTGACGGTCAGCCCGAGGGCGTGCGCGAGCGACACCAGCGAAGCGAGGATCCGCTCATCCGTGCGGCTGCTTGGGTCGTCGGCCGGCGCGCGCAGCCCGGCCACGAACTCGCCCGCCACCTTCAGCTCGGTGACCGGCAGGTCCCGCAGGTACGCCAGGTTGCAGTAGCCGGTGCCGAAGTCGTCGATGGCGATCCGGACCCCGAGCTCCTTGAGCACCCGCAGGGCGCGGACCGGCTCGGCCACCGTGCTCATCATGGTGCTCTCGGTGACCTCCAGCTGAAGCCGTTCCGGGGGCAGCCCGGTCCGCTGGAGCACCCCCTCCACCTCCTGCACCAGGCCGGGCCGGTGCAGCTGACGGACGGCCAGGTTGACGCTGACGAACGGCGCGTCGGGCCGCCCCGCCGACCAACTCCCCGCCTCCCGGCAGGCCTCGGCGAGCACCCAGCTGCCGAGCCGGACGATCAGCCCGGTCTCCTCGGCCAGCCCGATGAAGCTGTCCGGCTGGAGCACGCCCAGCTCGGGGTGCCGCCAGCGGACCAGCGCCTCCATGCCGAGCACCCGGCCGTCGCACAGCGAGGTCAGCGGCTGGTAGTCGAGGTAGAACTCGCCCCGGTCCAGGGCGGTGGGGATCGCCGCCGAGAGGGCGTACCGGGCCAGCTCCCGACGGTTGCGGTCGGCGTCGAAGACCGACCAGCGGGCGCCGCCGGCCGCCTTGGCCCAGTGCAGCGTGCTGTCCGCTTCCCGCATCAGCTCCATCGGCGTGGTGCCAGCCACCTGCCGCTCCACGATTCCGATGCTGGCCGACACGGTCAGCTCGTGCCCCTCCACGAGGGCCGGCTCGCTCACCGCCGCGAGGGCCGCCTCGGCCACCTTGACCACGTCCTCGATGCAGGCGGTGCGCTCGACCAGGATGACGAACTCGTCGCCGCCGAGCCGGGCCACCAGATGCTCGCCGAGCGCCCGGCGCAGCCGCTGCGCCACCGACAACAGCAGCGCGTCGCCGACCTGATGGCCGAGCGAGTCGTTGACCACCTTGAAGCGGTCCAGGTCGAGGAAGCAGACCCCGATCCGGTCGGCGCCCCGCCCGGGCGCCTCGATCGCGGCGGTGAGCCGCTCGGTGAACAGGATCCGGTTGGGCAGGTCGGTCAGCGGGTCGTGGGTGGCCTGGTAGCGGAACCGCGCCTCGCTCTCCCGCAGCGCCCGCTCGGCCTCCGCGCGGGCCATCATCGCGGCCCGCCGGATCGACTCCTGCTCGTCCAGGGTGCGGTCGCGCAGGGCGCGGGCGTACCCGGTGGCGACCATGGCCAGCAGCCGCGCCATTCGGTCCTCGACGTCGTCGATGACCAGACCCAGGTCGCGTACCAGGCGGAGCTGGATCACCTCGACGGTACGGCCCAGCCCTTCGGCGGAGGCAATGTGCGCCTGCACCAGCTCCGCGCCGACCTGCTGACCGATGCGCAGGTCGAACGGCTCGGACCGGATCGCCACGGCCAGCCGCTCGGCGAGCCGTTGCAGCAGCGCCTCCAACTGCGCCTGGGTCATCGGCAGGTAGCTGGTGCCGGAGACCGCCTTGGCCCACGCCCGGGCGAAGGTGCCGGGGCGGGAGCGGGTCGTGGCGGTGGCTCCGTCACCCACCGAGCCGCCCGACGCCGCCGATGAAGACTGATCGCTCGGCGTCCTCCGCATGCTCCGGCGACTCCGGACGCCACTGCGGTACCCAGACCACGCCCGGGTCGACCAGCTCGAATCCGTCGAAGAGCGTGACCAGCTCGGCCCGGCTACGGATCCAGAGCTGGTTGTCGGTGCGGCGGTAGACCTGCTCGGCCTCGGCCCGCTCGCCCGTCTCGCTACGGCCGTCGTCGCTGGCCTGCGACAGCACCAGGTGGCTGCCGGGCGCGAGCGCCGTGCGCAGCGTCCGCAGGATCTCCTCCGGTCGGTCCGCCGGCGGGATGAAGTGCAGCACCGCCACGACCAGCACAGCGACCGGCTGGGAGAAGTCCAGCAGCCGGTTGACCTCGGGGTGGCCGAGGATCGCGGCCGGCCGGCGCAGGTCCTCCTGGATCACTGTGGCCCGGTCGTTGCCGGCCAGGATCTCCCGGCTGTGCGCCACCGCGACCGGGTCGACGTCGACGTAGACCACCCGGCACGCCGGGTCGGCCCGCTGGGCGATCTCGTGCACGTTGCCCACGGTCGGGATGCCGGAACCGAGGTCGAGGAACTGGCGTATCCCGGAATCGGCCAGGAACTGCACCGCCCGGCGGAGGAAGGCCCGGTTGGCCTGGGCCATCAGCGGGGCCTCGGGCACCGCGTCCACCATGGCCCGGGCGGCCGCCCGGTCGGCCGCGAAGTTGTGCGAGCCGCCGAGGTAGTAGTCGTACATGCGGGCCACACTGGGGCGCTCGATGTCGATCGTGTCGGGTGCCCAGTCCGGCCGCTGCATGCCCCTGCCCCTTTTGCATCAACAACGCGCGGCTCGTCCCCGCGCGGACCACTCGCGTATTCTGCCCCTCCACTGACGCGGTGCAAAGACCATCGTCGCTGCGCGGTCGGTCCCTCACCGTACGCGTTCGTCGGCTGCCCGGAATGCCCGAGAGGCCCGCGTCCGGAGCACGGACGCGGGCCTCTCGGCAGGTGGTCGGGACGCCTCAGAACTTGGGGGCGTCCGGGGCCTCCAGCAGGCCGAGCCGCAGCGCGGTCATCAGCGCCTGGGCCCGATTGGCCGCGCCCAGCTTCTCGTAGAGCTTCGAGATGTGCGTCTTGGCGGTCGACTCGCTGACGAACAGCTGCTTGGCGATGCCGGCCACGCTCATGCCGTCGGCCAGCAGCCGCAGCACCTGGCCCTCCCGCGGGGAGAGCTGTGGGCCGGAGGGAGCCAGTCGGCGCTTCATCGCCTCGGCCAGGTCGGCGGCGGTGAAGGCGCTGGGCGAGGAGGCGGCGTGCCGGGCGGCGGCGACCACCTCGTCGGCCGGGGCGGTCTTCGGCACGAAGGCGCTGGCCCCCGCCTCCAGGGCGCCGAACAGTTGGTCGTCGCCGGCGTACATGGTCAGCACGACGATGCCCATCGACGCGCTGGACTTGCGGAGGGCGCGGGTGGCCTCCAGGCCGCTGCCGTCGGGGAGTCGCAGGTCCATGATCACCACGTCCGGCTGGAGCGCGCCGGCCTGGCGAACCCCTTCGGCTGCCGTGGCGGCCTCGCCCACGACCTCGAACTGCCGGTCCCGCTCGAAGGCGTGCCGCAGACCCTTGCGGATCAGGTCGTGATCGTCGACAAGGAGAACCTTGGTACGGGTGGCCGGTGTCGGGCTAGTGGTCATCCTCGGGTTACTCCCCTTCTGCTGCTGCGCTGCCGCGCACCTTATCGCGCCGGGGCGAGGAGCCGATCACCACCGCCACGGTCGTGCCGCTTGGTTGCCGCGGTCTGATCTCCAGCCGGCCCCGGATACGTTCCGCCCTCTCGGCCATGATCGCAAGCCCGTAGTGCCCGTCAGGGCGCTGGTCAACGATGCCGTGACCGTCATCCGACACTTCGATCTGGGCGTACGGGGGGTCCACCGCGCAGGTGACCCACAGGTTCGACGCCCCGGCGTGCTTGCGCGCGTTGGTGACCGCCTCCTGCGCGATGCGTAGCAACTCGGCCTCGGTCGCGGCGGGCAGCCGGGCGGTGGACTCGTCCAGGGACAGGTGCACCCGCAGCCCGCCGGAGGCGCCCACGGTGCGGGCGTACTCGGCGATCGCGGCGGCCAGGCCGCCGTGCCGGTCCACCTCGCTGCGCAGCTCGAACAGGCTCAGCCGCAGCTCGGTGATCACCCGGGTGACCTCCTGCCGCAGAGTGCGCAGCGAGTCGGCGGTCTCCTCGGCGTCGTCGTGCACGGTGGCCAGGGCGTTGTCGATGCCGTACCCGACCATCACCAGCTCCTGGGCGACCCCGTCGTGGATCTCCCGGGCCAGCCGCTGCCGCTCCTCGTTGGTGGCCAGCGACCGCACCTCGTCGAAGAGCAGCGCGGCCTCCAGCCGCAGCGCCGCCGGACCGGTCAGCGCGGTCACCCGGGACACCACCGGCGGCGGGTACGCGTGCGCGGTGTCCGCCTCGATGACCACCAGGCCGACCGTGCGTACCCCGGCGACCAGCGGCACGATCAGGGCCGACACCTCGCCGGTCTGCTGCGAGCGGGCCTGCGAGCGGGCCGCGGTCTGCGGCTGCTGGCTCGCCCAGGCGTCGGCGATCGCCGAGTCCGCGTCGAGCGTGGTCTCCCAGTCCACCCGGTCCGCGCCGACCTGGGCGAGCACCACGAGCCGGCCGCCACCGCTGGCGGACAGCACCGCGCCCCGGTCGGTCTTCGCCACCACCCGCAGCTCCTCCAGCAGGTGCTCGGAGATGCCGCCCGGGTCGAGCGTGGCGCCGGGCAGCTGGCGGGCGACCGTACGCAGCTGGGTCAGCAGCCGGGTGGCCTCCGCGTACGGCTGGGGCTTGCCTTCGCCGCGCACCCGCATCACCCGTTGGAGCGTGCCGGCCGTGTAGAGGCCGAGCGCGGCCAGGATCAGCCACTGCGCGCAGACCGCGAGGTAGCCGAGTTGGCCGAGCTGCCGCCCGCCGCCGACCACGGTGAAGGCCGCGCTGACCAGCAGGGTGGCGGCCGCCACGGCGAGCAGCGCCGCGCCCTCGCGGAACCGGCGGCGCAGCGCCGTCACGGTGACCGGCACGGCGAGGTACGGCAGCACCGCCGAGGCGCCCAGCCCGCCGGTCACCCCGGCCAGGTGGGTGTCCGCGGCGATCTTGCTGGCGGCCAGGCCGAGGACCACCACCTCGGCGAACCGGCTGAGCGGTCCGAGCAGCCGATGCTGCGGGGCCAGCACGGCGGGCAGCCCGGCCAGGCCCAGCAGAGCGATCCACCAGAGCTGCGTGACATCCCGGGTGGCGAACAGGGTCAGGCCGGCGACCAACGCGAGGAGCACCGCCCGCGCGAACGCGGCGAGGGGTTGCGTCGGTGGCTGGCTGGGTGTCGAGGCGGGCACGTGACGGATCGTAGTCAGCGTCGGTAGATATCCGCGATCTCCGCCGCGTACGTCTTGTGCACGACCTGCCGCTTCACCTTGAGCGAGGGGGTCAGCTCGCCGGTGTCCTCGGTGAAGTCGTGCGGCAGGATCCGGAACACCTTGATCGCCTCGGCCTTGGAGACCGACCGGTTGGCCTGGTCGATCGCGCCCTGCACCTCGGCCCGCAGCGCCTCGTCGTCGCGCAGGTCGGCGGCGCGGGCCGTCTCCGGCCGGCCGCGCGCGGCCAGCCACTTCGGCAGCGCCTCCTCGTCGATGGTGACCAGCGCCCCGATGAACGGCTGCCGGTCGCCGACCACCACGCACTGGCTCACCAGCGGGTGGGCCCGGACCTGGTCCTCCAGCGCCGCCGGGGCGACGTTCTTGCCGCCGGCGGTCACGATGATCTCCTTCTTGCGGCCGGTGATGCTCAGGTAGCCGTCCTCGTCGAGCCGGCCCAGGTCGCCGGTGCGGAACCAGCCGTCCGAAGTGAGCGCCTCGGCGGTGGCCGCCTCGTTGTGCCAGTACCCCTGGAAGACCAGGTCGCCGGAGATCAGGATCTCGCCGTCGTCCTCGATCCGGATCGTCACGCCGGGCAGCGGGCGGCCCACCGTGCCGATCCGGGTGGCGCTGGGCAGATTCGCGGCGGCGGCGGGGGCGGTCTCGGTGAGGCCGTAGCCCTCGGCGATGTTCACCCCGATGCCGCGGAAGAAGTGCGCGAGCCGGGTGCCGAGCGGAGCGCCGCCGGAGATCGCGTCCCGGCACCGGCCGCCCAGCGCCGCCCGCAGCTTGCCGTAGACCAGCTTGTCGAAGAGCACGTGCTGGGCGCGCAGCGCCAGGCCCGGCCCGTCCGGGGCGTCCAGCGCCTCGCTGTACGCGATGGCGACCTTCTCGGCCCGGTCGAAGATCTTCCCCTTGCCGTCGGCCTCGGCCTTCTGCCGGGCGCCGTTGTAGACCTTCTCGAACACCCGGGGCACGGAGAGCACGAAGGTCGGCTTGACCTCCTGGAGCTCGGCGACCAGGTTCTTGGTGTCCGCACAGTGCGCCATGGTGGCCCGGGCCTGCACCACGCCGATCTGGATGAGCCGGGCGAAGGCGTGCGCGAGCGGCAGGAAGAGCAGGGTGGAGGCGCCCTGACGGAAGAGGTTCGGCAGCACCGGCACCGCGTTGGTGATGTCGGCGTACATGTTGCGGTGGGTCAGCACGCAACCCTTGGGGCGGCCGGTGGTGCCGCTGGTGTAGATGATGGTGGCGATGTCGTCGGCCTTGACGGTCGAGCGGCGTACCTCGACGTCGGCCGGGTCGACAGAGGCGCCGGCGGCGACCAGATCGTCCACCGCGCCGCTCTCGATCTGCCAGATCTGGCGCAGCTCGGGCAGCCGGTCGCGGATCTCGGCGACCAGCCCGGCGTGCGCGGCGGTCTCCACCAGCGCGGCGACCGCGCCGGAGTCGGCGAGGATCCAGGCCGCCTGCTCGGCGCTGGACGTCTCGTAGATCGGCACGGTGACCGCGCCGGCAGCCCAGATGGCGTAGTCGAGCAGGGTCCACTCGTAGCGGGTGCGGCTCATCAGCGCGACCCGGTCGCCGGGGGAGATGCCGGCGGCGAGCAGGCCTCGGGCCACCGCCACGACCTCGTCGCGGAACTGCCGGCAGGTCACGTCCATCCAGGCACGGCCGTCGCCGCCGCCACGCCGGACGAACTGCACCGTCTCGGGGGCGACCTCGGCGTTTTCCCAGACCGGGTCGGTCAGGTTGGCCGCGTCGCCGACGGTGACGATCGGCGGTACGGAGAACTCGCGCACAGGCACTCCCTCGTGCTCACACGGCCCGGGCCGGCCGTGTCGGCTCTGTCGAAACCTACCCGCCCGTTCGCGAAGGTGAGGTGGCGAGGTTGCCCGCCCGGCTGACGGGACACACCCGGCCCGACCGCGACCGCGGCTCGGGGGTGGAGCGCCGCGCCCGGGCCCGCCGCCGGGTAGCCTCCCCCCATGGCGGACTCCTCCACCCAGTCGATCATCATCGGCGCGCCACCGGACCGGGTGGCGGCGGTCATCTGCGACTTCCCCAGCTACCCGGAGTGGGCCGAGGCGATCCGGCGGGCGGAGGTGATCGAGGAGTACGAGGACGGTTACGCCAGCCAGGTCCGGTTCACCATCGACGCCGGCGTCATGGCCGACGAGTACGTGCTGGCCTACGAGTACGCCGAGGACCTCGCCCGGATCGAGTGGCACCTGGTGGCGCCCTCGAAGATGCAGAAGGCCCAGCGGGGGTCGTACGACCTCACCGGCAGTCCCGACGGGACCACCACGGTCACCTACACCCTCGAGGTGGAGCTCTCCGTGGCCATGCTCGGCATGTTTCGCCGCAAGGCCGAGAAAATGATCATGGATGCGGCGTTGAAGCAGCTCAAGCGCCGGGTAGAAGCACTCGGTGCGGCCCACTGACCCGACCGGCGTCCGGTCGTCACGGTAGAGGAGCCGACCCATGGCCACCACTGATCCGGGTTCGGCCCGGGAGGAGGCGGAACGTCTCGTCGCCATGCTGCTGGCCTCCGCCCGGCTGGCCGCCGCCACGCCGGGGGCCGGCCCCTGGGGCCCGCTCGGCGGGATCCTGTCCGGTGTCCTCGGTCACACCCCGAGCGGTGCCGGCTCCGGCGAGCCGACGGCCTCGGCGGGTTTCGCCACCGGGTCGCCCGAATGCTGCGTCTGCCCGATCTGTCGGGGTATCGCGGCGTTGCGGGACCCCAGTCCGGAGTTCGCCGAGCGCCTCGCCACCGGGGCCGGGGACCTGGCGGCCGGCGTGGCCAGCCTGTTGCGGGCGTTCGCCCCGGCCGAGCCGGCGGGGGCCGACGAGCCGGCCGCCGGTACCCCCGCCGGAGATCACGTCTGGCGCGAGGCCACCCGTACCGGGCATGATTCTCAGCCGGCACCCGAGCAGGACGTCTGGTCCGCCGCGACCCGGGGGGAGGGCCTGGCCGACCCGGGTGCCAGCGTGCCGCCCGCCGACGCCGCCGGGCCGGACGTGCCGGTGTCGAGCCGGCCGCCGGCCGGCCGTCCCGTGGTGCCCGTCGCCCGGGCGTCCGGCGAGGTGGCCGAGGAGGCACCAGGCGACGGGGCCTGACCACCGGACATCCCGACCCTGCCCGGCCGTGCCGGACGAGGTCAGGGAGCACAGCAGAGGGGAGTGGCAGCGGTGACGCTGACCATCGGAGTCGACGTCGGTGGCACGAAGGTGGCCGGCGGTGTCGTGGACGACACCGGCAAGGTGCTCGTGCAGGCCCGACGGGACACCCCCGCCGAGGACGTGGCCAAGACCCGGGACACCATCATCGAGGTGGTCACCGAGCTGGCCACCGGCCACCCGGTCGAGGCGGTCGGCATCGGCGCGGCCGGCTGGATCGACGCCTCCCGGTCCACCGTGCTCTTCGCCCCCAACCTGGCCTGGCGGGACGAGCCGCTGCGCGAGTACGTCGGCAACGCCATCGGGGTGCCGGTGGTCGTGGAGAACGACGGGAACGTGGCCGCCTGGGCGGAGTTCCGCTACGGCGCGGCCCGGGCCGCCGACGACTCGATGGTCATGTTCACCATCGGCACCGGCGTCGGCGGCGGCATCGTGCTCGGCGGTGAGCTGCTCCGCGGCGCCAACGGCATCGCGGCCGAGCTGGGGCACATGCTCACCGTGCCGGACGGCCACCAGTGCGGCTGCGGCCGGCTGGGCTGCATCGAGCAGTACGCCAGCGGCAGCGCCCTGGTCCGCTTCGCCCGCGCCGCCGCCCGCCAGGAACCGCACCGGGCCACCGCCCTGCTGGAGCTGGCCGGCGGCGAGGCCGAGGGGATCACCGGACCGATGGTGACCGCCGCCGCGCAGGGTGGCGACCCGGTGTCCGCCGAGGCGTTCGCCCAGGTCGGCCGCTGGCTGGGCACCAGCCTCGCCGACATGGCGCAGATCCTCGACCCGCAGGTGCTGGTCGTCGGGGGCGGCGTGGTGGAGGCCGGTGACCTGCTGATGGGCCCGACCCGGCGGTCGTACACCCAGGCCCTCGCCCAGCGCAGCCGGCTGCCGGTGGCCGAGATCCGCCCGGCCGAGCTGGGCAACACCGCCGGCGTCATCGGCGCCGCCGACCTCGCCCGGCGGCTCTGAGGTGCCCGGCCCGGGCGTACCGCTGCGGGTGGTGTCGTACAACGTGCACAGCCAGCGGGACGACACCGCCGCGCTGGCCGAGGTGGTCCGGGAGGCCGCGCCGGACGTGGTGATCGTCCAGGAGGGGCCGCGGCGGTTCCGGTGGCGGCAGAAGTGCGCCTCGCTGGCCGACTCGTTCGGCCTGGTCGTGGCCGCGGGCGGCCTGCCGTCGCTGGGCAACCTGCTGCTGACCAGCCTGCGGGTGCGGGTAGTGGCCACCCGCTGCCAGCGCTACCCGCTGACCCCCGGGCGGCATCTGCGCGGCGCCGCGTACGCCGAGTGCCTGGTGGCCGGGAGCCGGTTCCTGCTGGCCGGCTCCCACCTCTCGACGGACCCGGCCGAGCGGCCGGCGCAGGCGGCCGCGTTCAAGCGGGAGCTGGCCGCCACGACGCTGCCGGTGGTGGCCGGCGCCGACCTCAACGAGGAGCCGGACGGGCCGGCGTGGCGGACGGTGGCGCAGGGGCTGACCGACACCGCGCTGGCCGCGGACCGGGCGGACCGGCACACCTTCCCCTGTGCCAACCCGCAGCGGCGGATCGACGCCCTCTTCGTGGACCCGCGGATCACCGTGGTGGACTACGACGTGGTGGACACCCCGCGCACCCGCCGGGCCAGCGACCACTTCCCGGTGCTGGTCGACCTGCTGCTGCCCGCCGGTTGAGCCGGCGACCCGCCGAGATGATCCGGCACGCTGGACAAGCGCGGGCATTCTCGGCAGGATTTCGCACCGACCCGGCCCTCGTGCCGCACAAAGGAGATTGTCCCGGTGCCCTCCTCCACCGACCTCGGCCGTCCCGATCCGGACCCGACGGTCGCCCTGACCCGGGACGGCCGCCCGGTCTCCGACCGGGGCGACACCGTCTGCGTCATCGGCGCCGGGGCCAGCGGCCTCACCGCCGTGAAGAACCTCCGCGAGCATGGCTTCGGCGTCGACTGCTATGAGCGGGAGACCGGTATCGGCGGGGCGTGGAACTGGCGGCATGACCGCAGCCCGGTGTACGCCAGCACCCACCTCATCTCGTCCCGGCCGTTCACCCAGTTCCCCGACTTCCCGATGCCGGACGACTGGCCGGACTACCCGCACCACACCCAGCTGCTGTCCTACTTCGAGCGCTACGCCGACCACTTCGACCTGCGCCGGCACGTCTGGTTCGGCACCGAGGTGGTCCGGGTGGAGCCGGTCGAGGGGGACCGGTGGGACGTCACCACCCGCAGCACCGGCGGGTACGGTCCGGAGCGCACCTCCCGGTATGCGGGCGTGGTGCTGGCCAACGGGCACAACTGGTCGCCGAAGCTGCCCCGCTACGAGGGCCTGGAGCAGTTCCGGGGCGAGGTCATGCATGCCTCGTCCTACAAGGACCCGGCGCAGCTGCGCGGCAAGCGGGTGCTGGTGGTGGGCGGCGGCAACACCGGCTGCGACATCGCGGTCGAGGCGGCCCAGCAGGCGTCCCGCTGCTGGCACTCCACCCGCCGCGGCTACTGGTACGCCCCGAAGTACGTCTTCGGCCGCCCCGCCGACCAGGTCAACGACACCCTGCTCGCGCTGCGGGTGCCGCTGCGGGTACGCCAGTGGCTCTACCACCGGACGCTGCGGCTGACCGTCGGTGATCTGACCCGGTTCGGCCTGCCCAGACCGGACCACCGGGTCTACGAGACCCACCCGATCGCCAACAGCCAGCTGGTCTACCACGTCGGCCACGGCGCGATCACCCCGGTGCCGGACGTGACCCGGTTCCACGACCGCACGGTGGCGCTGAGCGACGAGCGGGAGATCGACCCGGAGCTGGTCATCTTCGCCACCGGCTACCTGCCGCGCTTCGAGTTCCTCGACGGCGCGGTGCTCGGCGACGCCGACGGGTCGGGCCGGCCGCGGCTCTGGCTCAACGCCTTCGCCGCCGGCCACCCCACGCTGGCCGTGGTCGGCCTGGTGCAGCCGGATTCCGGCGTGTTCCCCATCGCGCACTGGCAGAGCGTGCTCTTCGCCCGGCTGCTCGCCGCGCGTACCGCCCGGCCGGACCGGGCCGCCGCGTTCGGCCGGAAGGTCGCCGCCGGCCTCGGTGAGCGGTACTCGGGGAAGGTCAAGGACAGCAGCCGGCACTGGTTCGAGGTCGGGCACGCCGACTACCTGCGGGCGCTCCAGCGCGCCCTGGACGAGCTGGAGGGCAAGTGAGCGAGCGAAGCGAGGCGGTGGCGTGAGCGAGCGGAGCGAGCGAACCGTTCGGTTCAGCAGCGTGGCGCCTCGCGCCGCCGGGGAGCGAAGCGAGGCGGCGGCGTGAGCGTGGAGCGGGTGCGGATCGTCCGGTCGTGGGAGTGGGCCCGCCCGGAGCGCCCGGCCCGACGTGAGGTGCTGGCCGTGGTGCCGGAGCTGGAGGAGGGGAAGCCGCCCCTGCTCTTCGTACCCGGGTTCGGGCACGGGGCGTGGGCGTTCGCCGAGCACTGGCTGTCGCACGCCGCGTCCCGCGGCTTCCCGGCGTACGCGCTGAGCCTGCGCGGGCACGGCGGCAGCGAGCCGGCGCCGGCGGCGACGCTGCGGTCGTACACCCATGACGTGGTCCAGGCGGCGGCGAGCCTGCCGCGGCAGGCGGTGCTGGTGGGGCACGGGGCCGGCGCCCGGGTGGTGGCGCACGCCCTGGCCCGCTACCCGGCCCGGGCGGCGGTGCTGGTGGCGCCGGTGCTGGGCAGCTGGGGGACGTTCGGCACCGCGCTGCGGCGTAACCCGGTGGGCACCCTGCCGGCGGTCTTCGGCGGCCGCCTGCGGCTGAGCCGCCGGCAGCTGTTCAGCCGGGAGCTGCCGGACGGCGAGGCCCGCCGGTACGTAGCGCGGCTGGGTCGGGCCGGCCGGCGGGCGCAGTGGCAGTTGCTCACCGGCGACCAGCCGGAGCCGGCGGTGGGCCGCCCGCCGGTGCTGGTGCTGGGCAGCCCGGACGACCGGGTGGTGCCCGCGGCGGCGCTGACCCGGGCCGCGCGCCGGTACGCCTCGGCCCCGCTGCTCTTTCCCGGCATGGGCCACGATCTGATGCTCGACGCCCGCTGGCGGGAGCCGATCGACGCGATCCTCGACTGGCTGGAGAAGGACCCGGCGCCCGCCGCCGGGTGAGCGCGGGCGCCGGTCAGTCGGCCGCGGCGAGCCGGCGCAGCAGTGAGCCGCTCTCGTCCAGGGCGCTCAGGTACGACCGCGCCCAGGCGTGGATGTCGTTGCGCCGCAGGTGCGCCCGCATCGCCCGCATCCGGGCCGAGACGTCCTCCGGGCCGGCCCGCAGCGCGGTGAGCAGGGCCTGCTTCAGCCCGTCCAGGTCGTGCGGGTTGACCAGGTACGCCTGGTCCAGCTCGGCGGCGGCGCCGGCGAACTCGCTGAGCAGCAGCGCGCCGGTGTTGTCCACCCGGGCGGCGACGTACTCCTTGGCGACCAGGTTCATCCCGTCCCGCAGCGGGGTCACCGCCATCACGTCGGCGATCCGGTAGAGGGCGACCAGTTCGGTCCGGTCGAAGGGCTGGCTGAGGTAGTGGATCGCCGGCTCGCCGACCCGGCCGAACTCGCCGTTGATCCGGCCGACCTGGTGCTCCACCCGGTCCCGGAGGATCTGGTACTGGGCGACGCGTTCCCGGCTGGGCACCGCGACCTGGACCAGCACCGTGTCCCGGACCTTGACGTCCCCGCTGGCCAGCAGCTCCCGGTACGCCTTGAGCCGCTGCTCGATGCCCTTGGTGTAGTCCATCCGGTCCACGCTGAGGATGACGTGCTCGGGGTCGCCGAGGTCCTTGCGCAGCCGGTGGGCCCGATCGGCGACCTCGGGCCGGGCGGCGAGCGCGGCCATCTCGGCGGTGTCGATGGAGACGGGGAAGGCACCGACCTGGACCGTCCGGTCGCCGACGTCGACCCGCCGGTCGGTGGCGGGCAGTTCGAGCACCTTGGCCACCAGCTGGGCGAAGTTGTGCGCGGCCTGCGCCCGCTGGAAGCCGATCAGGTCGGCGCCGAGCATGCCGCGCAGCAGTTCGGCCCGGCGGGGGAGCTGCATGAACAGCTCCGGCGGCGGGAACGGCACGTGCAGGAAGAAGCCGATCCGCAGGTCGGGGCGGAGCCGCCGGAGCAGCCCCGGGACGAGCTGGAGGTGGTAGTCCTGCACCCAGACCAGGCCGCCCGGCTCGGCCACCTCGGCCGCGGCCTCGGCGAACCGCTGGTTGACCCGCTGGTACGCCTCCCACCAGCGGCGGTGGTACTCGGGCTGCTCGACGGCGTCGTGGTAGAGCGGCCAGAGGGTCGCGTTGGCGAAGCCCTCGTAGTGGTCGCGGAGATCGTCGGCGGTCAGCGGGACGGTGTGCATCCGGACGCCGTCCACCTCGGGCAGGTGCGGTGCCGGGCCGGTGCCGCCGGCCCAGCCGAGCCAGGTCGCCGGGGTGTGCCGGAGCAGGGGGTGCAGGGCGCTCACCAGGCCGCCGGGGCTGCGGCGCCACTCGCAGGCGCCGTCCGGCGCCACACTGTCGTCGACGGGGAGGCGGTTGGCCACCACCACGAGGGGGCTCTGTCGCATCTCGGGCAATCCGCTCAGCAGGGGTCCGGCCACCGGAGCGAGGAACAAACCGGACAGCCGGTGCGGGAAGTGACGTACGGGTATTCCTACTGACCGTAAGTTACACCCCTGTTACGCGCCTGGCGCCGGGGCGGCGGCCGTCCCGGTATCCGGGCGGCGGCCGGGGCGGAGCGGATCAGACGACCGCGCCGTCGTCCGGGTCCTGCTCGTCGGAGTCGCCGGGGCGCAGCCGCCAGATCAGCATCACGAAGCCGGCCAGGATGCCGGTGAAGCCGAGCAGCGTCACCACGGACGGGTCGGTGACCGGGAGCAGGGTGGGGGAGAGGAAGAACACGAAGCCGGCCACGATGCAGAGCACGCCCACCACGGCGTACTTCGAGAAGCGCGGCAGCGGGGGCGGCGGTGGCGGGGTGTAGTGCTCGTCCTCGTCGTCGGGCAGGTCGGCGCCGAAGGTGTCCAGGCCGTCCAGCAGTGACGGCTCGTCGGACCGGCCCCGGCTCACCGAGATCCCGGAGACGTCCGCCGCGTACGGCAGGCGCCGGACGTCGGTGGCAGTCGGGCCGCCGGTCTCCTCCGCCCGGCCGCCGGCGCTCCCGGTCGGCTCGGGCGGGTCGACGGAGTCGTCGTCCACGTCCTCGGCGGCAGGCCACGGGTGGCTGCCGGAGGTGGGGGCGGAGTGGAAGCCGGCGACGATCTTGGCCCACTCCGCCTCGATGTCCGGCTCGTCGTCCCGGGTCGACTCGCGGGCCCCCTCGTCGCTGAGCTGGGTGAGGTAGTCCCGGGCGGTGGTCAGGTGCGAGCGGTCGACGTAGAGCCGGTCGACCGGGCGGGACGGGACCGTCGTGGTGCGGGTGATCGGGTTCAGGTCGGCGGAGGGCTGCAGGTAAGCGGCGATCCCGCCGGCGGCGAGCACGTCGAGCAGATGTTCGCCGATGCGCGGATCGACGTCGCCCGCGACCGCGTACTCGGCCGCGTCGAGCCCGTTGTCCCGCCGTCCCCGGCGGGGCCCACCCGCTGACACCGGACACCCCTCCTCGCCGCCTGTCGGTGCGTCCCGACCCGGCGCCCCGTACGCCGTGCCCTGAATCGTGACACGTCCGGACCCTGTTCCGGGAGTGCGTTGTGGCGTGCCGCTCCCGGTTCGTAGGCTCTTCCCGGACAGTCCCGCTCGCCGACGGCGCCCCGGGCGCGGTCCGGGCGCGTCCCGGCGGCCCGTTCCGGGCTCCCGGCCTCGACGGCTCCAGGTCGCCGCGCGGCGTCGGGCTGGCCGTCATCCGCCTCCGGTGCGCCGCCTGGCGTCGCCGAGGCCGAATGGTGGCCGCCAGCCGAGTTGGAGCCGTCGTCGGGCGTCGCCGCCCCCACCTGGAAGGACCCCGGTGCTGTACTGGCTGTTGAAGTACATCATCCTCGGCCCGCTGCTGAGGCTGATCTTCCGCCCGCAGGTGGAGGGGCTCGAGCACGTCCCGGAGACCGGTCCGGTCATCCTGGCCAGCAACCACCTCTCCTTCTCGGACTCGATCTTCACGCCGCTCATCGTCAAGCGAAAAGTCACATTCATCGCCAAAGCGGAGTACTTCACCGGTAAGGGGATCAAGGGCTGGCTGACCAAGATGTTCTTCGTCGGCTCCGGCACCATCCCGGTCGACCGGTCCGGTGGCCAGGCCGCCCGGGCCGCCCTGGACACCCAGCTCAAGGTGCTCCGGGCGGGCGGGATCGCCGGCATCTATCCCGAGGGGACCCGCTCGCCGGACGGCCGGCTCTACCGCGGCAAGACCGGCGTGGCCCGGCTCGCCCTGGAGAGCGGTGCCCCGGTGGTCCCGATGGCGATGCTCAACGCCGACGAGATCCAGCCGCCCGGCCAGCTCATCCCCACGATCAAGCGGGTGCGGATCCGCTTCGGCGCCCCGCTGGACTTCTCCCGCTACGCCGGCCTGTCCGGCGACCGGTTCGTCGAGCGGGCGGTCACCGACGAGATCATGTACGAGGTGATGGAACTCTCCGGCCGCGAGTACGTCGACACGTACGCCCAGAAGGCCAAGACCCAGCCGGTCCCCGCCTGACGCCCCAATCGGCCCCTGGGATCAGCAGGCGACGGCGGGGCCGGTGTCGGGCACCGGGCGGCGGGCCAGCGCCAGCAGGCCCGGCGCCTCGTTGCGCTGGGCGAAGGCGCTCACCTCGGCCAGCGGCGCGGTGACCGCCGCCCGATCCCCCGCCCGGTCCAGCTCGGCGACGGCCAGGGCGAGGGCCAGCATCCGGTCCGTCACGTCGGGGATCCGGGCGTAGATCTCCGCGCCCGCCAGGTGCAGCTCGCCGGCGCGCCGGTGGTCGCCGTCGGCCGCGGCGAGGGCCGCGGTCACCGTCCGCAGCGCCGCCTCCGACCAGGGCGTCCGGTGTTCGAGCCGGTCCAGCATCGCCCGCACGCGCACCGCCGCGTCCCGACCGGCCAGGGTGGCCGCGTACGCGGCCGCGGCGATCCATTCGCCGCTGGCCAGCGCGGGCACCGCCGACCACGAGTCGGCCAGCTCGTCGACCAGCTCCGCCGCCTCGTCGGCCCGCCCCTGCAGGGCGCGGCAGAGCGCGGCCATCCCGAGCATGGTCCAGCGCGGCCGGTGGAAGCCGCTGCGGCGGGCGCTGTCCAACGCGGCGGCCACGTCGTCCGGGTGCCGGGGCAGGGGCTCCTCCGGGCCGCCGTTCCGCTGGCCCGGTGCCGGTCGGGGCGCCGGCGGCACCGGCCGGCCGCGCAGCACCAGCAGGCACGAGCGCAGGCCGCGGACCTGCATGTCCCAGCCGCCGGTGGGGGTGTCCACGAAGGCGTCCGCGGCGGCGAGCAGCCGGGCGAAGTCCCCGTCGAAGTACGCCCGCATCGCCTCCCCGGAGTAGCTGGTGGTCAGCGTCTGCCCGCTGGCCGTACGCGCCGGCGCGGCGGACAGCAGCGCGTCCGAGCGCAGCCAGTCGCCTTCCTCGCGGACCGCGTACGCCAGGTTCTGCACCGCCCGGTGCAGCGCCAGCAGCTGCTGCGCCCGGCCGTACTCGACGAGCACGTGCAGCTCGTCCAGGCCCGACCGGTCACCCGACTGGTACCGGGCGGTGGCCGCGGTGATCCGCGCGTTGGTCCGGGTCTCCGACAGCCCCAGCCGCGCGCCGATCTCCGCCGCGGTCTCGGCGGCGGCCACCGCCGGGTCCCGCTCGTAGTTGAGCATGTGCAGCCGGCCCAGCTCCGCGTACGCGTCCGCCTTCTGGCCGCTGTCCGGCAGCGGCTCGAACAGGGACACGGCGCGGTTGAGGCAGGCCACCGCGGCGGTCCGGTCGGCGCGCAGCCAGGCGGCCTGGCCGAGCAGGGTCCAGGCCCGGGCGGCGCAGGGGTGGTCGCCGTGCGCGAGCAGCCGGTCGGCGAGCGCGTGCAGCTGCTCCGGCCCGCCGCCGGAGAGGAAGGCGTTGCCGTCCCGGTAGAACGAGATCTCGGTGCTCAGCAGCTCCAGCTGCAGCCGGCCGATCGGGTCGCTGTCGTCGGCCAGGCCCAGCGCCCGGCCGGCGTGCGCCGCCGCCGCGTCCAGCCCGTGCAGGGCGTACGCCCGGCGGGCGGCCCGGTGCAGCGCGGCGCGCGCCGGGCCGGCGTAGCGGTGGGTGTCCATGCCGAGCGTGCGGGCGATCTCGTGGGCCGCCCAGCGGTGGTGGGCGAGCACCTCGGCCAGGTCGGTGTCCCGGCTCTGCGACAGCGTGTCCAGCCAGTCCGCGGTGCGCTCGTGCCGGGCCACCCGCTCGGTACGCGGCAGCCGCTGGTAGCAGACGTCCCGGACCAGGACGTGCCGGAACCGGAACTCCGGCTGCCCGGCCATCGTGGACGCCCCCTGCTCGTGCACGAAGTCGCGCTGCTCCAGCCGGCGCAGCGCGCGCTCCACCGACTCGACCGGCTGGCCGAGCGCGGCGGCCACCGCGCCGGGCCAGAACTGCACACCCACCACCGAGGCGGCCAGCAGCACCGCCCGGTCCTTGGCGTCGAGCAGGTCGATCCGGTTGGCGATGACCGCGTGGACGCTCTCCGGCATGGGCAGGTCGAGGTGCTTGTCCAGCGACCAGCCGCGCCCGGACTGGCGCAGCGCGCCCTGCTCGATGAGCATCCGGACGTACTCGTGGGCGTAGAGCGGGTTGCCGCCGGCGACCTCCACCAGCGGGGTGAGCATCTCGGCGGGGAACGCGGCCTGGCCGAACATGTGCGCGTAGAGCGAGGCGATGCCGGTGTCCCGCAGCGGGGGCAGGGTGATGGTGACCGAGCCGGTGATCGTCCCCGCCCAGCTCGGGTCCCGGTCGACCAGCTCCGGCCGGGCGGTGCAGAGCAGCAGCAGCGGCGCGTCCCGGGCGGCGGCGCCGAGCAGCTCGACGAAGCGCAGCATGGCGTCGTCGGCCCAGTGCAGGTCCTCGAAGACCAGCACGGTGGGGCGGCGGGCGGCCAGGGCCAGCAGGAACCGCCGCCACGCCGACTCGGCCTCCTCGGCCGGCAGCGTGGTGCCGGTCAGCCCGACCAGCGGGCGCAGCGCGTCGACGATCCGGTCCCGCTCGGCCGGCCCGACCAGCTCGGTCACCGCGGACGTGAGCCGCTGCGCCGCGGTCGACGCCGGGTCGGTGTCGAGGATGCCGGCCTCGGTCTTCACCACGTCGGCCAGCGCGGCGAAGGTGACGTTCTCCCCGAACGGCGGGCACCGGCCGGTCCGCCAGGTCAGCGGCTCGTCGACCAGCCGACCGGCGTGCCGGTAGAGCTCGCGGACCAGTCGGCTCTTGCCGATGCCGGCCCGGCCGAAGACGGTCACCACCTGCGGGAGCCGGTCCCGCAGCGACCGGTGCAGGGCGTTGACCAGCAGACCCAGCTCGTGCTCCCGGTCGATCAGCGGCGTGGTGTCCGGCTCCTGGTCGGTGGGCTGGCGGCGTACCGGGGCGAGGGCGAGCCAGACCTCGGTGGGGGTGGACCGGCCGCGCAGGGTGACCGGCGGCTGCTCCTCGTAGCTGATGGCGTCCTTGGTGAGGGCGTGGGTCGCGCCGCAGACCAGCACCCCGCCGGGCGGCGCCACCGACTGCATCCGGGACGCCGTGTTGACCACGTCGCCGGCCACGATCGCCTGCCCGCCGTCCCGGGCGGCGGCCACGTCCACCAGCGCCTCGCCGGTCGCCACGCCGACCCGGAACCGCAGCTCGTCGCGGCCGGACGGGGCGAACCGGGTGAGCACCCGCTGCAGCTCCAGCCCGGCCCGGACACAGCGCAGCGCGTCGGTCTCGGTGGCCACCGGGGCGCCGAAGAGCGCCATCACGGCATCCCCGATGTACTTCTCGACCACCCCGCCGTACTGCCCGACCACCCGTTTCGCGGCCGAGAAGAAGCCGGTCTGCATGCCGCGGACCTGTTCCGGGTCGGCGCGCTCGACGTACGGGGTGAAGTCGATCAGGTCGACGAACAGGACGCTGACCCGCCGGCGGTCCTCCTGCGGCGTGGCGACGGGCTGCTTGGCACCGGACCGGGCTGCCCCGCACGAGGTGCAGAAGGCCACGTCGGCGGCGAGCGGGCGCAGGCAGTGTGGGCAGACCGCCCCCAGCTCCGCGCCGCAGCCACCACAGAAGCGGTCGCCTTCGGCGGCGGTACGTCCACAACGGTCACACTGGGCGGAGATGACGCCCTCCACTGGTGGATCCTCCGGCCGGTCCCGGCCGGGCGCCGCCCCCCGCGGCGTCCATCGCGAGTATCGCCGCTGGTAGCGGTGTCAGGTACCGGGCTGTTGGCTTGTGGACACTCGTCCGGACAGCCGTCGGCGCGGTTCGCGGACTAGATTCATGCCTCGGACGACGACCGCGATCAAGGGGGCCACACCATGGTGTACGTGAAGCTGGAGAGCGACTGGACCGACGCCGACGGGGTCGCCCACGCGGCGGGGGACTCCGTCGACGTGGACGCCGCCACCCTCGCCACCCTCCAGGCCGAGGGCATCGTCATCGAGGGCTCCGGCGGCGATGACAACAGCGACTGGGCCGGGCCGGGCCGGCCCAACGAGTGGGCCGGGCCGGGCAGCGCCGGCGTCTGAGCCGGGCGGCACGACCGCAGGGCCGGGGCGAGAACGCCCCGGCCCTGCGCGTATCCGTCAGCGGTCGTTCATCCCGGCGCGGCGGCGCAGCGCGGCCACGTCCGTCACCACGATCCGGCGCCCCTCGGTGCGCAGCCAGCCCCGGCTGGCGAACGAGCCGATCGCCTGGTTGACGCTCTGCCGGGAGCCGCCGGCCATCTCGGCGAGCTGGCTCTGGTTGAGCTCGATGGTGATCATCGGCGCCTGGCTCTCGCCGGCGAGCCGGACCAGCGTCTTGGCCACCCGGCCGGGCAGGTCGAGGAAGACGTGGTCGGCGTTCTGCTCGGTGAGCCGGCGGATCAGCCCGCCGAGCGAGCGCATCACCGCGTCGAGGATGCGCGGGTTCGAGTGCACCAGCTCCATGAAGGCCGGCCGGGACAGCGCCAGCGCGGCGCAATCCTCGATCGCCTCGGCCGACGCGGACCGGGTGGACGCGTCCAGCAGGGAAACCTCGCCCAGCACGTCCGGCGGACGGATCACCGACAGCACCGCGCGCTCGCCCGTCGGTGCCGTGCGGAACACCGCCACCGCCCCCCGGCGCAGCACGATCAGCGACTCGCCCGGGTCGTTCTCCACGAAGAGCAACTGACCCTTGCGGTAGGTGCGCGGCACCGCAGCGGCGATGACCCGCTGCCGCACCTCCGGCTCGAGCCCGGCGAACATCTCCACGCCCGTGAGCGCGTCACCCGGCTCCGGCAGGCGAACCTCCACGGCCCAACCCCTCCCCGGTCAAGGACCACAACTCGCTCACCGGGGTGGCCCTGACATCCCGGTACGAGGCATCTGAACCGGTTCGGCGTCCGGTAGCGGTACACATCAGATCATGACGCTCCGGTCGCGTGCTGTACACCCCTGGAGACAGTTCCGTGACCCTCCCGAACCGCCTGTCCGAACCGTGCCGACCTCGGCGGACGCCCCGGCGACGGGCGGGCGGGGGCGGTGGGCGAGGATGGCGGGGATGGTCTACCGCTACTTCTACGACTGCGAGTTCATCGAGGACGGCCGCATCGTCGACCTGGTGTCGATCGGCGTCGTCGATGAGTACGGCCGCGAGTTCTACGCGGTCTCCACCGAGTTCGACGACTCCCGGGCGGTGCCCTGGGTGCGCCGCAACGTGCTGGACAAGCTCCCCTCGCCCGCCGACCGCGCGTGGCGGTCCCGGGAGCGGATCCGGGACGACCTCTACGAGTTCCTGATGGCGCCGGTCCGGGACCGCCCGGGCGAGCAGCTGGAGCTCTGGGCCTGGTACGCGGCGTACGACCACGTGGTCCTGGCCCAGCTGTGGGGCGCGATGCCGGCGCTGCCGCGGGAGATCCCGCGGTTCACCAAGGAACTGCGCCAGCTCTGGGACGACCGGGGCCGGCCGAAGCTGCCGGACGCCGACGCGGACCGGCACGACGCCCTGGTCGACGCCCGGCACAACCTGGCGCGCTGGCGGGCGATGACCGAGCGGTGACCGGCAGCCCGGACGGCCGCCGCGTGGGGGAGAAGCGCGAGGTCGGCTACTGACGGGTAGCCGATCCGGCGGGCGGCAGGGGGCCGGGGCGCGGTGTCGCCGTACCCCCGCGCCGACTACAGTGCGCACTGACGGCCCGCCCCGGGCCGGCAACGGCGCCGATGGTCTGATCTGACACCTATCCTGGGGCTTATCCGGGCTTCACCTGATGCTCCAGGAGGATGAGCAGATCATGCGTATCGGCGTGCTCACCGGCGGCGGCGACTGCCCTGGTCTCAACGCGGTGATTCGGGCGGTGGTCCGCAAGGGCGTCGCCACCTACGGTCACGAGTTCGTGGGCTTCCGGGATGGCTGGAAGGGCCCGCTGGAGGGCCTGTCCAGGCCGCTGGGCATCGCGGAGGTCCGTGGCATCCTGCCCCGCGGCGGCACCATCCTCGGCTCGTCCCGGACCAACCCGTTCAAGATCGAGAACGGCGTCGAGCGGATCAAGGACAACCTCGCCGCCCAGGGCGTGGACGCGCTGATCGCCATCGGCGGCGAGGACACCCTCGGCGTCGCCACCAAGCTGCACGAGCTGGGCGTCAAGGTCGTCGGCGTGCCGAAGACCATCGACAACGACCTGGGTGCCACCGACTACACCTTCGGCTTCGACACCGCGGTCAACATCGCCATGGAGGCGATCGACCGGCTGCACACCACCGCGGAGAGCCACCACCGCACGCTGGTGGTCGAGGTGATGGGCCGGCACGCCGGCTGGATCGCCCTGCACGCCGGCCTCGCCGGCGGCGCCAACGTGATCCTGCTGCCCGAGCGGCAGTTCGACGTCGACCAGGTCGCCGGGTACGTCGAGAAGCGCTTCCAGCACCAGTACGCCCCGATCGTCGTGGTCGCCGAGGGCGCGCACCCGCTGGAGGGCCAGATGGTGCTGCACAACCAGGAGCTGGACTCGTTCGGCCACGTCCGGCTCGGCGGCATCGGCCAGTGGCTCGCCGAGCAGCTGGAGGCGAAGACCGGCAAGGAGGCCCGCACCGTGGTGCTCGGCCACATCCAGCGCGGCGGCACCCCGACCGCCTTCGACCGGGTGCTCGCCACCCGGCTCGGCCTGCACGCGATCGACGCGGCTAACGAGGGCGACTGGGGCAAGATGGTCGCGATGCAGAGCACGGACATCGTCCGCGTCCCGCTGGCCGAGGCCACCCGGGAGCTGAAGACCGTGCCGTTGGAGCGGTACGCCGAGGCCGAGGTCTTCTTCGGCAGCTGATCGACGCTGGCGGCGCGGCGGACCCGGCCGGGGTCCGCCGCGCCCCGCGACCGAGAGAGGTACGGCCCATGGCACCCGAGGTGCACACCGTCGCCGTGATCGGCGCCGGCAAGATCGGCGAGCTGATGCTCTCCGGCCTGCTCCGCTCCGGCTGGCCGGTCGAGCGGCTGCTCGCCACCGCCCGGCGAGCGAGCCGCGCCGAGGAGCTGACCGCCCGGTACGGCGTACGGGTGGTGGACAACCTCGTCGCGGTGGACGAGGCGGAGGTGCTCGCCGTCTCGGTCAAGCCGCAGGACGCGGCGGCGCTGCTCGACGAGATCGGCCCGAAGGTGCCGGCCGACAAGCTGGTCATCTCGCTCTGCGCCGGCCTGCCCACCACCTTCTTCAGCCGCCGGCTGCCGGAGGGCACCCCGGTGATCCGGGTGATGACCAACACGCCGGCGCTGGTGGACGAGGCGATGAGCGCCATCTCCGCCGGCGCGCACGCCACCGGCGCGCACCTGGCCCTCGCCGAGGAGATGTTCAAGCCGCTCGGCGCGACCATCCGGGTGCCCGAGTCGCAGCAGGACGCGGTGACCGCTCTCTCCGGCTCCGGTCCCGCCTACTTCTATCTGCTGGTCGAGGCCATGATCGACGCCGGCATCCTGCTCGGCCTGCCCCGGCAGGTGGCGCACGAGCTGATCGTGCAGACCGCCATCGGCTCGGCGGTGATGCTCCGCGACTCCGGCGAGCACCCGGTCAAGCTCCGCGAGGCGGTCACCTCGCCGGCCGGCACCACCATCTCCGCCATCCGGGAGCTGGAGAACCACGGCGTACGCGCGGCCATGCTGGCGGCGCTGGAGGCGGCCCGCGACCGCGCCCGGGAACTGGCGGCCCAGGCCGACTGAGGCGGCAGGTACGAGCCACGACGCGAGATCGCCCCAACCGTCGCTGACGGTGCCCCCGGTTTGTTCGTGCCGCATACTGGCGCCGTGTTCACTCTCGCCCAGGCGCGACACCTGGTGGCCACGCTGCGGCCGCGCATCGACGAGCTGATCCGGCTCCGCGCCGACCTCGCCGAGCTGCGGGTCGACCTGGCCGAGCACGGGGTCAGCGCGCTCGGCGGGTTGGCCGAGGTGAAGGCCCTCGAAGCCCGGCTGCACGCCGTCCTCGAGGAGATCCACCAGCACGACATCCAGGTCAAGGGGATCGCCCCGGTGCTGCTGGACTTCCCCGGCGAGCGGGGCGGCCGGGCGGTGCTCTGGTGCTGGCTGGAGGGGGACGACGAGGTGCGCTGGTACCACCGGGTGGAGTGCGGCTTCGCCGGCCGCCGCCCGATCTGACCGCCCTCCGGCACCCGTTCCACGGCCCACCCGCACCGGCCCGTCCCGGCGGTTCCACCGCGCGTCCAAGCCGGGCCGGCCGGTGTGGCCAGCCACGCGCCCGGACCGGGCGGAGCGTGCCGTCGCTGGCCGGGTACGGTGCCGTGCATGGTCGACGCACGCCCAGCGACGCCGGATGACGCCGCCGAGCTGGTCCGGTTGCGTGGCCTGATGCTCGCGGCGGTGAGGGGTGCGGAGCCGCCGCCGGGCCCGTGGCAGGACGTCGCCCGGGCGCAGCTACGGGAGTGGCTGGCCGAGCCGGAGCCGTCGATGGCGGCCTTCGTGGTCGACGGGCCGGACGGGACGCTGGCCGCCTGCGCGGTCGGCACGATCGAGCGCCGGCTCGGCGGCCCGGACAACCCGAACGGCCTGACCGGGTACGTCTTCAACGTCAGCACCGATCCCGTCCACCGCCGGCGCGGCCACTCCCGGGCCTGCCTGACGGCGTTGCTGGGCTGGTTCCGCGAGCGCGGCGTGCGGCGGATCGACCTGCGGGCCTCCGCGGCGGGACGGCCGCTCTACCGCTCGCTCGGCTTCCGGGAGACCCGCGACCCGGCCATGCGGCTCGCGCTCCCGCCGCAGGCGGTCTGACCGCCCGGGCACTACGGCGCAACCGGCGCGTCCGGAGGGCGGGCGGCTTCCCCACCCTCCGGACGGGACGGTCAGCTGTCGGCGTAGCGGCGGGCGGCGGCGAGAGCGGCGCGCAGCTGCTCCGCGTCGACCGGTGCCGGCCGCTCCCAGTCGTTGGCCGGGTCGGCCGAGTAGAGGGCGGCGTACGCGGTGGTGTCGCGCTGGAACCGCCAGCCCTCGGCGAGCGGGCCCACGTCGACCGCGTCGTAGCCGAGGGAGTCGAGGAACCTCGAGACGGTGCCCTTGGCGGCCGCGTCGTCGCCGGCGATCGGCAGGGCGGTACGGTCCGCCGCGCCGGCCGGCCGGGCCAGGGCGAGCAGGTGCTTGAAGTAGATGTTGTTGAAGCCCTTGACCACTCGCGCCTGGGGCAGGTGCCGCTGGAGCAGCTCGCTGGTGGTGGTCGACTCGTCGTCCAGCTCCGGGAACTGCCCGTCCCGCTCCGGGTAGTAGTTGTTGGTGTCGATGACGATCTTGCCGGCGAGCGGCTCGGCCGGCACCGCCCGGTAGGCCCGCAGCGGGATGGTGACCACCACGAGGTCGCCGGCCGCCGCCGCCTCGGCCGGGGTGGCGGCGCGGGCTCGGGGGCCCAGCTCGTCCACCAGTTCCTTGAGCGTCTCCGGGCCACGGGAGTTGCTGAGTACCACGTCGTGACCGGCGGCCACCGCCAGCCGGGCCACCGTGCCGCCGATGTTGCCGCTGCCGATCAGTCCCACAGTTGTCATGCCGGTGCCAACCGCATGACGGCGGCCGGCATTCCCGACCAAGGTGGTCGGTTATTCAGCGGCCCGGCATCCGGTCGGGGGCGTTCGCCTCGGCCTGGCGAAAACCTTCAGCGACCGGAATCGCATTGGCAATGATTTGTATCAATAAGGGTCTATCGACGAACCCTGCGAATTGTTGATCTTCCGTCCGGACCTGATTCATTGATATCTATCTCCCACCACCACTTCCCACCCCCAGGAGTGCGACGTGCGGAGATCCCGTCTTGCCACCCTCGCCCTGACCCTGGCGTCCTCGCTCGGGTTTACCCTGGCCCTGGCCGCCCCCGCCCAGGCCGCCCCCGCCGACCGGTACGTCGCGCTCGGTGACTCGTACGCCTCCGGCGTCGGCGCCGACAGCTACACGTCCGAGAGCGGGTCCTGCCTGCGCAGCACCAACGCCTATCCCGCGCTCTACAACACCAACATCAGGCCGGCCTCGTACCGCTCGGTGGCCTGCTCGGGCGCGACCACGACGGACGTCATCAACAGTCAGCTCTCGGCGCTGTCCTCGACCACCACCCTGGTCAGCGTCACCGTCGGCGGCAACGACGTCGGCTTCGCCAACATCATGACCACCTGCGTCCTGCAGGGTGAGAGCCAGTGCGTGGCGGCCGTGCAGGCCGCCGAGGACAAGGCCCGGACCGAGCTGCCCGGCAAGCTCGCCAACGTCTACAACGGCATCAAGAGCCGGGCGCCCTCGGCCCGCGTGGTGGTCGTCGGCTACCCGGTCTTCTACCAGCTCGGCACGATCTGCGTCGGGCTCAGCGCGACCTCCCGAGCGAAGATCAACGAGGGCATCAACCTGCTCGACGACATCACCAGGACGGCGGCCACCTCGGCCGGCTTCAAGTTCGCCGACGTCCGGTCGATCTTCGTCGGCCACCAGCTCTGCAGCTACGGCGAGAAGTGGCTGCACGCGTTGAACTACCTCAACCTGACCGTCTCGTACCACCCGACGGCTGCCGGGCAGTCCGGCGGCTACTACCCGGTCTTCCGCTCCGTCGCGGGCTGACCGCCTCCGGGGCCGCGCCGATTCCCGTAGTGGAGTCGGCGCGGCCCGCTGCGCTGCCGCTGAGCCGACCCGATCCGCCCGTCCGAACCATCGCGGACGGGCTCGCTGGCTGCACTTTCCCGGAAGAGCGGCTATTTCGTGTTGAACAGCCACTCTTTCCGGGAATCAGGGCGGATCTTGAGCGCGGTCAGGCGGGCAGCACCTTCTCGATCGCGGCCCGCAGCTCGGCGGCGTCCGGGGTGACCTGCGGCGCGAACCGAGCGGCGACCGTGCCGTCCGGGGCGACCAGGAACTTCTCGAAATTCCACCGCACGTCGCCGGTGTGTCCCTCGGCGTCCGGCGTGGACACCAGCTCGGCGTAGAGCGGGTGCCGGCCCGGCCCGTTGACGTCGACCTTCTCCGTCAACGGGAAGGTCACGCCGTAGTTGACCTGGCAGAATTCCTCGATCTCCGCGGCCGTGCCGGGCTCCTGTCCGGCGAACTGGTTGCAGGGCACCCCGAGCACGGTCAGGCCCCGGTCGGCGTACTCGTCGGCGAGGGCCTGGAGGCCGGTGTACTGCGGGGTGAGGCCGCACCGCGAGGCCACGTTGACCACCAGCAGCGCGCGGCCGCGGTACTGCGCGAGGTCGGCGGGGCCGCCGGTGAGGGCGTCGATCTGCACGTCGAAAACGGTCATGTGGCGAGGCTACGCGCCCGCCGGGACCGGTCGGCGCGGACATAGGAAATCGATGCATCTACATCTTGACGAAGTGATGACGCGTGAGTAGCGTCTCAGCATCAATCTGGAAAGTTTCCTAACTGTTTAGGGAGACGCCGTATGAAGAGATCGCTCCGCCGGGCCCTCTGGGCCACCGGTGCCGTGGTCGCGCTGGCGGTCGCGGCGGTACCGATGGCGACCGCGTCCGCCGCGGGCAGCGTGACCGCCACCTTCGCCAAGGTGCAGGACTGGGGGACCGGTCACGAGACGAAGGTGACCGTCACCAATGGCACCAGCGCCAGCGTGGACACCTGGCGCATCGAGTTCGACCTGCCCGCGGGCACCACCATCAGCACCTTCTGGGATGCCGACGTCACCAGCAGCGGCAACCACTACGTCGCGGTGAAGAAGAGCTGGGCCGGCCCGCTCGCCCCCGGGGCCAGCTTCAGCTGGGGCTACAACGGCACCGGGGCGTACAAGGCGCCGCTCAACTGCACCGTCAACGGCGCCTCCTGCGCCGGCGGCACCCCGCCGCCCACCACGACCCCGCCGACGACCACCCCGCCCACCACGGCTCCGCCGACCACTCCGCCACCGACCACCCCGCCGCCCACGACCCCGCCGCCGACCGGGGGCAAGAAGGTCGTCGGCTACTTCGCCGAGTGGGGCGTCTACGCCCGCAACTACCACGTCAAGAACATCCACACCAGCGGGTCGGCGGCCAAGCTGACCCACATCCTGTACGCGTTCGGCAACACCAGCGGCGGTCGGTGCAGCATCGGCGACAGCTATGCCGACTACGACAAGGCGTACACCGCGGCGGACAGCGTGGACGGCGTGGCCGACACCTGGGACCAGCCGCTGCGCGGCAGCTTCAACCAGCTCCGCAAGCTGAAGCGGATGTACCCGAACCTCAAGGTGCTCTGGTCCTTCGGCGGCTGGACCTGGTCGGCCGGCTTCACCCAGGCCGCGCAGAACCCGGCCGCGTTCGCCGACTCGTGCTACGCCCTGGTCAAGGACCCGCGCTGGGCGGACGTCTTCGACGGCATCGACGTCGACTGGGAGTACCCGAACGCCTGCGGCCTGCAGTGCGACAGCAGCGGCCCGAACGCCTTCAAGAACGTGGTCAGCGCGCTGCGCAGCAAGTTCGGCGCCAACTTCCTGGTCACCGCGGCGATCACCGCCGACGGCAGCAGCGGCGGCAAGATCGACGCGGCCGACTACGCCGGCGCCGCGCCGCAGCTCAACTGGCTGATGCCGATGACCTACGACTACTTCGGCGCGTTCAACGCCCAGGGGCCCACCGCCCCGCACTCCCCGCTCTACTCGTACGCCGGCATCCCGCAGCAGGGCTTCTGGGCGGACGCGGCGATCCAGAAGCTCAAGGGCAAGGGGGTCCTGTCCGACAAGCTGCTGCTCGGCGTCGGCTTCTACGGCCGGGGCTGGACCGGGGTGACCCAGTCCGCCCCGGGCGGCACCGCCACCGGCCCGGCGCCCGGCACCTATGAGCAGGGCATCGAGGACTACAAGGTGCTCAAGAACAGTTGCCCGGCGACCGGCACCGTGGGCGGCACGGCGTACGCCAAGTGCGGCAGCAACTGGTGGAGCTACGACACCCCGTCCACCATCGGCGGCAAGATGACCTACGCGAAGAACCAGGGCCTCGGTGGCGCGTTCTTCTGGGAGCTCTCCGGTGACACCAGCAACGGCGAGCTGATCGGCGCCATCAAGGGCGGCCTCGGCTGAGCCGAGGGCCGACGCATCACCCACCCGGCGGGGAGGGGCCCTACCGGCCCCTCCCCGCCCGGCTGTCCAGCCCCGCCGAGCCGCCCGCGCGCCGGACCGGCTGACCGGGGTGGTCGAGGCAAGATGGAACGGCCGCGCGCCGCGTCGCCAGGGACGTGACCGACATTCCGTACGACGGTTCGACAGGCGGGAAGGTCGATGTGGCACACTCGCCGCTCGGCATCTTCCGATGCCCGCGCCGATGGGAGGGACCGATGGGCCTGACGCACCCGAGGGTGGCGACCGGGGTGGTGCTGCTCGCGCTCCTGCCGCTGGCCCTGACCGGCTGCGGCCTCGGCGGGGACGACGGGCCCGGGGCCGCCTCCGACGGCGGGCCGCAGCGGGCACCGGCCGAGGAGGCGGCGGCCAAGAGCCGCGAGCGGGTGCAGGCATACCTCGACGCGATGGCGGGCAAGGACGTCGACGCCGGCCGCAGCCAGTTCTGCGCCCCCGTGCAGGCCGCCTTCGACGCCGCCGCGACGGGTCCCAACGGCGACTTCGCCGACCACTTCACCGTGCCGCAGGCCACCATCACCGACGTCCGGTCCGGGCCGAACGGCCAGGAGGTCAGCACCTCCGTCACCGTCGCCGTCGGCTCCCGCAAGGCCACCCGGGCGCTGCTGTTCACGGTCACCCGCAGCGGCGCGGACTGGTGCATCTCCGGCGAGGCCCCGGGCGGCCACACCCCGGAACCGTCGATCACCCCCTGACCCGCCCGCCTGGCTGACCTGCGGCCCGCCGGAGTGTGGCGGTGATCTCCCAACTGCCGGAACCGTCCCCCTCGGCGGCGGGTCACCCCGGCGGTCGCCGTACGCTTTCTCTCATGCGCCATGAGTGGCATCAGCTGACCCACCCGGCGGTGGGCAGCCCGGGACTCCAGACCAGCCGCCCGACCGCCGACTCCGCCGAGGACGCGGCCCTCGGCCTGGACCGCTGGCGGGAGCTGCCGCGGGCCCAGACTCCGCCGTGGCCGGACCCGGCCCAGGTCGCCGAGGTCTGCAAGGTCCTCGACACGGTGCCCTCGGTGGTCGCGCCGTACGAGGTCGACCAACTCCGGCAGCGCCTCGCGCTGGTCTGCGAGGGCAAGGCGTTCCTGCTCCAGGGCGGTGACTGCGCCGAGACCTTCGCCGACAACACCGAGAGCCACCTGCTGGCCAACGCCCGCACCCTGCTCCAGATGGCGATCGTGCTGACATACGGCGCGTCGCTCCCGGTGGTCAAGGTGGCCCGGGTCGCCGGGCAGTACACCAAGCCCCGGTCGCTGCCGACCGACGCGCGTGGCCTGCCGGCGTACCGCGGGGACATGATCAACTCGCTGGAGGCCACGCCGGAGGCCCGGGTCGCCGACCCGCAGCGCATGATCCGGGCATACGCCAACTCGGCGGCCGCGATGAACATGCTCCGGGCGTACCTGGCCGGCGGGCTCGCCGACCTGCACGCGGTGCACGACTGGAACAAGGACTTCGTCAAGCAGTCGCCGGCCGGCGAGCGCTACGAGGCGATCGCCCGGGAGATCGACCGGGCGCTGGCCTTCATCCGGGCCTGCGGGATGACCGACGACGAGGCGCTGCGTACGGTCACCCTCTACTGCTCCCACGAGGCCCTGGCGCTGGAGTACGACCGGGCGCTCACCCGGATCTCCGGCAACCGGGCGTACGGCCTGTCCGGGCACTTCCTGTGGATCGGCGAGCGGACCCGGCAGATCGACGGGGCGCACCTCGACTTCATCTCCCGGATCGCCAACCCGATCGGCGTGAAGCTGGGCCCGACCACCACCCCGGACGAGGCCATCGAGCTCTGCGAGAAGCTCAACCCGGACAACATCCCCGGCCGGCTCACCCTGATCAGCCGGATGGGCAACCACCGAGTCCGGGACACCCTGCCGCCGATCGTCGCCAAGGTCACCGCGGCCGGGGCCAAGGTCGTCTGGCAGTGCGACCCGATGCACGGCAACACCCACGAGTCCTCGAACGGCTACAAGACCCGGCACTTCGACCGGATCGTCGACGAGGTGCTCGGCTACTTCGAGGTGCACCGCAGCCTGGAAACCCACCCGGGCGGCCTGCACGTCGAGCTGACCGGCGAGGACGTCACCGAGTGCCTGGGCGGCGCCCAGGGCATCGAGGACCTCGACCTGCCCGATCGGTACGAGACCGCCTGCGACCCGCGACTGAACACCCAGCAGTCGCTGGAGCTGGCCTTCCTGGTGGCGGAGATGCTTCGTGGCTGACGCGCGGAGTGGGCTTGCGAGCCCCGCGGTCGGCAGCCGAAAGGATGACTGTGGCTGAGCTTGTTGATCTACGATCCGACACGGTGACCCGGCCCACCGCCGGGATGCGGGAGGCGATGGCCACCGCCGAGGTCGGCGACGACGTGTACGGCGAGGACCCCACCGTCGCCGCGCTCGAGGCCGAGGTGGCCGCCCGTTTCGGGCACGAGGCCGCACTGTTCGCCCCGAGCGGCTCGATGGCCAACCAGATCGCGCTCCAGCTCGTCGTGCCGCCCGGTGAGGAGCTGCTCTGCGACGCCGACGCGCACGTGGTCACGTACGAGATCGGCGCGGCGGCCGCGTACGGCGGAATCTCGTCGCGGACCTGGCCGGCGGTCGGCGCGGAGATCGACCCGGACGTGGTGGCCGGGATGGTCCGGCCCGACGGCTACTTCGCGGTGCCGACCCGGGCGATCGCCGTCGAGCAGACCCACAACCGGGGCGGCGGCGGGGTGATCCCCCTCGCCACCCTGCGTGAGCTGCGCCGGGTGGCCGACGACCACGGGCTGGCGCTGCACTGTGACGGCGCCCGGATCTGGCACGCGCACGTCGCCGACGAGGTGCCGCTGGCGGAGTACGGCGCCCTCTTCGACACCCTGTCCGTCTGCCTCTCCAAGGGCCTCGGCGCGCCGGTCGGCTCGCTGGTGCTGGGCAGCGCCGAGAAGATCGAACGGGCCCGGTGGATCCGCAAGCGGATGGGCGGCGGCATGCGGCAGGTCGGCATCCTCGCCGCCGCCGGCCGGTACGCGCTGGCCCACCACGTCGGGCGGCTCGCCGAGGACCACGCCAAGGCCGCCCGGCTGGCCGAGGCCGTCGCCCCGTACGGCGTGCTCGCCATGCCGGTGCGGACCAACATCGTCCCGCTCGACCTGACCAAGCACCCGCTCGACGCGAAGGCCCTCGCGGCCGCCGCCCGGGCGGCGGGTGTGCTGGTCTCGGTGCTCGGCCCGCGTACCGCCCGCCTGGTCACCCACCTGGACGTCACCGACGCCGCCGTCGACCGCGCCGCCGAGGCCCTAACCCAAATCCTCCGCGCCTAACCCCACCCCACCCCCGCCTCAGAGTGTTGATCAAGGAGTTTGCGTCGCCGGCGGCGCGGATTCCGATGCAAACTCCTTGACCAACGCGGGTTGAGCGGGGCGCGGGGGAGGGGGTGGTTTAGGGGTGGAGGCGGGTGAGGGTGGCGATGTCGGCGGCGTGGCCGACGTGCTTCTCCGTCGGGGTCTCCACCACGACCGGGATGCCGGCGGTGGCCGGGTGGCGCATCAGCTCGGCGAACGCCGGCTCACCGATGGTGCCCTTGCCGATGTTCTCGTGCCGGTCCCGGGTCGAGCCGCACAGATCCTTCGAGTCGTTCGCGTGCACCAGCTTCAGCCGATCCGCCCCCACGGCGGCGACCAGGGCGTCCAGCGTGGCGGTCATCCCGCCCTCGACGGCCAGGTCGTGCCCCGCGGCCCAGGCGTGGCAGGTGTCGAAGCAGACCCCCATCATCGGGTGGCGGTCCACCGCGTCCAGGTAGGGGCCCAGGTGCTCCACCCGGGAGGCCAGCGACCGGCCGCCCCCGGCGCTCGGCTCGACCAGCAGCATCGGCCCGCCGCTCGCCGCCGCCTCGTCGAGCAGCGGCAGCAGCGCCTCGCGTACCTGGCGCATCGCCGCCTCGGCGTACCCCGCGTCCACCGCGCTGCCGGCGTGGAACACCACGCCCTCGGCACCGATCGCCCGGCCCCGGCGCAGCGCGTGCGCCAGGGTCTGGGCCGACCGTTCGACGGTGGCCGGGGTGGGGGAGCCCAGGTTGACCAGGAGCGACGCGTGGATGAAGACCGGTACCCCGCGCTCGCCGCAACCGTCCCGGAACAGCGCGTCCTGCGCCGGGTCGCCCGCCGGCAGGGCCCAGCCCCGCGAGTTGGAGACGTAGACCTGCACCACCTCGGCGCCGGCCGCGTCGACGTACGGCAGCGCCGCCTTCGCCAGGCCGCCTGAGGTGGGGGTGTGCGAGCCGACCCGCCGCCGCGCGCTCCGCGACTGCGGGGCTCGCAAACCCGGCTCACTCCTCGCGCTCACAGGCAGGTCACCGTGACCGGGGTGCCCGGCGGCACCGGCGTGTTCTCGCCCGGGTTCTGGAAGCGGGCCACCCCTGCGGGGTTGACCTGGATGTTGGCCGGGAAGCCCTGGCTCTCCAGCACCTGCTTGGCCTGATCGCACGGCAGGTCGATCACCCGGGGCACGATCACCTGCGGCGGCCCCTTGCTGATCTCCAGCTTGACCTGGGCGCCCTTCTCCACCCCGGTGCCGTCGGCCGGACTCTGGCCGAGGATCTCGTCCTTCGGCTTGTCCGAGTCCTTGTACGACTCCACCGGGGTCAGCCCGAGCTGGGCGAGGATGCCCCGGGCGTCGTTGAGGTTCTTGCCCACCAGGTTCGGCACGGTGACCGGGGCGCGGCCCTTGCTCAGCACCACCGTCACCTTCGTGCCCGGCTTGACCACCGTGCCCACCTTCGGATCGGTGGCCATCACCACCCCGGCGGGCAGTTCGTCGTCGTACCGGGCGGAGCCCTTGACCACCACCAGCTTGGCGTCGGTCAGCTCGGCCTGGGCCAGCTCGAAGTCCTTGCCCACCACGTCCGGCACCGGCAACTGCTCCGGACCGAGCGACAGAGTCAGCGTGATCTTGCCGCCCTTGAGGATCCGGGCCGCGGAGCCCGGGTTCTGCCCCAGCACGCTGTCCTTCGGCACCTTCTCGTCGTAGCGGGGGTCGGCGTAATCGAGGGTGAAGCCGCCCCGGGCGGCCCGCGCCTCCGCCTCGGCCTTGGTGAGGCTCACCAGCTGCGGGGCGACCGTGTAGCGCCCCACCCCGAACCACCAGCCGCCGAGAGCGGCCACCAGGCCGAGCACCACGGCCGCCGCGGCGACCGCCAGCCGGCCCCGGGGCGAGCCCATGATCCGGGTACGCAGCCCAGCCAGCCCGGAGCCCGGGTCGTTGTCGGCGGACCAGTGGCGGTGCGGGCGCTGCCCGCCCCCCTCCGGCAGTCGGGCCCAGGCGGGACGCTCGGCCGGGCGGACCGCCGCCACCACCATGGTCGGCTGCGCCATCGGGTTCTCGTCGCTCACCTGCCGCAGCACCGCGGTGTGGGCGTTGCCCAGGCCGTCCCGGGCCACCTGCACCTCGGCCAGCAGCGCGCCGGCGTCGGTGGGGCGGGCGCCCGGGTCGCGCCGGGTGGCCCGGCCGACCAGGTCGTCGAGGACCTTCGGCAGGCTCGGGACCAGCGTCGACGGCGGCGGTACGTCCCGGTCGACGTGCTGCCAGGCGACGTCCACCGGGCGGTCGCCGTCGTACGGCACCCGGCCGGTGAGCATCTCGAACAGCACGATGCCGGCGGAGTAGACGTCGGTGCGTGGGTCTGCGTGGCCCTCGGTGACCAGCTCCGGGGCCACGTACGCCACCGTGGCCATGAGCTGGTTGCCGTTCTCCTCGGCGCTCGCCTCGACCGCGCGGGCCAGCCCGAAGTCGGCCACCTTGACCACGCTGTCCACCAGGTTGCCGGTGCCGCCGGTGGGCGCCTCGGCGACCAGCACGTTCTCCGGCTTGACGTCGCGGTGCACCAGGCCGGCACGGTGCGCGGCGGCGATCGCGGCGAGCATCTGCTCGGCGATCGCCAGGGCCTCGTCCGGGTTGAGCCGGCGCCGCTCGGCGAGGACGTCGCGCAGGGTGCGGCCCCGGACGTACTCCATCACCAGGTAGGGGAGGCCGGCGTGGGTGCCCTGGTCGTAGACCGCGACCACGTTCGGGTGAGTGAGCCGGGCGATCGTCTTCGCCTCGTCGGTGAACCGCTCCACGAAGCCGGCCATCCGGGCCCGGGCCTCGGGGGCCTGGGTCGGGTGAATGATCTTGACCGCCACGGTGCGCTCCAGGCGCTCGTCGGTGGCGGTGTACACGGTAGCCATGCCGCCACGGGCCACGCGACCGCGAATGCGGTAGCGCCCGTCGATCAGCGAGCCCAGCAACGTGTCGGCGACCTGTGTGTCCATCGGCAGGCAGTCTATGTGTCAGGAGGGTGAAGGTTGAACAGGATGCTACAGCCGAGGGCCGACGATGGTCCCGCCGCGCGTGTCCGGCCTGGTCGCGCCGCGTCCGGAAGCGCCGGACGGGGGTGCCGCCGCCCGGGCCGCCCCGGCACGTGGCAGGGTGGTCGGGTGACCGAATCCGTACCCGCCGCCGCCGGCGCCGACCTGCCCGGACCGACCGACCCGGCCGGCTGGCTGACCCTGCCGGACGTGGCCGAGCGCCTCGACCTGTCGATCAGCAAGGTGCACCAGCTGATCCGCGACCGGGAGTTGATCGCGGTCCGCCGCGACGGCGTCCGCCGCGTCCCGGCCGACCTGGTGGCCAACCGCACCGTGCTCAAGCACCTGCCCGGCGTGCTCAACCTGCTCGCCGACGCGGGGTACGACGACGAGGCGGCGTTGCGCTGGCTCTACGAGGAGGACCCCACCCTCCCCGGCACGCCGGCCGCCGCCCTCGGCGGCGACCAGGCCCGCGAGGTCAAACGCCGCGCCCAAGCCCTCGGCTTCTAACCCCACCCACCCCACCCCCCGGGTCCGCCCGTTGATCATGAGCTTGACGGCAGTTTCTGCGATCAACTCAGCCGCCAACCTCATGATCAACGGACGGAGGTGGGGTGGGGGTGGGGTCAGTCGGTGCGGCGGGTGGCGGCGATGGCCAGGTCGACCAGGGCCTGGCGGGCCTCGGTGTCCAGGTCGACCGTGGCGAGGGCGGCCAGCGCGCTCTCGGTCAGCGCGGCGATCCGCCGCTCGGTACGCTCCAGCGCCCCGCTCGCCGTGATCAGCTCGCGCAGCCGGGTCACCCCGGCGGCGTCCAGCCCCGGATCGCCGAGCCCGCCGAGCAGCAGCTCCCGGCCCGCGTCGTCGACCGCCTCCAGGGCCGCCGCCACCAGATACGTCCGCTTGCCCTCGCGCAGGTCGTCGCCGGCCGGCTTGCCGGTGCGCCCCGGATCCCCGAAGACCCCCAGCACGTCGTCGCGCAGCTGGAACGCCTCGCCCAGCGGCAGCCCGTACTGCGAGTACGCCGCGTGCACCTCGGCCGGGGCGTCGGCCAGCGCGGCGCCCAGCAGCAGCGGCCGCTCGACCGTGTACTTCGCCGACTTGTAGCGGGCCACCTTGCCGGCCCGCTCCCGCGAGGTGTCCCCGGTGGCCTGGGTCAGCACGTCGAGGTACTGCCCGACGGTCACCTCGGTGCGCATCTCGTCGAAGACCGGCCGGGCCCGGGCCACCGTACGCGGGTCGAGGCCGGCGGCGTGCAGCAGCTCGTCCGACCAGACCAGGCAGAGGTCGCCCAGGAGGATCGCGGCCGCGTCACCGAAGCCGTCCGGGTCGCCGCTCCAGCCGGCCGCCCGGTGCCGGGCCGCGAACCGCCGGTGCACGGCCGGCTCACCGCGCCGGGTGTCCGAGCGGTCCATCAGGTCGTCGTGGATCAGGGCGCTGGCCTGCACGAACTCCAGCGCGGCCAGGGCTGCCACCACCTGGTCGGAGTCGAGCCCGCCGGCCCCCCGGTAGCCCCAGTACGCGAAGGCCGGACGCAGCCGCTTCCCGCCTCTCAGCACGAACGCCTCGATCGCCTCGGCGACCGGCACCAGGCCGTCGTCGACCGCGGTCAGCCAGCCGCGCTGGCCGGCGAGGAACTCGGTGAGGGCCTTGTCGATCCGCTGGCGCAGGCCGGCGCGGTCGACGGGGGATACGGGAGCAGCGTGGGTCACGCGTGAACGCTAGCCGGTCCCCGCCGATCGCGTCGTGCCGCCATGGCGGGGGTTCGACGGGGGTCGACGGGATCCCGCCGCCCCGGGCCCGCCCGCCGCGCCGACCGGCAGGTACGGGCGGGCCGCCGCGAGCAGACCCGCGTACCGTCGGGCCGCCGGCTCGTCGCGGTGCGCGACCAGCCGCCGGCGTACCTCGGTGAGCTGGCCGACCGCCCGGGGCGAGCCGGACCGGACGGCGTCGAGCAGCGCCTCGCCGGCCACCGCGCACGCCCCCGCCACCTCGCCGAGCTGGAGGTAGCCCCGGGCCAGCCAGCCGCCGTAGACCGCGGCGCGGCGCGGCCGGTCCCGCCCGCGCGCCGCCGGCCCGAGCAGCGGCACGGCGGCCCCCGGACGGCCCAGCGCGACCAGGGTGCGGCCGGTCAGCGCGGCCAGCTCGGCCTCGTCGAGCCAGTACAGCCACGGCGGTTCCCGGCCCGGCGCGGGCCCGCCGGTCCGGTCGGCGGCGTCGAGGGCCGGCCGGGCGGCGCGCGGCCGGCCGGCCAGCGCGGCGGCGAACGCCACCCGGTGCAGCAGCAGCGCCCGCAGCCCGGGGGAGGCGGCGTCGCGGGCGCCGGCGTAGCCGATCCGGGCCAGGGTCAGCGCGCCCACCGGGTCCCCGGCGCCGGCCAGCAGGTGGCTGGCCGACCCGAGGACGTGCCCGGCGAACGCGGGGTCGCCGGCCGCCACCGCCGCCCGCAGCGCCAGCCGGTAGCCGTCCAGGCCGCCGGTCAGGTCCCCGGCGTCGGCCGCGAGCCAGCCCGCGAGCTGGGCCGACTCGGCCAGCCCGGGCAGCAGCCGGCGGCGGCCGGCGGGCCCGGCGACGGTGAACGCGCGGGCCGTGCGGCGCAGCCGCTGGGCGCCGTGGCCGGCCAGGTCCGCCCCGCCCAGCAGGTCGTCCCAGCGTCGCAGCTCGGCCAGGTCGCCGCCGGCGGGCGCCGCCGGCCGGCCCGGCACCGGGCCGGCCGGCCCGCCCGTCACCCCGGCCAGGGGCGGCTCGCCCGCCACCAGGTCCGGAGCAGCTCCGGCGGGCTCCCGGTCGGGGTGCGACCCCCCGCCGGCCGGCCCGGTCAGGGCGTGGCCGGCGAGCGGACCGCTCAGCGCCGCCCCGGTCGGGTCGGCCGCCCAGCGGTGCGCCAGGGTGAGCAGAGCCAACCGCGCCCGGGAACCGGCCCGGTCGACCGCCGCCGGCACGGCGCCGAGCCGTCGGCTGTGCGCAGCGGCCTCGGCGAGCAGCTCGCCCGGCACCCCGAGGACCACGGCGAGCCAGCCCAGCCAGAAGTCGCCGGGCAGCCGGCGCTGCCGTTCCCACCGGGAGACCTCGTGTCTCGTCAGGGTCGGCACGCCGGACGCGGCGCAGAGCTCGGCGGCGACCCGCTGCTGGCTCCAGCCGCGTGCTGACCGCAGCTCGGCCAGGAGCGGCCCGAACAGGCGCGGGCCGGGTGGCGGGACGGGGATCATCGGTCCTCCGAGGGCATCGGCGCGGTGCGACGCGGACGCCCGGCAGTGCCGGCCCGGCGCGCCGCCGGTCGTGCTGACCCCCGCGCGGGCCCCGGGGGACCGGCTACCGGCCGGCTCCCTCCGCGCTGCCCCTTTTTACTCCCAGGGTGCGACGCTTTGCCCGGCTCCGCTCGCGGGCTGGGAAGACCCTGGGTACGACGGGACGGGCCGGTTACAGTCGGGACGTGGCGCTCGGTCTTCCCTCGGTCCTCCCGAACCCTCAGCCGGCCATCGGGGAGCTGATCCGCGACGGCCAGCCGACCTTCTCGTTCGAGTTCTTCCCGCCCAAGACCCCGCAGGGGGAGCGCCTGCTCTGGCAGGCCATCCGTGAGCTGGAGTCGCTGCGCCCCTCGTTCGTCTCGATCACCTACGGCGCGGGCGGCTCGACCCGGGACACCACGGTCGCGGTGACCGAGCGGATCGCCACCGACACCACCCTGCTGCCGATGGCGCACCTGACCGCGGTGAACCACTCGGTCGCCGAGCTGCGGCACGTCATCGGCCGGCTGGCCTCCGTCGGCGTACGCAACGTGCTGGCCGTGCGGGGCGACCCGCCGGGCAACCCGGGCGGCGAGTGGGTCCGGCACCCGGAGGGCGTGCGGTACGCCGAGGAGCTGGTCCGGCTGGTCCGCGACGCCGGTGACTTCAGCGTCGGGGTGGCCGCCTTCCCGTACAAGCACCCGCGCTCACCCGACGTGGCCAGCGACACGAGGTACTTCGTCCGCAAGTGCCAGGCGGGGGCCGAGTTCGCCATCACCCAGATGTTCTTCGACGCCGACGACTACCTGCGGCTGCGGGACCGGGTGGCGGCCGCCGGCTGCGACACCCCGATCCTGGCGGGCGTGATGCCGGTGACCCAGCTGGGCACCATCGAGCGGTCCGTCCAGCTCTCCGGCGCGCCGTTCCCGCCGGCCCTGGCGGAGCGGTTCGCGCGGGTGGCCGACGACCCGGAGGCGGTCCGCCGGCTCGGCATCGAGCAGGCCAGCGAGATGTGCGCGAGGCTGCTGGACGAGGGCGTGCCGGGGATCCACTTCATCACCCTCAACCGGTCCACCGCCACCCGCGAGGTCTGGCAGCATCTCCAGACCGCCGCGCGGGTGTGACCAGCGGGCCCACGCCACCCGCACCGCCCTTCTACGGTTGATTCCGTGGTGGGCACACAGCTGAACTGGGACCAGTACGCGGCCGCGTGGGCGCGGCTGCACGGCGGGTTCGACCCCCGCGCCGCCGCGCCGGTGGTCCGCGCCTGGCTGCGGTTCTCCTACCACGTGGGTTACATCCTGGGCCGGCTGCGGGTCGGCCCGACCCCGGTGACCGTGGTCGGGGTGCTGCTCTGCGTCGGCGTGCCGCTGCTGGTCGGGCGGCCGGGCGACGGGCCGTTCCTCGGCGCACTGCTCGTGCTGCTCGCCGCGGTGGCGGACAGCGTCGACGGCGCGGTCGCGGTGGTCACCAACCGCAACACCCGGCTCGGCTACGTCTACGACTCGGTCGCCGACCGGCTCGGTGAGGCCGCCTGGCTGACCGCGTTCTGGCTGCTCGGTGCGCCGGGCGCGCTGGTCGCCGCGGCCGGCGGCCTGTCCTGGCTGCACGAGTACGTCCGGGCCCGGGCGATCGCCGCCGGGATGCGGGAGGTCGGCGTGGTGACCGTGGGGGAGCGCCCCACCCGGGTGTGCGTGGCCCTGGTCGGGCTGGTGGTCGCCGGGCTCACCGGGTTGCTCGACACCGACGTGACCGCCGGCACCAGCACCATGGTCACCACGGTCTGGGTGCTGCTGGCCGGCTACGGCCTCGGGCAGCTCCTCGCCGCCGTCCGTCGCGCGCTGATCGACGCCGACCGACCCGCCGAGCAGCCCACCCGAACCCCGGGCCGTTGACCGGGGTCCTCACGCCCAGGCCGGGCCGATCTCGTCGGCGACGATCTGGGCCGACAGGGTGACCATCGGGAGCCCGCCCCCGGGGTGGCTGGAGCCGCCGACCAGCCAGAGCCCGTGCGCCGGGCCCCGGTTGGCCGGGCGCAGCAGGCCACCCGCCGTGCCGTAGATCGCCCCGCCCGGTGCGCCGGTGGCCGCGTCCAGGTCGGCCGGCGTACGGATCTCGCGGAACACCAGCCGGTCCCGGACGTCCACGCCCCGCTCGGCGAGCACGTCGAGGATCCGGTCGGCGTACGCCTCGGCCAGCCCCGGTCGCCGCCAGTCGACCGCGCCCGCGGCGGTGCCGTGGCGCGCGGCGTTGACCAGCACGAACCACGCCTCGTGCCCGGCCGGGCGGACGGTGGGATCGTCGGCCACGGTGACGAAGACCGTCGGGTCGAGGGCCGGCCGGGCCCGCACCCCCCGCCCCGGGGCGCCGAAGACCGCGTCGAACTCGGCGTCAGTGTCGCGGGGGAAGAAGACGGTGTGGTGCGCCAGCCCGGAGTCGCCGCGGACGCCGAGCAGCAGGACGAAGCCGGCCAGGCTGCGGTCGGTGAGCCCGGCCAGCCGGCGCGGGGTGGGCAGCAGGTCCCGGTAGAGGGTGAGCGCGTCCACGTTGGCCACCACCACGTCGGCGGGGACTCCGGCGGTGCCGCCGGCGAGGCGTACCCCGTGCACCCGGCCACCGGCCGCGTCGATCCGGGTGACCGCGGTCCCGGTCCGCACCACCACCCCGAGGTCCAGGCAGCGCGACAGCAGCGCGTCGGCGAGGCTGCCCAGCCCACCGCGCAGGTACCAGCCGCCGTACGCCAGCTCGGCGTAGGGGACGGCGACCAGCGCGGCCGGGGCGCGGCGCGGGTCGGCGCCGGTGTAGGTGGCGTAGCGGTCGAGCAGCATCCGCAGCCGCGGGTCGGACAGGTGGCGGCGGCCGACGCCGCGCAGGGAGCGGCCGGGGCCGATCGCGGCCAGGTCGCCGAGCCGCCAGGCCAGCGCGGCCAGGTCCCGGGGGGAGTCGACGGTGCGGCGCAGGACGTCCCGGTGCGACGCCGTCCAGACCCGGGTGGCCCGCCGCCAGAGCCGCTGCCAGTCCGCGGCGGCCCGGTCCCCGAACGCCGCGCCGATCCGAGCGGCGAACTCGGCCGGGTCGGCGCACGAGTCCAGCGTGGGACCGCCGCCGGGGAAGACGTGCCGGACGATCGGGTCCAGCGGCACCAGGTCCAGGTACTCGTCGAGCTTCGCGCCGGTCGCCTCGAACAGGTCGTGGAAGACCTGCGGCAGGGTGACCAGGCTCGGCCCGGTGTCGAAGCGGTACGACCCCTCCGGGGCGTCGTGGACGTACCGGCCGAGCTTGCCGCCGACCGTGTCGGCGCGCTCGAAGACGGTGACCTCGTGCCCGGTGACCGCCAGCCGAGCGGCGGCGGCCAGCCCGCCGACCCCGGCGCCGATGACCACGATCCGCGCCATGCCGCGCCCCCCTAGCCGACCGGGCGACCCCGCCAGGTGAGCCGGCGTCGCTTCCGCAGATGGTACGACCGCAGGGTCAGCCAACCGAGGACCACGACCGACACGGGGTGTGTCAGCGCGTCGGGCCAGGCCCGCCCGCCGGTGGCCCGCGCCGTGACCACCCGCCCGGCGACGCCCAGCAGGTAGGCCAGGAACGCGAGCCCGGCGACCGCCGGCGCGCCGGCCGCCAGCGTGCCCACCGCGATCAGCGGGGGCGCGGTCCAGAGCAGGAGCAGCAGCGCCACCACCAGCACGGCGGCACCGGGGTGCCCGAAGGAGGCCCAGAGCGACTTGGTGTAGCCGTCGCGCAACTGCGGCCAGTTCTCGTACATCCGGCAGGCTGCCAGCCGGGAGCCGTCGGCCAGGGCGATCCGCCCGCCCGCTCGCTTCACCGCCCGGGCCAGCTCGATGTCCTCCAGGACCCGGTCGGCGACCGCCGCGTGCCCGCCGGCCCGCAGGTAGCCGGCCCGGTCCACCACCAGGAACTGGCCGCCCGCCGCGGCCAGCGACGGCCGCGGCGAGCGTTCCATCGCGCGCAGCGGCAGGAAGGTCAGCCACAACCACTGCAGCAGCGGCTGCACCAGCCGGTCGGCCGCCGTCCGCACCACGATCCGGGGGTACGCCGACAGCAGCGTCGCGCCCGCCTCGCGCAGCTCGGTCACCGCCGCCGCGACCGCGTACGGGGTGAGCACCACGTCGGCGTCGACGAAGGCCAGCACCGCCGGGGCCGGGCCGGCCCGGGTGGCGAGCTGCCAGCAGGCGTGCGGCTTGCCCAGCCAGCCCGGCGGCGGGGCGGCCCCGCTGAGCAGGGTGAGCCGCGGGTCGTCGCCGGCCACCGCGCGGACCACGTCGGCGGTGCCGTCGTCTGAGTTGTCGTCGAGCACCACGATGCGCAGGTCGGGCACCCCGCGCTGGGCGAGCAGCGCGCGCAGGCACGGCGCCACCCGGTCGGCCTCGTCGCGCAGCGGCAGCAGCACCGCCACCGCCTCGGTCACCTCGACCGGGCCGGCGGCGGGGCGGCGCAGCCAGCGGGTGGCGTTGACCCAGGTGTGCGCGGTGAGCGCGGCGACCGCGACGGCCAGGGCGACGACGACGCTCATGTCGTCCCCTCCCTACGGTCGGCGACGCCAGGACACACGCCGAGCTGACCGATTCGCTCCCTTCGCTCGCTCATGCCGGCGCGTCGACGCCGGGGCGGGCCGCCACGTCCACCTCCCGGCGCTCGGGGACGCGACGGCGGGCCCGCAGCAGCGCCACCGCCAGCGGTACGGCGGCCACTCCCATGCCGGCCGCGCCCCACACCGCCGAGGCCGGCAGGCGGAGGAAGACCGCGTGCGCCAGCACGCTGGCGGCGTACGTCCACAGGTAGAGCGCGAACATCGGCGCGTCCCGCCCGTCGGTGCGGTCGACGGCCGGCCCGGCGAGCGGCCGCAGCGCCGCCGCCAGCAGCAGCGCGAAGAGCAGCCAGCCGAGGTAGTTGCTGGCCGGGACGCCGGGCAGGCCGGGCAGGGCGGCGCCGACCTCCCGCCAGACCCAGTAGCCCTCGGCCACCATCTGCGGGTCGAGGAAGAGGTCCCAGGCGGCCAGCCCGACCGAGGCCAGCGCGATCCGGCCGGCGCGGCGGAAACGCGCCCCGCCCGCGGTGGCCGGCCGGGTCAGCCGGACCGCGGTGAGCCAGGCCGGCCAGGCCATCCAGGTCCAGGCCAGCGGGATGATCAGCGGCACTCCGGCCAGCTTCGGGCCCAGCTCGCCGGAGTAGTCGTAGCTGCCGAACGGGAAGCCGGTGGCCACCCCGAGCGCCTCCACGGCGAACCCGCCGCCGGTGGCCACCGCGACCAGCGCGACCGCGGTACGCGTACCGCGGGTGAGCAGCGCGTGCCCGACGGAGAGCAGGTATCCGAGCACGACGGTGGCCACGGTCAGCCCGGCCCGGGTGGCGCCGGCGGTGAGCGGGTAGCCGATCTGGGCGAGGACCAGGCCGGCCAGCAGCGCCCAGGGCAGCCGGCCCCGGATCACGGCCCGGCCGGGGCGGGGGCGCCGCCGGGGCCGGGCGGGGGCAGCGGCAGGTCCCGGCCGAGCACGCCGAACGGTCGCTCGTCCCCCGGGAAGTGGAAGTTGCGCAGGATGTCGACGAAGCCGAACCGCCGGTACAGCCGCCAGGCCCGGGACTTCTGCTCGTCGGCCTCCGGCGTGGACAGCAGGGTGGTCGTCCCCTCCGCCATGGTGAGCAGGGCGCGCAGCTGGCCGGCGCCGAGGCCGTGCCCCTGCGCGGGCGGGCGGACGTGCAGCTCGACCACCTCGAAGCAGTGGGGCAGCCAGCGCTGCCGCGCCTCGGTGTCCAGCGCCCGGTGCACCTGGTCGTGCCACCACTGGCCGGCGGCGCCGAGGTAGCCGTACCCGAAGCCGGCCAGGTGCCCCTCGCTGGTAAGGCTGGCGACGGCGCGGAAGCCGGGGCGGCGGACGTGGGTGGCGATGTAGCCGCGCCGGGCCTCCAGCAGGTCGGCGCGGTAGCCCATCGCCTCGCCGTAGACGGCCACCACGTCGTCCAGCCGCCGGACCAGATCGTCCGGCGTCCAGCGCACCAACCTCATGCGTGTCCTCTCGCCGTTTCCGGGTCGCCCTCGGCGACCCACCCCAGCACCGCGCGGTCGCCGACCACGTCGTCGACGGCGAATCGGGCGAACAGCTCCTCCGCGTACCAGCCCTCGGCAGGAGTACGCGTGATCGCGGCGCGATGCTCGGGCTGACGGTACGCGAACGCGACGAGGTCCGCCGGGGCGCGCCACACACTCACGGTGCCCTGCCAGCCCAGCGGGGCCTCGCCGACGCCGAACCGGGCGAGCAGCCCGGGCGCGGCGTGCAGGGCGGCGGCCACCGGCGGGACCGCCCGCCAGAAGGTGACCGCGCGGCGGGCCCGCAGCCGGGCCCGGGTCAGCGCCAGCACCGGCCCGGTGACCGGGCCGCCGGACGGCTCGCCGAACGGCCGGCGGCCGGACCACGCGCCCCGGCTGGTCAACGGGCGCAGCTCCAGGCGGGCCGAGGAGCGGGCGATCCGGGCCCAGGACCGGCCCACCGGGGAGGCGTCGAAGCCGGCCGCGGCGGCCGGGGAGTCCCAGGTCACCAGCGCGGCCCACCGGGTCGGGTCGGCGTCGCCGGGGCCGAAGCCGGTGCCGGTCCCGGTGCCGAGCAGCTTGGCGAACCGGACGCCGGGGGCCCGGCGCAGTCGCGGCGGGTGGACGGCCATCCGGAGCAGCGCACCGGGCACCGCGGCCGGGTGGATCCGCCACACGTGCAGCGTGACGAGTCCCGGCGGGCTCACGCCACCGCCCCGCTTCGCCCCGCGGCGGCGCGAACCGCCTCGCTGCTGAGCTTGATGGTTCGCTCGCTCACGCCACTTCGGCGGGGGCGCCGGAGGTGATCCGCAGCAGCTCCGCGTACGTGGTGGGGAAGACCGCCTGCGGCACGCCGCCGGCCGCCCACACCTCGTCGTACGCCCGCAGGGCGGTGTCGACCACGGTGCGCAGCGGCCGGGGGTGGCCGACCGGGGCGACCCCGCCGATCACCTGACCGGTGTGCCGCTTGACGAACTCCGGGCTGGCCCGGCGCAGCCGGGTTACCCCGAGGGACGCGGCCAGCCCGGCGGTGTCCACCCGGTGCGCGCCCGAGGTGAGCACCAGCAGCGGCGCGTCGTCCGCGTCGAAGACGAGCGAGTTGGCGATGGCGCCGACGCCGACGCCGAGCGCCTCGGCGGCCGCCGCGGCGGTGTGCACCGCTGCGGGCAGCAGGCGGACCCGGCTCGGCCCGCCGGAGCCGTCGCGGGCGTCCGCGTCGTCGAGCGTCCGCTGCACCGCCTGCACGTTCGGGTGTGGCTGCATGCCGTTCATTCTCCCGGTTCGGTTGCCGCCCGGTTCACCCGGCCACGCCACGTCCGTGACCGGCGCCGGTGATCACGGAGGTCGCCGTCCCGACGAACCGGACGGCCGGGTCATGACCGCGGTGGGATCCGTCCGGCGGCGCGGGCGGTGATCAGCGCCTCGATGCCGTCGAGGATGCGGGCGAGCCCGAAGTCGAGGGCCTGGTCGCCGTCGGCCTGGTGGGCGGCGGAGCGCACGGCGGCGTCGAGCGACGGGAAGCGGTCCGCACGGCCGCGCAGCAGCGCGACGAGTCCGGCCTCGCTGTGCTGGCTTGGCGTGTCGACGGTGGTCGACGCGTGCTGGGCCAGGTTGGCGGCGTACCCGGCCAGGAGCACCACGACGTCGAGCTGCTCGTCGCCGGTCAGCCCGGTGCCGGTGAGGGCGGCGACGGCGCGTTCCAGCCAGGCCAGCTCGTTCGGGCCGTGCAGCCGGGGGCCGCAGGTGGCCGCAGGGGCCCACGGGTGGCGGCGGAACCGGCAGAGCATCTGCCGGGTCCAGTCGTCGAGCCGGCCGCGCCAGTCGGCGCCCTCGGGCGGCAGGGGTGGCTCACCCACCGCCGCCTCCAGCATCAGGGCGACCAGCTCGGCCTTGCCGGGCACGTACCGGTAGAGCGCCATCTTGGTGACGCCCAACGCCTCGGCCACCCGATGCATGGTGAGTCCGTCCAACCCCTCGGCATCGGCGATGGCGATGCCGGCCTGGGCGATCACGGCGAGGGTGAGGGTGGGGCGGGGGCCGCGGCGCGGCGGGGTCCGCGGGCCCCACAGCAGTTCGTAGAGCTTTCGGTTGTCGACGGCCCCGCTGTTCATCCGGTCCATGATCCTCCTCCGGGCCGGTCTTGTCGCGGACCCAAAACTGTGTCTAGGGTACGCTGTGTCCGACGGATGCAGTTCAGCCGGGAGGGGGAGGCCGGCCTGCCCGACTACCCGGCGCGGGCCGGAGCCGCCGGTCGAGAGCCGGGCCAGTTCGGGGTGGCCCGGACCCGACCGGCGGCCTCCACCAGCAGGGCCTCGTAGCCGTCCAGGGTGGCCAGCCAGTCGAGTGCGTCCGTGCCCCGGGCGGCGGCCGCGGTGGCGTACACGTCGGCCCAGAGCAGCTCGGGACCGACCACGGTGACCGACCGGACGGTCGCGGCGGGCCGGCCGGCGCGCGGGTCCAGGATGTGCGCGCCGCGCCGCGCGGTGCCCGAAGTGGCGACGGCGCCGCCCGCCCGCTCGATCACGTCGAGCATCCGCTCGGGGTGGTCGGGGTCCTCCACCCCGACCCGCCAGGCCGGCCGGCCCGGCGCGGTACGCAGCAGCACGTCCCCGCCGGCGTTGAGGCAGAGGTCGTGCTCGGGCAGGTCGGCGAGGTGCCGGGCGGCGCGCTCCACTGCCCATCCCTTGACCAGCCCGGACGGGTCGAAGCCGGTGCCGCCGCCGGGCAGCGACAGGCGCCGGGCGTCGAACCAGCCGCCGGTGCGGGCGCGGGCCAGCTCGCAGAGCTCCACCACCTCGCGCACCACCGGCTCGGCGGTGGCCGGGTCGGGCAGCGCGCCGCCGAGCCGGCCCAGCACGCTCTCCGGCCGGTACGTGCTGAACACCGCGTCCACCTCGCCCAGCTCGGCGAAGACCCGCTCCACCCGCGCCGCCACCGCGTCGGTGTGCACCTCCGGCCCGCGCAGGTGCACGCTCACCGGCAGCCCCATCACCTGCACCACCCAGGCCCGCCGGTCCAGTTCCATCGTCAGGTTCATCGCGGTCCCAGGTCTCGGCCAGCACGCCCTGCCGGGCGGTGCCGGCGTACCCGATGATGGTCAGCGCCACGTGGGCGAGCAGCAGGTGGAACGAGGTGAAGCCGGCGAGCCGGTGCCAGCGGGCGATCCGGTCCTGGCCGAAGCGCCGCTCGATCAGCGGCACCCGGGCCATCAGCACCACCTGGACGAGCATCAGGTCGGCGCTGACCAGACCGGCGAGCCGGCCGAGCGAGGTGAGGCCGGTGGCGAGGCCCCCCAGCAGCTCCTGCACCCCGCGGTCGGCGGTCCAGAGGGCGGTGACGACCAGCAGGCTGAGCACCGCGGCCGTGCCGGCGACGTCGGCCCACCAGGCGGGGACCGCCGGCAGGGTACGCCGCCCGGTCCGCCGGTCGGCGACGGCGGCGGTCACCGGCGGGTTTCTTCGGTTCGGCTCACGTTCATGAAGCCCACTCTGGGCCGGGGAACTCGACGCGCCCTTTGCCGAAGCTGTGGGCCGGCTGAGAATCCGGCTCGCCTCTCGCGTGTCCCGGGCGACGCGCCGGGTCCGGGTGATCGGCACGCCCGGGCGCGTCACACGTTGCATTTTCGTCGGAGGGGAGGTGTACTGTCAGGGCAGTTAGAACGAGTGTTCGATTCGGTCGTACGCTCGTTCCAACGCCCGGGAGGGGTGTTTCGCGGCGCCGGCTCCCGGGGAGGTGCGGTTCCGCGGACCGCACCGGGCTCCGGACAGTCGCGAGTCCGGACCCGTCAGGCAGGATCGTCGCCCGCCGCCCACGACCCCCGGGCGGCGGGCGACGGACCCGCCGGTACGCCGGCCGGGTGTGGTGTGGGGAAGCGTCCACACCCGGCCGGCCCCCACCTGGTGCGTCTTCCTCCGCACCGCCCGCTCCGGGCGTCCCGCCGGCGGATCCGATCCGTCCCGCGGCCGCCCCGCCCCGGCCCACGCGGAGGAGAGACCATGCCGACCAGTCCGGCCCAGGCCCCGACGGTGCCCGCGCACGTGCTGCCGCACCGCACCCCCGCCCAGTTGCTCGCGGTGGCCCGCCACGGGCTGGCCGAGGCCGCCCGGACCCGCCCCGACGGCCTCCGGTACGCCGCCGCCCACCTCGCGGCGCTGCGCGCCGCCGCCGCGCTGCTCGCCGCCCGCGCCCGCCCCGCGCCCGGCCGGCGCAACCGGATCACCAGCGTCTGGGTCCTGCTCTCCACCGTCGCCCCCGAGCTCGACGAGTGGGCCGGCTACTTCGCCGCCGGGGCGAGCAAGCGGGCCGCCGCCGAGGCCGGCATCCCCCGGGTGGTCAGCGCCCGGGAGGCCGACGACCTGCTCCGCGCCGCCGAGGAGTTCGTGGCCGTGGTGGAGGCCGCGCTCGGCCGGCAACCGGCGCTCGACGGTCTGCACCGGCCGCTCCGGCTCGGCGGGGCCGACGCCACGCCGCGACCCGGAGCAGCCGCCGCCTGACCCGGCGACGTCCGGCCACCCGGCGGGGAGGCGGGTGGCCGGACGTCGTCGTACCCGGTCCGGCGACGTCCGCCGCACATGGAGATCCAGCAGCACCACCACGGGGCGTACCCGTGGGCGACACACGGCAGGGGGTAGGTCCGATGGCGGGCCGCATGGTGGTCGGTTCCGCCGCGCTGGCCGAGTTGGTGCGCCCGGCGAGCGCGCCCGACCCGGCGAGCGGCCACCGGGTGCTGCCCGTCCGGCCCGAGCTGACCGGGCTGCTGCCCAACCGCGGGCTGCGGCGCGGCAGCACCATCGCGGTCGGCGTCGGGCAGCCCCGGCGTAGCGGCGGGACGTCGCTGATCCTCGCCCTGCTCGCCGAGGCGTCCCGGGCCGGCTCCTGGTGCGCCGTGGTCGGCGTGCCCACCTTCGGGGCCGGCGCGGCGGCCGAGGCCGGGATCGCCCTGGACCGGCTCGCCCTGGTGCCGCACCCCGGGCCCGAGTGGCCCACCGTGGTCGCCGCGCTCATCGACGGGGTCGACGTGGTGGTCACCGCCGTGCCGGCCACGGTCTCCGCCTCCGTCGCCAACCGGCTGGCCGCCCGGGCCCGGCAACGCGGCAGCGTGCTCGTCCCCTACGGCCGGTGGGACGGCGCGGACGTCACGCTCCAGGTGGTCCGCGGGGTCTGGGAGGGGCTCGGCCCGGGCCGGGGGCGGCTGCGCCGCCGGGAGGTGACCGTCTCGGCCCGGGGGCGGGGCGCGGCCGCCCGCCCCAAGGAGATCAAGGTCTGGCTGCCCGGCGACGAGCTGACCCGGGTCATCCCCCGGGCGGCCGGTGCCGCCGCCCGCACCACCTCGCCCCGGCTCCGGGTGGTGGCGTCGCCCGCCCCGGCCGCCCGGCCCCGCACCGCGGTCGGGTCGGCATGAGCGAGCGCAGCGAGCGAATCATCAGGCACAGCCCAGTGGAGCCTCATGCGGCCGCCGAGCGGAGCGAGGTGGCCGCATGACCGGGGCGCCGGTGCGGACCCTGCTGCTCTGGTGCCCGGACTGGCCGGTCCTCGCCGCCGAGATCGTCGACGGGGTGCCCGCCACCGACCCGGTCGCGGTGCTGCACGCCAACCGGGTGGTCGCCTGCTCCGAGCGGGCCCGCGCCGAGGGCGTACGCCGGGGGCTGCGCAAGCGGGAGGCGCAGGGGCGCTGCCCGCAGCTCACCGTCGTCGACCACGATCCCGGCCGGGACGCCCGGGCGTTCGAGCCGGTGGTGGCCGCCGTCGAGGAGGTGGCCGCCGGGGTCGAGGTGATCCGCCCCGGCGCCTGCGCGCTGGCCGCCCGGGGGCCGAGCCGCTACCTCGGCGGGGAGGAGGCGGCGGCCGAGCGGATCGTCGAGCACGTCGCCCAGACCTGTGCGGTGGAGAGCCAGGTGGGTGTCGCCGACGGGGTCTTCGCCGCCGGGCTGGCCGCCCGGGACGGGCGCATCGTGCCGCCCGGCGGGACCGCGGAGTTCCTGGCCGCCCTGCCCGTCGAGGCGCTCGGCCGGCCGGCCCTGACCGACCTGCTGCGCCGGCTGGGGGTGCGTACCCTCGGGGACTTCGCCGCGCTGCCCGCCGGTGACGTGCTGGCCCGGTTCGGCTTCGACGGGGCGCTGGCCCACCGGCTCGCCGCCGGCCGGGACCACCGGCCGCTCGCGGTCCGGCAGCCGCCGGCCGACCTGACCGTCACCGCCGAGTACGACGAGCCGATCGACCGGGTCGACGCCGCGGCGTTCGCCGCCCGGACGCTGGCCGAGCAGCTGCACGAGCGGCTCGCCGCGTACGGGCTGGCCTGCACCCGGCTCGGCATCGAGGCGGTCACCGCGCACGGCCAGGAGCTGCACCGGGTCTGGCGGCACGACGGCCTGCTCACCGCCGCGGCCATCGCCGACCGGGTGCGCTGGCAGTTGGACGGCTGGCTCTCCGGCAGCAACGGCCGGGGCGGGGCCCGCCCGGCCCGCCCCACCGCCGGCATCATCCGGCTGCGGCTGGTGCCGGACGGGGTGCTCGCCCAGGCCGGCCTGCAACCCGGGCTGTGGGGGGAGACCGGCGAGGAGCGGGAGCGGGCGCACCGCGCGCTGAGCCGGGTGCAGGGCATCCTCGGCCCCGAGGCGGTGGTCACCCCGGTGCTCGGCGGCGGACGCTCCCCGGCCGACCAGGTACGCCTGGTCCCGTGGGGCGACGAACGACTGCCCGCCCGCCCCGGCGAGCCGCCCCTGCCGGCCGTACCGGCGAGCGAGCCGGCGTTTCCGGGCGGGCCGGGGCTTCCGGACGGGTCGGGGCTTCCTGGCGAGCCGACCCGCGCAGCGCGATCAGGTGGCGCGGCGCGAGCCGGTGGTGTCGCGCGGTCGGGTGGGAAGGCACCTGTCCCGCCGTGGCCGGGGCGGCTGCCGCCACCCGCGCCGGCCGTGGTGCTGCCGGCTCCGCTGCTGGCCACCGTGCACGACGCCGCCGGTGAGCCGGTCGTGGTCAGCGCCCGGCTGGCGGTGAGCGCCGCGCCCGCGCGGCTGGCCGTCGGCACCGGCCGCCCGGCCGAGATCGTCGGCTGGGCCGGCCCCTGGCCGGTGGACGAGCGCTGGTGGGCACCGGCCGAGGCCCGGCGCCGGGCCCGGTTCCAGGTCTGCCTGGCCGACGGCGCCGCCCTGCTGCTCGCGGTCGAGGGCGGCCAGTGGCTGGTGGAGGCGATCTATGACTGAGCGTCGAGCGGCCGGGGCGGGGCGGTGAGCTTCCACAACCCGAATCTGTCCTGGTCGGAGCTGGAACAGGTGCTCTCCGGCCGGCCCCGCGGTGGGCGGTCCGGCAAGGGGCGGTCCCGGGACGAGCGGCACCTGCACGTGGTGGACCCGCTCGCGGTCGACGCCGACGGCGGCGACTCCCCGGCGTGGAGCCGCAAGCGGCAGCAGTACGAGCCGCCCGAGCTGCCCCGCCCGGACGACCCGGTGCCCTACGCGGAGCTGCACGCGCACACCAACTTCAGCTTCCTCGACGGCGCGAGCCACCCCGAGGAGCTGGCCGAGGAGGCCGCCCGGCTGGGGCTCACCGCGCTCGCCGTCACCGACCACGACGGCTTCTACGGCGTGGTGCGGTTCGCCGAGGCGGCCCGCGCGCTGCACCTGCCGACGGTCTTCGGCGCGGAGCTCTCCCTCGGGCTGCCCGGCCCGCAGAACGGCGAGCCCGACCCGCACGGGTCGCACCTGCTGGTGCTCGCCCACGGCCACGAGGGGTACGCCCGGCTGGCCGCCACCATCTCCCGCGCCCAGCTCCGCGGCGGCGAGAAGGGCCGCCCGGTCTACGGCGAGCTGGAGGAGGTCGCGGCGGAGCTGCACGACCACGTGCTGGTGCTCACCGGCTGCCGCAAGGGGCACGTGCCCGGCGCCCTGCTCACCGAGGGCGTAGACGCCGCCGCCCGGGAGCTGGACCGGCTCACCGCGCTCTTCGGCGCCGAGACGGTGGCGGTGGAGCTGACCGACCACGGCCACCCGATCGACGCCGACCGCAACGACGCCCTGGTCGAGCTGGCCGACGCGGCGGGGCTGCCCACGGTCGCCACGAACAACGTGCACTACGCCACCCCGGGCCGGCGTCGACTGGCCACCACCGTGGCGGCGGTGCGCGCCCGGCGCAGCCTGGACGAGATCGACGGCTGGCTGCCCGCCGCCGGCACCGCCCACCTGCGCAGCGGCGCGGAGATGGCGGCGCGGTTCGCCGCGTACCCGGGCGCGGTGGCCCGGGCCGCCGAGTTCGGCGCGGAACTCGCCTTCGACCTGCAACTGGTCGCGCCGAAGCTGCCGGCGTACCCGGTGCCGCCCGGGCACACCGAGATGAGCTGGCTGCGCCGGCTGACCATGGACGGCGCCCGGGAACGCTACGGCCCGCCCGAGGCGCACCCGGAGGCGTACGCGCAGCTGGAGCACGAGCTGCGGATGATCTCCGACCTCGGCTTCCCCGGCTACTTCCTGGTGGTCTACGACATCGTCACGTTCTGCCGCGAGCAGGACATCTACTGCCAGGGCCGGGGCTCGGCGGCCAACTCGGCGGTCTGCTACGCGCTGCGGATCACCAACGTGGACGCGGTGCGGCACCGGCTGCTCTTCGAGCGTTTCCTCGCCCCGGAACGCGACGGCCCGCCCGACATCGACGTGGACATCGAGTCCGACCGCCGGGAGGAGGTGATCCAGCACGTCTACGCCCGGTACGGCCGGGAGTACACCGCTCAGGTCGCCAACGTCATCTCGTACCGGCCCCGGTCGGCGGTGCGGGACGTGGCCAAGGCGTTCGGCTTCTCGCCCGGGCAGCAGGACGCCTGGAGCAAGCAGATCGACCGGTGGGGCTCGGTGGCGACGGTGGACGTGGCGGACATCCCCGAGCAGGTGGTGGCGTACGCCAACGAGCTGCAGAGGTTCCCCCGGCACCTGGGCATCCACTCCGGCGGCATGGTGATCTGCGACCGGCCGGTGATCGAGGTCTGCCCGGTCGAGTGGGGGCGGATGCCCGGCCGCAGCGTCCTGCAGTGGGACAAGGACGACTGCGCCGCCGTCGGGCTGGTCAAGTTCGACCTGCTCGGCCTCGGCATGCTCTCCGCGCTGCACTACGGCTACGACATGATCGGGATGAGCCTGGACCTGGGCGACATGACCCTGGACGACCCCGAGGTCTACGACATGCTCTGCCGGGCCGACTCGGTCGGGGTGTTCCAGGTGGAGAGCCGCGCCCAGATGGCCACCCTGCCCCGGCTCAGGCCCCGCGTCTTCTACGACCTGGTGGTGGAGGTGGCGCTGATCCGGCCCGGCCCGATCCAGGGCGGCTCGGTGCACCCGTACATCCGGCGCAAGAACGGCCAGGAGCCGGTGACGTTCCCGCACCCGCTGATGCGCAACGCGCTGGAGAAGACCCTCGGCGTGCCACTGTTCCAGGAGCAGCTCATGCAGCTCGCCATCGACCTGGCCGGCTTCGACGCGGCCGGGGCCGACCAGCTGCGCCGGGCGATGGGGGCGAAGCGCTCGGTGGAGCGGATGGCGCAGATCGCCGACCGGCTCTACGCCGGGATGGCCGAGCGGGGCATCACCGGCGAACTGGCCGACGACGTCTACCGCAAGCTCACCGCCTTCGCCAGCTACGGCTTCCCGGAGAGCCACGCGATGAGCTTCGCCTACCTGGTGTACGCCAGTTCCTGGCTCAAGCGCTACCACCCGGGCCCGTTCCTGGCCGCCCTGCTCAACGCCCAGCCGATGGGCTTCTACTCGCCGCAGACCCTGGTCGACGACGCCCGCCGGCACGGCGTCGAGGTACGCCGGCCGGACATCAACGCCAGCGGCGCCAAGGCGGTGCTGGAGTCCACGCCGGAGACCCGGTGGGGGAGCCAGCCGGGGGAGCCGCCGCACGCCTGGGGGCTGGGCGGCCCGGCGGTCCGGCTCGGGTTGAGCAGCGTACGCACCCTCGGCGACGACGTGGCCGAGCGGATCGAGGCGGAGCGGACGGCCCACGGGCCGTACCGGGACATGCCGGACCTGGCCCGGCGGGTCGGGCTCACCGCCGCCCAGCTGGAGGCGCTGGCCACCGCGGACGCCTTCGCCTGTTTCGGGCTGACCCGGCGGCAGGCCCTCTGGGCCGCCGGCGCGGCGGCCCAGGACCGGCCGGGCCGGCTGCCCGGCACGGTGACCGGCGCGACGCCGCCCACCCTGCCCGGGATGGAGGCGGTGGACCGGCTGGTCGCCGACGTCTGGGCCACCGGCCTGTCCCCGGAGAGCCACCCGGCCCGGTTCATCCGGGACCGGCTGGACGCCCTGGGCGCGGTGCCGATCGCCCGGCTCGGCCGGGTGGAGCCCGGCCAGCGGATCCGGGTCGGCGGGATCGTCACCCACCGGCAGCGGCCGGCGACCGCGGGCGGGGTCACCTTCCTCAACCTCGAGGACGAGACCGGGATGCTCAACGTCACCTGCTCGCCGGGGCTCTGGCAGCGCTACCGGCGGGTCGCCCGCACCAGCGGGGCGCTGGTGGTGCGGGGCCGGTTGCAGCGGCACGAGGGCGTCACCAGCCTCACCGCGGACCGGCTGGACGCGATCGACCCGCCGGTCACGCCGGCCTCCCGCGACTTCCGCTGACCTCGCCTCAGCCGGCCGGCGGGGCGAGCCCGGTGCCGGCGTCGACGGCGGGCCGGCACCAGGCCCACGTCGTGGAGACCTTCGCCACACCGGCCCGGCAGCGGGCATGTCGTGGGCCACATTTCCGTTTCCTGGATCGGCGGGCCGGAGATACGGTCCGCCGGCGTGGGCAGAGCGGCCCACGCGGGAAAGGTGGAAAACGATGACGGGGAGCAACACCCACCGCGGCGTCGCCAACGCCCGACGGACCCGGCTCGGTGCGGACTGGGTCCCGGCGCACGACACCGAGGTGCACGAATACCCGGTGACGGACGGGCCGGTCGCCAACGCCCACCGCTCCCGCGCCGAGGAGGACCCGGCCGGCGGCGGCGAGTCCTGACCCCGCTGGCGCGGGTGACTAGGCTCGGCGGGGTGGAGCAGACCCGAACCCTGACCCCCCGTACCGCCGTGATCTGGGCGGTGCTCCGGGCCGAGCTGCAGCGCCGCGTGGGCGAGCGGCTCACGGTGCTCGACGTCGGCGGCGGGACCGGCGGCTTCGCCGTCCCGCTCGCCGAGGCGGGCCACCACGTCACCGTGGTCGATGCCAGTCCCGACGCGCTCGCCGCGCTGACCCGCCGCGCCGCCGAGGCCGGGGTCGCCGACCGGGTACGCGCGGTGCAGGGCGACGGTGACGCGCTCGCGGGGCTGGTCGAGCCGGCCAGCATGGACCTGGTGCTCTGCCACGCCGTCCTGGAGGTCGTCGACGACCCCGCGTCGGTGGTCTCGGCCCTGGTCGGCGCGCTGCGCCACGGGGGCGCGGCCAGCGTCCTGGTCGCCGGGCGGGCCGCCGCCGTACTCACCCGCGCGATGAACGGCCACCTCGACGTGGCCGCCGCGCTCGCCGCCGACCCGGACGGCAGCGCCGGCCCGCGGGACACCCTGCGCCGGCGGTACGACGCCGAGGGCGCCGCCGCCCTGCTCAGCGCCGCCGGGCTCACCGTCGAGGAGATCCACGGCGTACGCGTCCTGGCCGACCTGCTGCCCGCCGCCGTGGCGGACGGTCAGCCGGCCGCCCTGGTCGAGCTGGAACGGGCCCTGGCGGCCCGGCCGCCGTACCGGGACATCGCCGCCCAACTGCACCTGTTCGCCCGCCGCCCGGTATGACCGGCCCGGCGGTGGATCCGCTCGCCCCGGTCGCGCCCCGCTACGGTGGCGGCAGCCTCGCCGACGTCCTGCCCAGCGCGCTCGCGGTGCTCGGCGTGCCCGGCACGGCCGACCTGCTCGGTCTGGCGCCCCGGTTGGCCGGGGTACGCCGGATCGCGGTCCTGCTGGTTGACGGGCTCGGCTGGTACCAGATCCCCGCCGCCACCCCGTACGCCCCGACCCTGGCCGGGCTGGCCGCCACCGTCGGCACCCCGCTCACCTCCGGATTTCCCTCCACCACCCCGACCAGCCTGGTCACCCTCGGCACCGGCGTGGCCGCCGGCGCGCACGGGGTGCTCGGCTTCAAGGTCCGGGTCCCGGACACCGACCGGGTGCTCAGCCACATCGAGTGGGCCGGCGACCCGGAGCCGCTGCGCTGGCAGCCCGTCCCCACCCAGTACGAGCGGGCCCGCGCCGCCGGGGTCGCGGTGACCGTGGTCAGCCGCCCCGAGTACGGCGGCAGCGGCCTGACCCTGGCCGCGAACCGGGGCGGCGACTACCGGGGGGCGTCCGGGGTCGACGCGCTCGCCGGGCAGATGCTCGCCGCCCTCGCGGCCGGCACCGGGCCGACCCTGGTCTCCGGGTACCACCCGGACCTGGACCGGCACGGACACCTGAGCGGCGTCGACTCCGTGCCGTGGCGGCTGGCCGCCGCCGAGGTGGACCGGCTGCTCGTCCGGCTGGTCGACGGGCTGCCGCCGGACGCCGCGCTGCTGGTCACCGCCGACCACGGGCAGCTCAACGTGCCGGCGGGCCACCGGATCGACCTGGACACCGATCCCCGGCTGCGGGCCGGGGTCCGGGTGGTCGCCGGCGAGCCCCGGGTCCGCTACCTGCACGTCGAGCCGGGCGCCACCGCGGACGTGGTGGCCGCCTGGTCGGCGGTGCTGGACGGCGCCGCGTGGGTGACGACCCGGGACGAGGCGGTGGCCACCGGCTGGTTCGGGCCGGTGGCCGAGGAGCACCTGCAGCGGATCGGCGACGTGGTGGTGGTCTGCCGGGACACGTACGCCGTGGTCGCCACCCGCTCGGAGAAGCCGATGGAGTCGCGGCTGGTGGCGTACCACGGCGCCGACACCGCCGCCGAGATGACCATCCCACTGCTCACCATCCGCGGCTGACCCGCCCGCCCCTGCGCCCGCAAGATCCGCGCAGCTGCACGGTCGGCCGGGGCCTGGCGTCGCCGCCGGGGCGGCTCGTCTCGGGCGGGGCGGCGGGCGGGTTGTCGGACCGGGCGGTTAGCGTGCGGGAATGGGCCGCAGCCAGTCGTTGCCCCGGGGCGGTGATCCGCGCTTCGGGCCGGACGCCGACGACACCGGCTGCACCGTCCTGCACGTCGACATGGACGCGTTCTTCGCCTCCGTCGAGGTGCGCCGCCGGCCCGAGCTGCGCGGCCGGCCGGTCGTGGTGGGCGGGATTGGGCCGCGCGGGGTGGTCAGCTCGGCCAGCTACGAGGCCCGACGGTACGGCGTCCGCAGCGCCATGCCGACCGCGCGGGCCCGGGCGCTCTGCCCGGACGCGGTCTACCTGCCGCCCGACTTCACGCAATACTCGCCGGCCTCCCGGTCGGTTATGCAGATCTTCCGGGACGTCACCCCGCTGGTCGAGCCGCTCTCCCTGGACGAGGCGTTCCTCGACGTGGCCGGCGCCCGCCGGCTCTTCGGCTCCCCGGCCGGGATCGCCCAGCTGATCCGCCGCCGGGTCGCCGAGGAGCAGGGGCTGACCTGCTCGGTCGGGGTGGCGCCGAGCAAGTTCGTGGCGAAGCTGGGCTCCACCCGGGCCAAGCCGGACGGGATGCTCGTGGTGCCCGCCGCCCGGGTGCTCGACTTCCTGCACCCGCTGCCGGTGGGGGCGCTGTGGGGAGTGGGGGAACGGTCCGCCGAGACGCTGCGCCGGCTCGGCCTGAACACCGTGGGCGATCTGGCCGAGGCGCCGCTCGGCCTGCTCCGGCGGGCGGTCGGTGAGGCGGCCGCGACCCACCTGCACGAGCTGGCCTGGGGTCGGGACCCGCGCCGGGTCTCCCCGGAGCAGGTGGAGAAGTCGATCGGCGCGGAGGTCACCTTCGACGTCGACGTCACCGACCCGGTGGAGATCCGCCGCGCCCTGCTGGCCCTCGCCGAGAAGGTCGGGGCCCGGCTGCGCGCCGCCGGCCAGGTGGGTCGGACGGTGTCGCTCAAGGTCCGGCTGGCCGACTTCCGCACGGTCACCCGGTCCCGCACCCTCACCGTGCCCACCGACACCGCCCGGGAGATGTTCGACACGGCCTGGGCCCTCTGGACCGCCCTGGCCGCCGGCGAGCCGGTCCGCCTGGTCGGCGTACGCATGGAGGGGCTCGCCACCGCGGCGGAGACCCCGCGGCAGCTCACCCTTGGCGCGCCGGAGCGCGGCTGGCGGGAGGCGGAGGTGGCCGCCGACGCGGCGGCTGCCCGATTCGGGCGGTCCGTCATAGGTCCGGCCAGTCTTCTCGGGACGCGTGATCCGCGACGAGTCGAAAAACCGACCCGGCCGTAGGTCGTCCCGCTTTCCGACGCGCGAGCCCCCTCGTAGACTTGCGGGTAAGCAGCCGGTTGGCTGCCACGGTCTGTTGGCCCGACCGGGCCGACCAACGTGACCGGGGAGGAGTGCCGTGCCGCTCTCGGAGCACGAGCAGCGGCTGTTCGAGCAGATCGAGCGGTCGCTTGCCGAGGACCCCAAGTTCGCCTCGGCCGTGCGCGCCAGCGACCCGCGTTTCCACGCGCGGCGTCGCCTGCTCGTCGCTGCCGGCGTGGTAATCGCTGGTCTGGCCCTGTTGATCTACGGTGCCGTGATCAAGACGCCCCCGCTGGCCGTGGCGGGCTTCGTCGTCATGCTGGCCTCACTGGGCTACGCGGTGCAGTCGCACCGGCGCTCCCAGTCGCCCGACCTGCACGTGGTGGGCGGCACGACGAGCCGGCGTACCCGTGGCCGGACCGGCCGGCGGGGTTCGTTCCTCGACCGGATGGAGGACCGCTGGCGGCAGCGCCCGGAGGGGCACCGCTGACCGGCTCGGGCCGCTGACGGCGGGCCCACCGCGACGGCGTGTCGCCGTGGGCCCGTACACCGGCGAGCATCTCACGCTGCATCGCGGAAGTGGTGGCATCCGGTGGATCCGGACACCACCACTTCCAGGACGCAGCGCGGTCGTGCCGCCGTGCCGGTTCACCGGGCCGGACGGCCCGCCAGCAGCCGGCGCGGGCTCCACCGGAGCAGCCGCTGCCGCACCTCCCCGCCGGCGGTGACCAGCCGGGCGGACCGCTCCGACACCGTGGTCCGCCAGCGCAGCAGCACCGACGGCGGCAGCAGGGCCGCCATGATCCGGGTACGCCGGCCGGCCCGGGCGGCCAGTGCCCCGCGTACCGACCGCAGGGCCGGGTGCAGCTCCTCGCCGGTCAGCGGGTCGCGGGCGTAGCGGGCCCGCTCCTCGGCCCGGCCGAGCAGTCGCACCCCGGTCACCGCTCCGGCGTCCTCGGTGAGGGTCTCCTGGACCAGCCGCTCGGCGGTGGCCCGGGGAGTCTCCGTCCGGTCGACCCGGACCTGGAAGTCCACCAGGGTGTCGAGCAGTTCGTCCCAGGCGGCGTGGGCGTCCGCGCGGGCCCGGTCGGCGTCCACCCCGACCACGATGTCGCGTACCTCGCCGCGCTGGCCGGGGATGGTGGCGAGCGTGGTGGCCGCCGGCGCCGCAGCCCGGGCCCGCCGGCGCCGACGCAGCGCGGAGCGGCGCAGCGCCGGCAACGCGAGCAGCGCCAGCAGGGCGAGCGCCCCGGCGACCCACCACGGCCAGACCGGCGACTGCTGGGTGGGGCCGCCGTCGCCGACCGAGAGGCCCTGGTCGGCGTCCTTGTCAAGCCGGTCGGGACTGTTCGGGCCGGCCGAGGCGTCGACCCCGTCCGGGGCGGCGGCGCCCCCGGTCGACGGGGTGGCCTCCTCGGGTGCCTCGATGTTCGGGGCCCAGGCCGACCGGACCGACCCGGCGACGCTCGCCGCCGGGGTGGCGTCGAACGGCACCCAGCCGATACCGGCGAAGAAGACCTCGGTCCAGGCGTGCAGGTTCTGGTTGGTCAGCACGTACGTGCCGCCGCTGGACCTGGTGCCGTTGGTGAAGCCGAACGCCACCCGGGCCGGGATGCCGGCGGCCCGGACCAGCCACGCCATCGCGCCGGCGTACTGCTGGCAGAAGCCCGCCTTGGTGGACAGGAAGTCGGTGATGTCCTCCCCGCTGGTGCCGTCCCGGGTGGAGAGCGAGTAGGTGAACCCGTTCTCCACCGAGAAGTAGTCGTAGATCGCCCGGACCTTGTCGTAGTCGTTCTGCTTGCCCTTGACGAGCTGCCTGACCAACTGGTCGACCGCGGGCGCCCCCGGCGTGGTGGTCTGCTGGCGCCGCAACGGGTCGTCGGTCGACAGGGAGCGCGCCGCGCGCAGCGCCGACGGGCTGTAGGTCGAGCGGACGTAGTCGAACGAGTACTGCTTGCCCCGCGAGTTCTCCCGGTCGGAGAAGATGACCTGGAGGTTCGGGTCGTAGCGCCAGCCGCGGCCGAGGTCCTCGGTCTTGACCGGCTCGGCGTAGACCGGCAGCAGCGGCATGTTGAGGGTCTTCGACACCTCGACCGTGGCCCGGTAGCGCTGCCGCTCGACGCCGGCCCGCTCCGCCGGGTCGGTCAGGCCCTGGTTCACCCCCCGGCCGGTGGGAGTGCGATCCCGGAAGCCGTTCGGACGCAGGTCGTCGGCCACGCCGAAGCGCAGGTAGAACGGGGTGGGCTCGTTGGTGGTGACCTTGACCAGCTCGGTCACCTTGCTCTGTTTGAGCTGACCGCTGAGCGCGGCGAACAGGTCGATGCGGCCGGAGTTGCCGCCCTGGCCCGGGCGCCCGTTGCCGTCGCCCGTGCCGCTGCCGGCGGCGTTCAGCAGGCCGCTGGTCATCCCGGGCACGGCCAACGGCAGCGCCACCGCCAGGGCGACCCCGACCACGGCCAGCCGGCGACCCGCCGCGGCCAGCGGCGAGGCCTCCCAGACGTCGACGTCCCGGCCCTCCCCGGTGAACCGGCGGCCGAACCGGCGTACCCGGTCGACGTTGTCGGTGACCAGCAGCCACAGGAAGCCACAGGCACCCACCACGAACGGGGTGGCGGGCACGTCGTCCACGTAGACCGCCACCGGCACCGAGTAGATGGCCAGCATCGGCAGCCCGGCCAGCGCCGGCCGGCGCAGCCCCACGGAGAGCACGTCCACCAGCACTGCGACGCCGCCGACGCCGAGCACGGCGAGGAAGAGCAGCGAGTCGACGTCGTCGACCTGCACGCTGTAGGTGCGCATGTCCTGCATCGACGCGCCGAGCAGGTCGCCGAAGTGGGCGAAGGTGCCCGGGGTGGGCAGGAACGCCAGCAGCTCGGTGCCGCCCGGGAAGACCCAGGTCAGGCCCAGCGTGAGGCCGGCGAGCATGGCGATGAGCTGACCCCACAGGGGTGCCCGGGCCAGCCGGCTCAGCGCGGCCGCGCCGGCCACCACGGCGACCACGATGGCCGCCTCGATCAGCCACGTCCAGCGCAGGAAGATCGTCGACAGCGGGGCGGCCGCCAGCAGCGTCGCCGCGGCGGCGACGAAGCCCAGGTTGCGGTGCGCGGTCACGCCACCGCCTCGCTCCGCTCGCCGGCGGCGCGACGCGCCCCGGTGCTGAGCCAAATGGTTCGCTCGCTCCGCTCCCTCACGGGACCACCCTTCCGGTCATCGCACGCCTCCGGCCACCGTCTCGGCCAGCGCCGCCCGCAGCGCGAAGCCCTGCGAGCCGCGGGCCGCCTGCGGCCAGAGCACGGGCAGCCGGTTGCCGTGCTCCACGCCGATCACCCGCCACCCGCTCTGCAACAGGGCGAGCGCGGCGGTGCCGTGCGCGTGCTCCGCCTCGCTGCGGGCCTTCGCCGGCAGGTTGAGCCAGGTGGTGCTGTCTAGCAGGAAGCCGACGCAGGTCGCGCCGTTGCCGCGCAGCCCGGCCAGCAGCTCCGCCTCGGCGGTGCTCAGGGTGCCGAACAGTGCGATGATCAGGCCACCGTCGGCCCGCTGCCGGACCTGCTGCACCAGCGTGGTGAGCTCACCGCGCCTGTCGAGGCGTACCTCGGCGAGGTGGTCGAGGAGCAGGCCGTCGCCGGCCGCCTCGGTGGCGCCCACGTCCGCACCGGAGCCGGTGACCAGGCGCAGCTTGTAGCCGGCCTGGCGCAGGTGTACGGCGATGCTGGCGGCGGCGGAGACCGTCCACTCGAAGCTCGCCGTCGGGCCGTCGCCCCGGTGGCCGGCGGCACGGGTGTCCAGGACCACCGTGGCCCGGCTCTCCCAGGGCTGCTCCTCCCGGCGCACCATCAGCTCGCCGGTGCGCGCGGTGGACTTCCAGTGCACCCGGCGCAGGTCGTCGCCCACCCGGTACTCCCGGGTGGCCGCGTCGTCCTCGCCGTGCACCGCGACCGACCGGGCCCGGCTGTCGCCGCTGCCGGCGTACTCGCCGGGGAGGCGGACCGCGGGCAGCGGAGTGACCTGCGGGATCACGGTGAGGTGGTCGATGCTGGGGAAGGCCCGGCTGAGCTCGCAGAGCCCGAACGGGTCGGTCAGCCGGACCACCAGCGGGCCCACCTCGTACCGGCCGCGCACGTCGGCCCGGACGGTGTACGCCACCGAGCTGGCCTGGTGCGCGCCGAGCCGCTCCAGCACCACCCGGGGCCGGCTGCCCAGCGCGTACGGCAGCCGATCCTCCAGCAGCAGGGTGCCGGTCGGCAGGCGGGACAGGTTCTGCAGCCGCAGCACCACGCGGGAGCTGGCCCCGACCGGCACCCGGTGCGGTTCGAGGGACCGGCTGCAGGCGAGCTTGTACCGGCTGCGCCCCACGTACGCCGCCGCGAGCAGCGGCAGGACGGCGAGCAGGACGGCCACCCGGAGCAGGTCCTTCTCGCCCAGGATGCCGGCGGAGATCGCGGCGGCGACCGCGGCTGCCAGGAACGAGCGGCCGCGGGTGGTCAGTCCTCGCAGCCCGTCGCGCACCTCACGGCCTCCGTGGCTCGTACGGCCCGCGACCGGTGCCGCCGGGCCGGGTGTCGTACGGGGAGCGCTTGCGGTCGTTCGGCAGCGGCAGCCGGTGCACCAGCTCGGCGACGATCGCGTCGGTGGTGCGCCGGGCGAGCTGCGCGTCCGCGGTCGGGATGATCCGGTGCGCCAGCACCGGCACCGCGAGGGCCTGCAGGTCGTCGGGGAGGACGTAGTCCCGGCCCTCCAGGGCGGCCACCGCGCGGGCGGTGCGCAGCAGCTGCAGGGTGGCCCGCGGGGACGCGCCGAGCCGCAGGTCGGGCGCCTCGCGGGTGGCGGTGACCAGGTCGATCGCGTACTGCTTGACCGCGTCGGCGACGTGCACCTGCCGGACGTGGCCGATCAGCTGGCGGACGGTCGCCGCGTCGGAGACCGGGCGCAGCTCGGTCAGCGGGTCGGTGGCCCCGTGGCCGTCCAGCATGGCCAGTTCGGCGCCGGCGTCCGGGTAGCCCATCGCGATCCGGGCGGTGAACCGGTCGCGCTGCGCCTCCGGCAGCGGGTACGTGCCCTCCATCTCGATCGGGTTCTGCGTCGCGATCACCATGAACGGGGTCTGCAGCTGATAGGTGACCCCGTCGACGGTGACCTGCCGCTCCTCCATGCACTCCAGCAGAGCGGACTGGGTCTTCGGCGAGGCCCGGTTGATCTCGTCGCCGACGACCAGGTTGGCGAAGACCGCGCCCGGCCGGAACTCGAAGTCGTGCGTCTCCTGGTTGTAGACGCTGACCCCGGTGACGTCGCTGGGCAGCAGGTCGGGGGTGAACTGGATCCGCCGCACCGAGCAGTCGATCGAGCGGGCCAGGGCCTTGGCGAGCTTGGTCTTGCCGACGCCGGGCACGTCCTCGATCAGCAGGTGACCCTCGGCGAGCAGCACGGCCAGGGCGAGCCGGACCGTGGCGGTCTTGCCCTCGATCACCTGCTCGATGTTGGCCACGATGGCCTCGCTGGCGGCGCGGAACTCGTCGTGCGGCAGCAGACCGCCCACCTCGTCCCAGGTCTGTTGTGTCACGGGCCTCCTCCTCGTCGCCTGAACGGCAGCGCTGAATAGAGCACCTGGACCCGCCGTTTGGTTCGCGACGTCGAGCCACGTCTGCCGCAGAAATCTCACTGGCCTCTCAGGCTAACCATGTTTGTCGTTGTCGCCGACCCCCGCAGCCGGTCGGTCGGTTACGCCCGAAATATTCGCCGGACCGGGGGACGAGTCCCGCCCCGTGGATCGGGCGAGATAGTCGCTGGGCAGGCGGGGTACACTGCCGGACATGGCCGGAGTCTTCCTGCTTCTTACCCAGCCGTGCTGATGCGCTGAACGCGCGACAGCACGGCGGCCCCTCCTGCGCGAGGGGCTTTTTTGTGCCCGCAGGAGACCTCCCACTACCCGACTTGACCCGCGCCGAGGAGACGCCATGAGTGAGGCAGCCGCACCGGCGACCGACATCCCCCCGTTCCGCTACACCGCGGCCCTGGCCGACGAGATCGAGCACCGCTGGCAGGACACCTGGGAGCGGGACGGCACCTTCCACGCGCCGAACCCGACCGGCCCGCTGGCCGACCCCGGCCACCCGCGGGCGGGTGCGGAGAAGCTGTACGTGCTGGACATGTTCCCGTACCCGTCGGGCGCCGGCCTGCACGTCGGCCACCCGCTGGGCTACATCGGCACCGACTGCTTCGCCCGCTACCAGCGGATGGCCGGGCGCAACGTGCTGCACGCCATGGGCTTCGACGCGTTCGGCCTGCCCGCCGAGCAGTACGCGGTGCAGACCGGCACCCACCCGCGGACCACCACCGAGGCGAACATCGAGCGGTACAAGGCGCAGCTGCGCCGGCTGGGGCTGGCCCACGACGAGCGACGCTCGGTGGCCACCATCGACACCGACTTCTACCGCTGGACCCAGTGGATCTTCCTGCAGATCTTCAACTCCTGGTACGACCACCAGGCGCGGAAGGCCCGCCCGATCGCCGAGCTGATCGCCGAGTACGAGGGGGGCAACCGGCCCACTCCGGACGGCCGGCCGTGGGCCGAGCTGACCGTGGCCGAGCGGCGCAAGGCCGTCGACGACCACCGGCTGGCGTACGTCTCGGAGGCGCCGGTGAACTGGTGCCCGGGGCTGGGCACCGTGCTGGCCAACGAGGAGGTCACCGCCGACGGCCGTTCCGAGCGGGGCAACTTCCCCGTCTTCAAGCGGAACCTGAAGCAGTGGATGATGCGGATCACCGCGTACGGCGACCGGCTGCTGGACGACCTGGACAAGCTGGACTGGCCGGAGCCGATCAAGCTGATGCAGCGCAACTGGATCGGCCGCTCGCAGGGCGCGCACATCGACTTCCCCGCCGACCGGGAGTCCATCCGGGTGTTCACGACCCGGCCGGACACCGTCTTCGGGGCCACCTACCTGGTGCTGGCCCCCGAGCACGGGCTGGTCGACGGGCTGGTGCCGGCGGCCTGGCCGGAGGGGACGAAGGAGTCCTGGACCGGTGGGCACGCCAGCCCCCGGGCGGCCGTCGAGGCGTACCGGAAGGCCGCCGCGGCCAAGACGGACGTGGAGCGGCAGGCGGAGACCCGGGAGAAGACCGGCGTCTTCGTCGGCGGGTACGCGACCAACCCGGTGACCGGCGGGCGCATCCCGATCTTCATCGCCGACTACGTGCTGGCCGGCTACGGCACCGGCGCGATCATGGCGGTGCCCGCCCAGGACGAGCGGGACTGGGACTTCGCCGAGGTGTTCGACCTGCCGATCGTGCGTACCGTGCAGCCGCCGGAGGGCTTCGCCGGCAAGGCGTACACCGGGGACGGCCCGGCGATCAACAGCGCCGCGCCCGACCGCGGCGTGGACCTGAACGGCCTGGGGGTGGCCGACGCCAAGGCCCGGATCATCGACTGGCTGGAGGCGAACGGGCACGGCACCGGCGCGGTGACCTGGCGGCTGCGGGACTGGCTGTTCAGCCGGCAGCGCTACTGGGGCGAGCCGTTCCCGATCGTGTACGACTCCAGCGGCGCGCCGATCGCGCTGCCCGAGTCGATGCTGCCGGTCGAACTGCCCGAGGTGGATGACTTCTCGCCGAAGACGTTCGACCCGGACGACGCCGACTCGAACCCGGAGACGCCGCTGTCCCGTCGCCGCGACTGGGTGGAGGTGGAGCTGGACCTGGGTGACGGGCCGAAGCGCTACACCCGGGAGACCAACGTGATGCCGCAGTGGGCCGGCTCCTGCTGGTACGAGCTGCGCTACCTGGACCCGACGAACGGCGAGCGGTTCGTCGACGCGGAGAACGAGCGGTACTGGATGGGGCCGCGCGGCGCCGGCGACTGCGGCGGCACCGACCTGTACGTGGGCGGCGCCGAGCACGCCGTGCTGCACCTGCTGTACGCCCGGTTCTGGCACAAGGTCCTGTACGACCTGGGCCACGTCTCCAGCTTCGAGCCGTTCCGGAAGCTGTTCAACCAGGGCTACATCCAGGCGTACGCCTACACCGACGCCCGCGGCGCCTACGTGTCCGCCGCCGACGTGGTGGAGAGCGACGGCGGCTTCTTCCTGGGCGACGTCCAGGTCAACCGCGAGTACGGCAAGATGGGCAAGTCGCTGAGGAACGTGGTCACTCCGGACGAGATGTGTGCCGCGTACGGCGCGGACACCTTCCGGGTCTACGAGATGTCGATGGGCCCGCTGGAGGTGTCCCGGCCCTGGGAGACCCGGGCGGTGGTCGGCTCGTACCGGTTCCTGCAGCGGGTCTGGCGGGCGATCGTCGACGAGCAGACCGGCGCGGCGCGGGTCGTCGACGCACCGGCCGACGAGGAGACCCGCCGGCTGCTGCACCGGATCGTCGACGGCGTCCGCGGCGACATGGAGGGGATGCGGTTCAACACCGCGATCGCCAAGCTGATCGAGCTGACCAACGGGCTGACCCGGCTGTCCGCCACGCCGCGCGAGGTGGCCGAGCCGCTGGTGCTGATGCTGGCGCCGTTCGCCCCGCACGTCGCCGAGGAGCTGTGGCAGCGGCTGGGCCACGACACCTCCCTGGCGTACGCGGACTTCCCGACCGCCGACCCGGCGCTGCTGGTCGCCGCGACGGTGACCTACCCGGTGCAGGTCAACGGCAAGGTGCGGGGCCGGATCGAGGTCCCCGCCGACGCGTCGGAGGAGTCGGTCCGGGCGGCCGCGCTGGAGGCGGTGGCCGGCACGCTGGCCGGCAAGGAACCCCGCAAGGTCATCGTGGTCCAGGGCCGCATGGTCTCCGTCGTCGCCTGACCCGCCGCTGATCCGCCGCGCGCCTCGCGCGCTCGTCCGATGCGTCGCGCAGTTGCACGGAAAGAGTGGCCATTCCGCGGAGAATGACCACTCTTTCCGTGAACGAGGGCGATTGGGCTCGGGCACCGAGGCGGGGTGTCGGGGTTATCAGGGTTCGCGGTGGTGGACCGCGATCACCGCGACGAGGGCGGCGACGACCGGCCAAGCGGCGAGGACCCGTCCGGCTGAGTTCGGGTCGGGCCGTGCTCCTCGGACCCGGGGCACTGCTCTTCCGCGCCTTTCGAGCTGATGTCGTGAACGAATCACCCCTATCCGGTGATCGCGCGTGAGGGGTGAATCGTTTACGACGTCAGGTCCAAAGGTGTCCGCAGTACGTGCGCTCGGCCCGGGCCGCGGGGACGCGGGCGTCAGCGGACGCCGAACGCCACCTCGACCGCTGGACGGTGCCGAAGGAGCCACTGCTGCCAGTCGCGTATCGCCTCGACCGCGCCGGCCGCGCGGAGCCGCCGCATGCCGGGCTCGTCCCGGTCGGCCCCGGCATCGATCCCGCGCCAGGTGCCCTCGATCTGGTCGAGCATGCGATCGACCAGCTCGTGACGGGGGAGCGGCGGCCCCGGGGCGCCCGCCTCGTAGGCGTCGCAGAGCAGCCGGCAGCGGCGGCCCAGCTCCGCCGGGTCCGCGCCGTCGCCCAACTCGGCCCAGTGCCAGCCGGCGAAGGCGACGTCCTCGATCCGGCGGCCCGGCCCGGCCAGGTCCCAGTCCAGCAGGGCCACCGGCAGCAACCCGGCCGGGGTGTCCCGGTAGACGGTGTTCTTCGGCGACAGGTCCCGGTGGCAGACGGTCTCCGCGCCACCGGCCAGCTCCGTGCCGGCGCAGGCGTCGTGCAGGGTACGGATCAGCCCGCCGAGGCGGGTCAGCACAACGTCGGAGAAGAAGGCCGGATCCTCGCGTTCCCGCCAGGGCACCCGCCCGTCGAGGTGGGTCAGCACCTGCCGCCCGCGCTCGTCCAGGCCGAGATGCCGGGGCGCCAGTCCCGGGGCGGCGGTGGCCAGGTGCCCCAGCAGGGTCGCCACGTAGTCGAGGTTCGTCGGGGCGGTGCGGCGTACGGTGTCGCCGACCCGGCTCACCTCGGCGATGAAGCCGCCCGGCAGCCGCTCGTCGGTGGTCACGCCGGCTCAGCTCGGGACGCGCGGCGCCGCCGCTCGGCGCGCCACCAGCGGTGCACGATGACCACGCTGGCGATCAGGCCGAGGCTGGCCGGGGCGGCGGCGTACCAGTTGATCTCGCCGGGGGAGCTGACCGCCGCACCGATCGCCGCGTACCCGACGGCGGTGGGGACCGCGGCGATCACGCTGCCGGCCAGGAACGGCAGCACCCGCGCGCCGGTGGTGCCGTAGCCGTAGCTGACCAGCCCGAAGCCGGCGATCGGCAGTAGCCGGACGGTGACCACCCCGAGCACGCTCTGCCGGGCGAACCAGCCGTCCAGCCGGGCCAGCCGCCCCCGGACCCGCTCGGCCACGAACTCCCGGCCGAGCAGGCGGCCGACCGCGAAGCCGAGCGCCGCCGCGAGCAGCGCCGCGCCGAGGGCGTACGCGGCACCCGCCACCGGGCCGAAGATCGCGCCCGCGGCGAGCGTGACGAAGGTACGCGGAACCAGTGCCACCAGCAGCAGCGCGCCGCCGAGGACCGCCGCCACCGGGGCGTACCCGCCGAGGGAGTGGGCGAGCCGGGGCAGCTCGGCCGGGGCCGGCCGGGGCAGCACCAGCAGCGCCACGGCGAAACCGCCGAGCAGCAGGAGCAGCAGCCCGAACCGGCGGGCTGACGGCTGCCGGAGCATCCGCGCGAGCCGTGCGGATGACCGCCGGAGCAGCTCCCGGGCGGCCGGGATCATGCCCGGGCGGCGGCCACCGCGGCGCGGCGCTCGGACCGGAGCCGCTCGGCCCAGGTGTCGTCGAGCGCAGGCAGCTGGTGGGCGCCGGTGGCCCAGCGCAGCAGCAGGTCGGCCAGGGCCGGGTTGCGGGCCAGGGCCGGGCCGTGCGAGTAGGTGCCGAGCAGCTTGCCCCGCCAGGCGCCCTCGGTCGCCCCGTCGTTGCCGACGCCGGCGGTCACCCGGGCCACCGGCGACACCCCCGGACCCAGGTGGGTACGCCCGCCGTGGTTCTCGAAGCCGGTCAGGTACGGGATGCCCAGCCGCGCGTCGACCTCGCCGGCCAGCTCGCCGACCGCCCGGGTGGGACCCCGGTCGGAGGCGATGTCCAACAGCTCCAGCCCGGCGTACTTGGCGCCCTTGGCGAAGAAGGAGGTGCCGAGGAGTTGGTAGCCGGCGCAGACGCCGAACACCACCGAGCCCTGCGCCACCGCCCGGTGCAGGCCACCGTCGGCGATCAGCCGCTGCGCGCCCAGCGCCTGCGGGCCGTCCTCGCCGCCGCCGATCAGGTAGATGTCGGCGGTGGCGGGCAGCCGCTGGTCGGAGCGGACCTCCAGCACCTCGACCGGCATGCCGCGCAGCTGGGCCCGCCGGGCCAGGATCAGCGCGTTGCCCCGGTCCCCGTAGGTGGAGAGCAGGTCGGGGTAGATCCAGACGATGCGCAGGCTCTCAGTTGACACGGTCCAGCTCCGCTCGGATGTCCTGGAAGGCGGTGTAGTTGGCGATGACCTCCAGGCGGCCCGGCGGCACCGCCCGGACCGCCTCGTCGAAGCTGCGCACGTGCTGGAACGGCACGCCGTTGACGTCGAGCCGGACGGCGAGGTCGTACGCCCGGTCGCCGGTGATCAGCACCTGCCGGCCGCGCAGCGGGGCGAAGTCGACGTCGAAGAGCCAGGAGGTGTCCAGCCCGTCGGGGTCGCGCGCGTTGATGGAGAGCAGGGTCGGCGCCTCGTCGGCCATGTCGAACGCCTCCAGCCAGCTCGCCGGGTTCTTCGCCAGGAGCAGCCGGATGTTGCGCCCGTCCCGGTCGACCTGGGCGTAGCGGCCGGCGACCGAGGTGACCGTGCCGAGTCGGGAGACCGCGTCCACCGGCCGTACGCCGAACTCGGCGGCGACCGCCAGGGCGGTGGCCGCGTTGCCCAGGTTGACCCGGCCGGGGAGCTGGAGCTGGATCTTGTGCCAGGCGCCGGTGGGGTCGAGCACACCGTCGTCCTCGACGGTCCACTGCGGTGCGGGCCGGCGCAGCGGGCAGCCGGTGCACCACCACTGGTCACCTGTGCGCTGGATGGTGGCGCCGCACTCGGGGCAGACCCACGAGTCGTCGTGCCAGCGCTGGCCGGCGCTGAACCAGGTGACCTTGGGCGGGATGTGACCCTGGGCCGGGTCGGCCGGCGGCGTGGCGGCCCAGACCACCATCGGGTCGTCGGCGTTGGCGACCACCCGGACGTCGGGGTGCCGGACCAGCGCGGCGCGCCAGAGCTGCGCCATCATGGCGACCTCCTTGGCCCGGTCGAGCTGGTCGCGGGAGAGGTTCAGCAGCGCCACCACGTGCGGCTCGGTGGCCTCCAGCACCTGGGCGAGGTAGTGCTCGTCGACCTCGAGCACCGCGTACGGGGTGCTGCCGGCCTTGGCCAGTGCCGAGGTGTGGCCGGTGGGCATGTTGGCGCCGAAGGAGTTGGTGGCGACGCGGCCGAGCACGCCGACGGCGGCGGCGGTGAGCCGGGTGGTGGTGGTCTTGCCGTTGGTGCCGGACACCAGCGCGATGGCGCGACCCGCCGACAGGTGCGCGAGCAGGTCAGGGTCGATCTTGAGGCCGATCCAGCCGCCGATCACCGAGCCGTCGCCACGACCAGCGGCCCGCGACAGCGCCGCTGCGGTCCGCGACACCGAGCTGGCCACCTTCGCCCGTAGGGGCATCTTCGCGTCCGTCACCCGAGCGAGGTTACCGGACCCCGGGGCCCGCCAGATCGCCGCCGACGGCGATCCGTTCGGCCGGGGACACCCGGCGGACGGCCATCGGGCGTTCGGCCGGATGGAGTCGATCTATGTCGGGTAGCGGACCCGCCTCGCGAGCCGTCGCCGCCCTCCACTCCGCCCCACCCCATTTGACGTGCTCTTTTACGCGCGAGCGCGACGCGCCACGCGGGCGTTTCTGGTTGCAGGTGGAGGGAAGTGGAGTAGAGTGGGGCGCGATGGTGAGGCCGGGAGGGCCACACCGGCCCGGGGGGTCAGCGGCGCCGCGAACGCCGCTCAGGGCGAGGGGGTTGGGCCGATGTTCCTCGGCACCCACACCCCGCGCCTGGACGACAAAGGCCGGTTGATCCTGCCGGCGAAGTTCCGGGACGAACTGGCGGGGGGTGTCGTGATCACAAAAGGGCAGGAGCGCTGCCTCTACGTCTTCCCGATGCCCGAGTTCCAACGAATCGCCGACCAGTTGCGCGCGCAGCCGATGACGAGCAAGACGGCCCGGGCCTACAGCCGGGTCTTCTTCGCCAGCGCGCACGACGAGGTGCCGGACAAGCAGGGGCGGGTCACCATCCCCGCACACCTGAGGTCCTACGCCGCCCTCGACCGGGATCTGGTCGTGATCGGCGCGAGCACCCGGGTGGAGATCTGGGACAAGGCGGCCTGGGAGGCCTACCTCACGGAGAGCGAAGACGACTTCGCTGACATCGAGGAGGGGGTGCTGCCCGGCGGTCTGTAGGGCGTGACGACGCCCGACGTACTGCGAGATCTCCAGCCGCTTTCGAGTTCCTGGCACCCCTTCCCCGGTGCCAGGCGCACGATCCAACCGGAGGGCCGCGGCCTCCGGCGGGCGGGAGCGGATGGGGATCTGGCGGTATGACGAGGCGTCGTGGGGTCAACGGACGCGATAGGGACGGAAGGTTTCAACCAGTGGGGGTCGACATGGGGGAGCTACGCGGCACGCACGTGCCGGTGCTGCTCGAGCGGTGTCTCGAGCTGCTCGCCCCGGCGCTGGGCCGGAAGGGCCGGACCGTGCACGTCGACGCCACGCTGGGGCTGGCCGGGCACGCCGAGGCGGTGCTGGCGGCGCACCCGAACACGGTGCTGATCGGCCTGGACCGGGACACCGAGGCCCTCGCCCACGCGCGGGTCCGACTGGCCCGGTTCGCCGACCGGATCCACCTGGAGCACGCCGTCTACGACGAGCTGCCCGAGGTGCTCGACCGGCTCGGGTACCCGGCGATCGACGGGGTCCTGTTCGATCTCGGCGTCTCGTCCCTGCAACTCGACGCGCCCGACCGCGGGTTCGCGTACGCGCAGGACGCGCCGCTGGACATGCGGATGGACCAGACCCGGGGGGTGACCGCCGAGGAGGTGGTCAACACCTACTCGCACCCCGAGCTGGCCCGGCTGCTGCGGGTGTACGGCGAGGAGAAGTTCGCCGGCAAGATCGCCTCGGCGATCATCCGGGAGCGCGAGCGCGCCCGGATCACCTCGTCGGCCCGGTTGGCCGAGCTGGTCCGGGAGAGCATCCCGGCACCAGCCCGACGAACCGGCGGACACCCGGCAAAGAGAACGTTTCAGGCTTTACGGATCGAGGTAAACCGGGAACTGGCAGCGCTGGAAGCGGCGCTGCCGGCCGCGCTCGACAAGCTCACCGTGGGCGGCCGCATGGTGGTCCTGTCCTACCACTCGCTGGAGGACCGGCTCACCAAGCAGGCGCTCGCCGATCGGGTCCGCAGCAAGGGTCCGATCGACCTCCCGGTCGAACTGCCCGGGTCGGGCCCGACGTTCCGGCTGCTCAGCCGGGGCGCCGAGCTTCCCGGGGAGGCGGAGGTCGCCGCGAACCCGCGCGCCGCGTCGGTGCGGCTGCGGGCAGCGGAACGGCTCGACCCGGAGGCGGCCCGGCAGGGGCGTACCGACCGCGAACGGTACCGCCGCCGGGTGAAGGCGATGCACCAACCGGGGACGGGGTCACCGGGGTCCGTACCGGACCCGTCGGCCCCGGGGGACGGGAACGGGACGGACGACGAGGGGGAGGGGACATGAACGTCAACACGCGCGACGGCCGGGACGCCGTCGGGCAGCGTGCACCGCGGTCGGGGGGCCGGACCGCGGCGCAGCGCACCACGCGAACCGCGACGGCGGGGGCCGACCGACGCGACCGCCGGGAGGAGACTCGCGCCCGGGGGGCGCGCGAGTTCGCCACCGAGGGCACTGCCGCGCTGCGGCCGGCCGAGCGGACCCGGAACACCGGTGCGGCGTCGCCGCGGCTGCGGGTCGCCCCGCCACCGCCGGTGTCCGTGCCGCGGGCGCCGTTCGTCGGGCTGATCCTGGTGCTGGTGGTCGGTGGGGTGCTGGGCATCCTGGCGATCAACACGAAGATCAACGAGAACGCGTTCAAGCTGGAGAAGCTTCAGCAGGAGCAGGCCAAGCTCGACGTGGACCAGCAGCGGCTGAAGCAGGAGATCGCGGAGCAGGAGGCACCGGGCAACCTGACCGCCAACGCCCGCAAGCTCGGCCTGGTGGAGTCCGGCGATCCGGCGTACATCCGGCTGCCGGACGGGCAGATGATCGGCGTGCCGCACCCGGCGCAGGGTGCGCCCGCCGTCACCAGCCAGCAGGGCAACGGAGGCTGAGCCGTGCCGCCGAGATCGGAGGAACCGCGCCGGGACGCCACAGGCTCCCGGCGCGGTTCGTCCCATGGCCGGGGCGCCGACCCGCGCTCCGGGGAACCGGGCGTCGGCGGGATCTCCGACGCCCGGGCGTACACGCCCCGGGGGCGGACCATCCGGGAGGGCGGCGGTGCCGCCCGGACCGGCGGGGGTGCCGAGCAACGGCGTACCCCGCGCAGCAGCCGCTCCGGTGACCCGTTCCGGCCGGCGCTGCAGGTGCTCGACGGCGGCCGGGCCGGGGCGACCCGCGCCGGCCGCCGGGACACCGCGGGCGGCCGGAGCGGCGTGGTGCGGACCGTGTCGGCGCGTCCGGCCCGGGAGCCCTTCGACGACGACGAGGCGCCGGCCCCGCGCCGCCGCCCGGCCCCGCGCCGCCCGGCCCGGCCGGCCGCCGCCGCCCGCCGGCCGTCTCGCAAACCGCGCCGGCCGCCGAAGCTGGCCGACCCGCGCCGCCGGCTGCGGCTCGGCACGCTGCTCGCCCTCGCGCTCTTCGCGGCCATCGGCATCCGGCTGGTCTTCCTGCAGACCGTGGACACCCCGGCGTACGCCGACGGCGGGCTCGCGAGCCGGCTCACCGTGGTCGAGCTGCCGGCCCCGCGCGGGGCCATCTACGACTGGAAGGGCGAGCCGCTGGCGCACAGCGTCGAGGCGCGCTACGTCTTCGTGGACCCGACCAAGGTCAAGGACCCGTTGGCCACCGCGAAGCTGCTCTCCCCGCTGCTCGGGATGCGGGTCACCGAACTGGCCGACAAGATGAAGGAGCGCACCCTCCCCGGCACCACCATCAAGTCCCAGTTCGAGTACCTGGCCCGCGGGGTCGACATCGACAAGGCCAACCAGATCATGGCACTCGACCTGGCCGGCATCGGCACGCACCGGGACGAGAAGCGCGAGGTGCCCGGCGGCGATCTGGCCGCCAACCTGATCGGCTTCACCAGCCAGGACATGAACGGCCTGGAGGGACTGGAGGCGAAGTACGACGACCTGCTGCGGGGACAGCCCGGCCGGAAACGGTACGAGGCGGGGCAGGGTGCCCTGGCCGCGCCGATCCCCGGCGGCTACAGCGAGACCACGCCGGCGAAGCCCGGCAGCTCGCTGGGGACCACGATCGACCGTGACCTGCAGTTCCAGGCCCAGCGGATCCTGTCCACCCGGATGGCCCAGACCCGGGACAGCGTGGGCGCGGCGGTGATCATCGAGGTGCCCTCCGGCGAGGTGCGGGCCCAGGTGAGCTACCCCGGCTACAGCGCGACCGAGCCGACGAAGGTCAACTCGCCGAGCGACCGGGCGGACGCGGCCACCAGCTTCGTGGTCGACCCGGGCTCGATCCACAAGGCGATCACCTACGGCGCCGCCCTCCAGGAGGGCGTGATCACCAAGGACACGGTCTTTCCCGTCGCGAACACGATCACCAGGGGCGGGGTGAAATTCGAGGACACCCACCCGGCGAACGGGCGGCGAATGAGCATTCCCGGCATGCTGGCGTTCTCGTCCAACGTCGGGACCATCGAGATCGCCGAGAAGCTGGGCCGGGACCGGCTCATCGACTACCAGAAGCGGTTCGGGCTGGGGCAGCCCACCGGCGAGGGGATGCCCGGGGAGGCCTCCGGGCGGTTGCTCCCCGCCGACCAGTGGAGCGGTTCGGCGTACGGGTCGGTGCCGATCGGGCACAGCGTGGACGCCACGCCGTTGCAGATGGCCGCCGCGTACGCCGCCATCGCCAACGACGGGACGTACGTCCAGCCGCACCTGATCAAGGACGTGATCGGCCCGGACGGGAAGCGGACGCCGGGGCCCGCCCCGGAGACCCGCTCGGTGCTCAGCCCGCAGAACGCCGCCGCGCTGCGCACCATGCTGGAGGCGGTCACCACGGTCGACGAGGGCCCGGGCGAGCGGGCCACCGGCCTGGCCGCCGCGGTCCCCGGCTATCGGGTGGCCGGCAAGACCGGCACCGGCCTGCGGTACGTCGACGGAAAACGGCAGCCGGGCGAGGTCCACTCGTTCATCGGGATGGCCCCCGCGGAGAAGCCGCGGTACGTGGTGGCGGTCTTCGTCTGGAGCCCGGGCGGGGAGGTCGGCGGGGTGGCCGCACCGGCCTTCCGGGACATGATGGGCTTCACTCTCGCGCACTACCGGGTGCCGGCCTCGCCGACCAACAAGTCCCCCAAGTTCGAGGTCTTTCCGCGCTGAGCGGGCACCGGGAGACATCATCGGTGAGTGGCGACGAACCACCGGGGCGGCTGTGCGCTCGGGACCGGACGACCGGGTAGGGTCTGACGCCGTGCCCGGCAATCCACGTCCCCGTACCGTGCATCCCGTCCGGCTCGGCGACCTCGCCGCCCGGTTGCAGGCGAGCGCGCGGAGCGAGCTCGCGAGCCCCGCAGCCGCGAGCGAACGGCAGGGTCAGCTGCCTCCGGAGGCCGCCGACGTGGCCGTCACCGGGGTGACCCACGCCAGCCAGGAGGTCCGCCCCGGCGACCTGTACGCGGCCCTGCCCGGCGCCCGCCGGCACGGCGCGGAGTTCGCCGCCGCCGCGGCCGAGGCCGGCGCGGTGGCCGTGCTGACCGACCCGGCCGGGGTGGCGCTGGCCGCCGACACGGGCCTGCCCACGCTGGTGGTGGACGATCCCCGGGCGGTCCTCGGCGAGGTCGCCGCCACGGTGTACGGCGATCCGACCGCCGGCCTGACCGTGATCGGCGTCACCGGCACCGCCGGCAAGACCTCCACCAGCTACCTGATCGAGTCCGGGTTGCGCGCCGCCGGGCACACCACGGGCCTGATCGGCACCGTGGAGACCCGGCTCGGCGACCTGGTGATCGACAGCGTCCGGACCACCCCGGAGGCGACCGACCTGCACGCCATGCTCGCCGTGGCCCGGGAGCGGGGGGTCGACGCGGTGGTCATGGAGGTGTCCAGCCACGCGCTGGCCATGGGACGGGTCGGCGGGGTCCGGTTCACCGTCGGCGGCTACACCAACTTCGGCTCCGACCACCTGGACTTCCACGCCGACGAGGCGGACTACTTCGCCGCCAAGGCGAAGCTCTTCGACGGGCGCTGCCAGGTCGAGGTGCTCAACCACGACGACCCGGCGCTGCGCCCGCTGCTCAAGCCGGCGACCGTGACCTACTCGGCGGCCGGCGACCCGACCGCCACCTGGTGGGCCGACGGCGTGGACGGCGAGGGGTACGCCCAGCGCTTCACCGTGCACGGCCCGGACGGGCTGACCCTGCCCACCGGCGTCTCGCTGCCCGGGCGGCACAACGTGGCCAACGCCCTGCTCGCCATCGCCACCCTGGTGGCCGCCGGGGTCGACCCGGCCACGGCGGCCCGCGGGGTGGCCGCCTGCGGCGGGGTGCCCGGGCGGCTGGAACTGGTCAGCGGCGACGCCCCGGTGCTCGGGGTGGTCGACTACGCGCACAAGGCCAACGCCATCGAGGCGGTGCTGACCGCCCTGCGGGACCTGACCACCGGCCGGCTGATCTGCGTGCTGGGCGCCGGCGGCGACCGGGACCGGGGCAAGCGGCCGGTGATGGGGGCGGTCGCGGCGACCGGAGCCGACGTGGTGCTGGTGACCGACGACAACCCGCGCACCGAGGAGCCGGCCGCGATCCGGGCCGAGGTGCTGGCCGGGGCGTACGCGGCGAACACCGCCGCGCGGATCATCGAGGCGCCCGGCCGGCGGGCCGCGATCGAGGAGGCGGTCCGGTTGGCCGAACCGGGTGACATCGTGGCCCTGCTCGGCAAGGGGCAGGAACGCGGCCAGGAGATCAACGGCGAGGTGCTGCCGTTCGACGACCGGGTGGAGCTCGCCGAGGCGCTGCGGGTCCGGTTCGGCGACCTGGTGGGGCGGCCATGATCCCGCTGACCCTGGCCGAGGTGGCCGCGGCCGTCGACGGGCGGCTGGTCGCCGCCGACCCGGACGCCCGGGTCACCGGGTCGGTCGAGTTCGACTCCCGCAAGGTCGGCCCGGGCGGCCTCTTCGTCGCCTTCCCCGGCGAGCAGGTGGACGGGCACGACTACGCGGCCGCCGCGGTCGACGCCGGGGCGGTGGCCGTGCTCGGCACCCGCGAGGTGCCGGGCGTGCCGATGGTGCTGGTGGCCGACGCGCTCGACGCGATGGGGCGGTTGGCCCGCACGGTGGTCGACCGGCTGCCCGGACTGACCGTGATCGGGCTCACCGGGTCGTCCGGCAAGACCACCACCAAGGACCTGATCGCCCAGCTCGCGGTCCGGCTCGGCCCGACCGTGGCGCCGCCCGGCTCGTTCAACAACGAGCTGGGGCACCCGTACACGGCGCTGCAGGCCGGCCCGGAGACCCGATACCTGGTCATGGAGAAGGGCGCCCGCGGGGTGGGGCACGTGCGCTACCTGTGCGAGGTGGTGCCGCCGCGGATCTCCGTGGTGCTCAACGTCGGGGTCGCGCACATCGGCGAGTTCGGCTCGGTGGAGACCATCGCCCTCGCCAAGGGAGAGCTGGTCGAGGCGCTGCCCGCCGACGGGCTGGCCGTGTTGAACGCCGACGACCCGCTGGTCGATGCGATGGCGGCCCGCACCGAGGCCCGGGTGGTCCGGTACGGCGAGTCGGAGCGGGCCGACGTGCGGGCGGTGGACGTGACGCTGGACGGGCGGGGCCGGCCGTCGTACACGCTGGTGACCCCGGAGGGGAGCGTGCCGGTGCGGCTCGGGCTGACCGGGCGGCACCAGGTCTCCAACTCGCTGGCCGCCGCGGCGGTCGCCCGCGAGCTGGGGATGCCGCTGGCCGAGCTGGCCGCCGCCCTGGGTGAGCTGGGCCTGGTCTCCACCCGCCGGATGGACGTCTTCGAACGCGCCGACGGGGTCACGGTGATCGACGATTCGTACAACGCCAACCCGGCCTCGATGGGCGTGGCGCTCCGGGCGCTCGCCAGCCTGGGCGGGCGGGGGCGTACTGTCGCGGTGCTCGGCTACATGGCCGAGCTGGGGGACTTCGAACGGGAGGGACACCAGCAGGTCGGCCGGCTCGCGGCCGAGTTGGGCGTCGACCGGCTGCTCGTGGTGGGCGAGCCGGCGGCGCCGATCCACCACGGGGCGACAGCGGTAGGCAACTGGGGAGGAGAGTCGGTGCTGCTCACCGATCAGGCGGCGGCCGTCGAGGTGCTGCGGAGCGAGCTACGTCCGGGTGACGTGGTCCTGGTGAAGGGCTCCCGGTACCGCACGTGGGAGGTGGCCGACGCGCTGCGCGCGGACGCCACCGAGGGGGCCGCCTCATGAGGGCGGTCATCGTCGCCATCGGGGTCGCCTTCCTCATCTCGCTGTTCTGCACCCCGATCGCGATCAAGGTGTTCACCCGGCTCAAGGCCGGCCAGCCGATCCGGGCCGAGGGCCCGGCCATGCACCAGGGCAAGAAGGGCACGCCGACGATGGGCGGCGTGGTCTTCATCCTGGCCACGGTGATCGCGTACGTCGCCGGCCACCTGGCCCTGACCACCCTGCCGGACGCCCAGATCGCCCAGGTCGAGCCGACCATCACCGCGCTGGTGCTGCTGGGGCTGATGGTGTTCTCCGGCGCGGTCGGCTTCATCGACGACTTCCTCAAGGTGCGCAAGCGGCACAGCGGCGGCCTCAACAAGCGCGGCAAGCTGGCCGGCCAGATCCTGGTCGGGGCGATCTTCGGCGTCGTCGCGCTCTACTTCCCGAGCACCATGTACGACGTCAGCGGCAACCGGACCAACGCCGAGACGGTGGGCAGCACCACGCTGAGCTTCATCCGGGACATCCCGGCGCTGGAGATCGGCAAGATCGCCTCGGTGATCGTCATCATCCTGGTGGTGATGGCCGCGACCAACGGGGTGAACCTCACCGACGGTCTCGACGGCTTGGCCACCGGCGCCTCGGTGATGGTGCTCGCCGCGTACGGGCTGATCGCATTCTGGCAGTACCGGCACTGGTGCGCCGACCCGAACTACACCGAGGCGTACTGCTACACCGTCCGGGACCCGCTGGAGATCGCCCTGATCGCCGGGGCGGCGGCCGGCGCCTGTGTGGGCTTCCTGTGGTGGAACACCTCGCCGGCCCGGATCTTCATGGGCGACACCGGGGCGCTCGGCCTGGGCGGCCTGATCGCCGGCATGGCGATGTCCACCCGGACCATCCTGCTGCTGCCGATCATCGGCGCGCTCTTCGTGATCATCACGATGTCCGTGGTGATCCAGATCATCTCGTTCCGGACCACCGGCAAGCGGGTGTTCCGGATGTCGCCGCTGCAGCACCACTTCGAGCTGGCCGGCTGGAGCGAGGTCAACATCGTGGTCCGGTTCTGGATCATCGCCGGCATCGGCGTGGCCATCGCGCTGGGCCTGTTCTACAGCGAGTTCCTCGCCGCGGTCAGCTGAGCGCAGCCGTGGCAGGGCCCCGGCCGACGGCCGGGGCCCTTCCCCTTCGGCAGGTCCCGGTGGTGACCACCGGTCCGCTGGCAGGCCGTCTCCCGCCCCGACACGCCGACCGGGCGGTTGCGCCACGGGCGGGCGGGTCGAGCCGCGATGATGGGCGGGTGGGGGAGGGACGAGACACCGAGGGCACCACCGACACGCAGAGCAGACGGGCACCGGCCGCGACCCGGCCGGCCGAGCCGCCGGCCCCGTCGCTCGGGCTGGACGCCGCCGGCGGGCTGGCCGCGCTGCGCGGCCTGCTGGCCCGGCCGTTGGCCTCCTACTATCTGCTGCTCTCCAGCGCCGGCCTGCTGCTGCTGATCGGCCTCACCATGGTCTTCTCGGCGACCAGCGTGAAGGACTACGCCGAGGACGGCGACGCCTCGGCCTCGCTGGTCCGGCAGACCGTCTTCGCGGTGATCGGCATCGTGGCGTTCTGGGCCTGCCAGCGGCTGCCCGCCCGCACCTTCCGGGCGATCGCCCGGCCCTTCCTCGGCGTGGCCGTGGTGCTGTTGCTGATCCTCAACCTGCTGGTGGCGCTGCAGGCGCTGTTCCGGGTGAAGTCGGTCGGCCCGCTCGAGGCCAACCTGCTCTGGCTCTGGTTCGGCCCGGTCTCGGTGCAACCGGTCGAGGTGGCCAAGTTCGCGCTGGTGCTCTGGGGCGCGCACGTGCTGGCCCGCAAGGGCGCCGCGCTGGGCTGGTGGAAGGAGCTGGCCACCCCGCTGTTCCCGGTGGTCGGGCTGCTCTCCGTGCTGGTCGGCTACAACGACCTGGGCAGCATGCTCTGCCTGTTGGCCCTGGTGGTCGGCATGCTCTGGGCGGCCGGCGTACGGAGGCGGGTCTTCGCCGCCCTCTCCGCGGTCGGCCTGCTCGGCGTCGGCCTGCTGGTCGCCGCCGCGTCCCTGGGGGCCGGCTCGGGTTCGCGCGATGCCGACAACTACCGGCTGACCCGGCTCACCTCGTTTCTCGACCCGCCCGACCCGAAGACCTGCTTCGAGGAGCAGTTGGAGGGCTGCTACCAGCTCGTCCAGGCCCGCTACGCGCTCGGCCACGGCGGCTGGTTCGGTGTCGGGCTGGGCAAGAGCACCTTCAAGTGGGCCTGGCTGCCCGAGGCGCACAACGACTTCATCTTCGCGATCATCGCCGAGGAGTTGGGCGTGGTCGGCTGCACCGTGGTGCTGGTGCTGTTCGCCGTGCTGGCGTACACCGGGCTGCGGATCGCCCGGCGGGTGGAGGACCCGTTCCGCCGGCTCGCAGCGGCCGGCGTCACGGCCTGGCTGGTCGGCCAGGCGGTGATCAACATCGGCGGGGTCACCGGACTGCTGCCGCTGACCGGCGTGCCGCTGCCGTTCATCTCCGACGGCGGCAGCGCCCTGGTGGTCACCCTGGCGGCGGTCGGCATGCTCGCGTCCTTCGCCCGGGCCGAGCCGGACGCGGCCCGAGCCCTGCATGCCCGTCCGCCGGCCCGGTGGGTCCGACTACTCTGGGCCCCGTTGCCGCCGCTTCCCGGCCGGCGCCGCCGCCCGGCGACGCCACCGGCGGACCGTGGGTCCGTACCCCGGTCCCGGTCGCGGCGGGAGGACGACCAGGCCGCAGCCCGCGCCGCCCGGCGGGGCCGGACGCGCGCCGGGACGGCGAGCGAGAGGAGACGCTGATGGGTCCGCTGCGTTCGGTGGTGCTCTGCGGAGGAGGCACCGGCGGGCATATCTACCCGTTGCTCGCCTTCGCCGACTGCCTGCGCCGACACGACCCCAGTGTCCGGATCACCTGCCTCGGCACACCCAAGGGACTGGAGAACGAGCTGATCCCGCCGGCCGGCTACGACCTGCGGCAGATCCCCGCCTACCAGCTGCCCCGCTCGGTCAACATGAGCCTGGTCCGCACCCCGGACCGGATGTGGAAGGCGGCCCGCGCGGCGGGCAAGGTGATCGACGAGGTGCGGGCCGACGTCGTGGTCGGCTTCGGGGGGTACGTCTCGGTGCCCGGCTACCTGGCCGCGTGGCGCCGGGAACTGCCGATCGTCATCCACGAGGTGAACGTGCCGCCGGGTGTGGCCAACCGGCTCGGGATGAAGTTCACCAAGCACGTCGCGGCGGGCTTCCCGCACCAGCCGGCGCAGGCCGAGTCGCTGCGCAACGCCCGGGTGGTCGGGGTGCCGCTGCGCCGCGGCATCGCCGGCCTGGACCGGGCCGCCATGCGCAACGCCGCCCGCGCCCACTTCGGACTCCGTCCCAACCTGCCGGTGCTCTTCGTCGCCGGCGGCTCGCAGGGCGCCCGCTCGATCAACCTGGCGGTCTCCGGCGCGGCCAAGGAGCTGGCCCGCAACGGCGTGCAGGTGCTGCACGTGATCGGCGCCCGCAACGAGCCGGTCTCCGTCCCGACCGACCTGCCGGTGCCGTACGTGACCCTGCCCTACCTGTCCGAGATGGAGCTGGGCTACGCCGCCGCCGACCTGATGCTGGCCCGGGGCGGCGCGATGACCTGTGCCGAGGTGGCCGCCATCGGGCTGCCCACCATCTACGTGCCGTACCCGCACAGCAACCAGGAGCAGAAGCGCAACGCGCTGCCCGTGGTGGAGGCCGGTGGCGGGCTGCTCGTCGACGACGCCGAGCTGACCCCGGGCTGGCTGGAGCGGACGGTCATCCCGCTGGTCCGGGACCCGCAGCGGCTCGCCGCGATGGGTGCCGCCGCGGCCGCGTACGGCCGGCGCGACGGCGACGTCGCCCTGCTGAACTTCGTCTACGAGGCGGTGGCTCGGTGAGCGCGAGGAGTGAGCTTGCGAGCCCCGCAGCCGCGAACAACGACGGCATTGTGACGGTCGTCCCCGCGACGGGAAGGTACCTCTCATGAACACCGCGCAGTTCACGCCCGCCGGCACGATGACCGCGGAGGACCTGGGCCGGATCCACCTGATCGGGGTCGGCGGGGTCGGCATGAGCGGCCTGGCCCGGCTGTTCCTCACCCGGGGCCTGCCGGTCTCCGGCAGCGAGCTGCGGGAGTGGCCGTCCCTGGCCGGCCTGCGGGCGCTCGGCGGCACCATCCACATGAGCCACGAGGCGGCGAACCTCGACGGGGTGGACACCGTGGTCTACTCCTCGGCCATCCCGCAGGACCACCTGGAGATGGTTGAGGCGCGCCGGCGGGGGCTGCGGGTGCTGCATCGCTCCGAGGCCCTCGCGGCCGCGATGACCGGCCGCCGGACGGTGGCGGTCGCCGGCACCCACGGCAAGACCACCACCACCTCGATGGTCACCATGGTGCTCCAGCAGGCCGGCACCGACCCGTCCTTCGTGATCGGCGGGGAGATCTCCGAGGTGGGCTCCGGCGCGCACCACGGCACGGGTGAATACTTCGTGGTCGAGGCGGACGAGAGTGACCGCTCGTTCCTCATCTACCGCCCGTACGTCTCGATCATCACGAACATCGAGGCGGACCACCTCAACACGTATGGCGACCTGGCCAACCTGGAGGCGACGTTCGCCGACTTCGCCCGGCTCACCGACCCCGCGGGGTTCATCATCACCTGCGCCGACGACCCGGGCGGGCGGCGGCTGGCCGAGACGCTGCGCGCCGAGGGACGTCGGGTGTGGACGTACGGCGAGTCGCCCGACGCCGACCTGCGGCTGAGCGGGATGGCGTCCTCCGCTCAGGGGGTGCGCTACCTGGCCGAGATCGACGGCCGGTCGCTGGGCGAGATCCGGCTGCCGGTGCCGGGGCGGCACATGGGGCTGAACAGCGCCTCGGCGGTGCTCGCCGCCTACCTGCTCGAGCTGCCGATCGAGGCGGCCGAGGCGGCGCTGGGCGCGTTCCCCGGCGTCCGGCGGCGCTTCGAGCGCAAGGGCGTGGCGGACGACGTGCTGGTCTACGACGAGTACGCGTACCACCCGACGTCGATGACGCTGGCCCTGCAGACGCTGCGCGAGGTGGCCGGCGAGGGCCGACTGATCGTGGTCTTCCAGCCGTACCGGCTCTACCGCACGCGTGACCTCCAGGCGGAGATCGCCGCCGCCCTCGGCATCGCCGACGAGCTGGTGCTGCTGGAGGTGTTCGGCCCGGGCGAACTGCGCCAGCCGGGTGAGGGCTCGGTCGCGCTGCTCGCGGCGGTGCCGCTGCCGGCCGACCGGAAGGTCTTCGTCGAGGCCTGGGACGACGTGCCGGCCGAGGTGGCCCGGCGGGCCCGCCCCGGCGACGTCGTGGTGACCATGGGCGCGCCGCCGATCTCGCTGATGGGCGACCAGCTGCTCGACGCCCTGCTGGCCCGCACCGGCGTGGCGAGCGACGCGGCGACGATCGGCACCGGCGTCGGTCCGGACGGCGCGGCGGCCACGGCCGGATGAGCCCCGGCCCGGCGCGCGGCCGGACCCCGGGTCAGGACGGCGGGGCCGGGCGGCGCAGCCCGGTGCGCCGGTGGCAGTTGGTCCGGGCCGGTGCCGACGCCGTCCCGCCGTCGACCCGGCGGTTCATGGCCCGGGCCCGGCAGCGGCGGATGCGCGCGGCGCTGCCCTGGGCGGTCGCCGTCGGCGTGCTCGTGGCCGCCGGGCTGGTGGCCTGGGCCGTGCTGGGCACCGGCCTGTTCGGGGTCCGGCAGGTCCGGGTGATCGGCGCGAAGCTGGTCACCCCGGTCGAGGTGCGCGACGTCGTGGCGATCCCGGACGACACGCCGCTGGCCCGGGTGGACCTGGCGGCGGCGGCCCGGCGGGTGGGCACCCTCGCCCCGGTGGAGCGCGCCACGGTGGAACGGGACTGGCCGGGCACCCTGGTGGTCCGGGTGGTGGAGCGGACCCCGGTGGCGGTGGTGCCGCAGGGGGACCGGTACGCGGTGATCGACGGGGCCGGGGTGCCGTTCCAGGACCTGCCCCAGGCCCCGGACGGGCTGCCGGTGATCCGGGTCGGCCGGCCGGCGGCGGACGACCCGGGCACCCGGGCCGGGCTGGACGTGCTGGCCGCGCTCAGCCCGCGGCTGCGCGCCGAGCTGGTCTCGGTGGACGTGGCCGGGCTGGCCCGGATCACCCTGCGGCTGCATGAGGGCCGGACGGTGGTCTGGGGGGACGCGACCCGCGGCGCGGACAAGTCCAAGGTGGCCACCGCGCTGCTCGGTCGGAAGGCCGACACGATCGACGTCAGCGCCCCGGACGTGGTCACCTTCCGGTGATCCGCCGGTCAGCGAACGGGTCGCCGCGCGCTGATCGCCCCGTCGGCGAGTGTGTCGCCGCCCGCTCCGGTGGCGACACGCCGGAAAGGTCCTTGGCTCATCGCGCGGCGGCGCTTACGTTGCCCCGAAGAGATCAGTGGTTGACATAGCTCTAAGCCTCTAGTAGAGGGTGAGGGTTTCGGCCCTCCGCCGCGCCGGGCATTGCTCCGCCGCTGATCTGGCCAAGCCGTGTGGGGTCGGCCCATGCCAATCTCGAAGGGAAAGGACCGGAGATGACACCTCCGCACAACTACCTGGCGGTCATCAAGGTCGTCGGCATCGGGGGCGGCGGCGTCAACGCCGTCAACCGGATGATCGAGGTTGGGCTCAAGGGCGTCGAGTTCATCGCGATCAACACCGACGCGCAGGCGCTGCTGATGAGCGACGCCGACGTCAAGCTCGACGTCGGCCGGGAACTGACCCGAGGGCTGGGCGCCGGCGCCAACCCCGACGTCGGCAAGAACGCCGCCGAGGACCACCGCGACGAGATCGAGGAGGTGCTCAAGGGCGCCGACATGGTCTTCGTGACCTGCGGCGAGGGCGGTGGCACGGGCACCGGCGGTGCGCCGGTGGTGGCGAACATCGCCCGCAAGCTCGGTGCGCTCACCATCGGTGTGGTGACCCGGCCGTTCTCGTTCGAGGGCAAGCGCCGCCAGGTGCAGGCCGAGGCCGGCATCGAGGAGCTGCGCAACCAGTGCGACACGCTCATCGTCATCCCGAACGACCGGCTGCTCGCGCTCGGCGACCGCAACATTTCCATGATGGACGCCTTCCGCACCGCCGACCAGGTGCTGCTCTCCGGTGTCCAGGGCATCACCGACCTGATCACCACGCCGGGTCTGATCAACCTGGACTTCGCCGACGTGAAGAGCGTGATGAGCGGCGCCGGCAGCGCGTTGATGGGCATCGGCAGCGCCCGCGGCGAGAACCGCGCGGTCGAGGCGGCCGAGGCGGCCATCTCCAGCCCGTTGCTGGAGCAGAGCATGGACGGCGCGCGGGGCGTGCTGCTCTCCATCGCCGGCGGTTCCGACCTGGGCCTGTTCGAGATCAACGACGCGGCCCAGCTGGTCACCGACGCGGCCCACCCGGACGCCAACATCATCTTCGGTGCGGTCATCGACGACGCGCTCGGCGACGAGGTGCGGGTGACCGTGATCGCGGCGGGCTTCGACGGCGGTGCGCCCGCGTACAAGGCGGTCGATCAGGGCCGCAAGACCAACCAGAACCAGCCGACCCAGCCCACCGCGCCGGTGACCCCGCCGGCCACCATGCCGGCCCCGCAGCAGTCGCCCCGCCGGGTGCTGTTCGACGACGTCGACGTGCCGGACTTCCTCAAGAACGGGTCCTGAGCGGCGCCGATGACCGACACACCAGCCACGGTGCGACCCGAGCGGCGCGCCGAGCTCGCGGCCGGGCTCGCCCGGGTCCGGGCCCGTATCGCCGACGCCTGCGCGGCCGCCGGCCGGGACCGCGGCGAGGTCACCCTGGTCGCGGTGACCAAGACCTACCCGGCCGGCGACGTGGTGGCGCTGGCCGGGCTCGGCGTGACCGACGTGGGGGAGAACCGCGACCAGGAGGCGGCCCCGAAGGCCGCCGAGGTGGCCGCAACCGGGGTGACCCCGCGGTGGCACTTCATCGGCCAGCTGCAGCGCAACAAGTGCCGTTCGGTGGCCCGGTACGCCGACGTCGTCCAGTCGGTCGACAGCGTGCGGCTGGCCGCGGCCCTCGACGCCGCCGCAGCGGCCGGCCGGGACCGGCCGCTGGACGTGCTGGTGCAGGTGAGCATCGACGGCGACCCGACCCGGGGCGGGGCGCTGCCCGACTCGGCGGACCCCGACCGGGGGCTCGGCCCGGTGGCCGAGGCGGTGGCCGGCGCCGGGGCGCTGCGGCTGAGCGGGCTGATGGCGGTGGCCCCGCTGGGCTGGGAGCCGGACCGGGCGTTCGCCCGGCTGGCCGAGGTGGCGCAGCGGTTCCGCGTCCGGCATCCGGAGGCGACCGCGCTGTCGGCGGGCATGAGCGGCGATCTGGAAACCGCGATCGGGTACGGCGCGACACATGTCCGCGTCGGCAGCGCGTTACTCGGAATGCGCCCCACGCTGCGGTAGCCTGACCGCGAAAGAAGCAAATTACATCAGTGTTGTTCAGGAACGGCGTTCCCGTAGCCGGGGGCCGTGACGGGCGGACCGCGAACCGCTCGTCCGGGGATTGCCGATCCGGTCCGGTGGGCACTGTGGTGTCCCACTCGTGATCAAGCGACACGGCACGGGGGTGCGTGCCGCACGGCAGACGGAAGGGCGCGGGGATGGGTGCACTGCGCAAGGCGGGGGTCTGGCTCGGGCTCGTCGAGGAGGACGATGACCGGGCCTACGAGGACGGTGGCTACGACAAGGGTGGCTACCGGGACTCGCGCTACCGGTCGAGCCGGTACTCCGAGGAGTTCGCCGACGAGGACGACGAGGAGCCCGAGGAGCCGCCGGCGGCCCGTACCCGGCTGGGCGACCGCGGGAGGCTGACCGAGCGCGCCTCGAGCCGGGCCGGCGACGCCGACCGGGCCGACGTCGAGCGCCCGGAGCGCACCGACCGGTCCAGCGTCCGGTCGATCACCCGCTCGGGCGCCGGGGAGAGCTCCGGCGCGCTGACCTACCACACCCGGGACAACCTGGCCCTGGCCCCGCAGGTGCAGCCCCGCGAGCGGGCGGTGGCGGCCGAGGAGGAGCAGCGCTACCAGATCACCACCCTGCACCCGACCACCTACCGTGAGGCGCGGACCATCGGCGAGCATTTCCGCGACGGGGTGCCGGTGATCATCAACCTCACCGAGATGGACGAGGCGGACGCGCGCCGGCTGGTCGACTTCGCCGCCGGGCTCGCGTTCGGGCTCCGGGGTACGATCGAGCGCGTGACCAACCGGGTGTTCCTGCTCTCACCGGCCAATGTCCAGGTCACCGCGGAGGACAAGGCCAAGATCGCTGAGGGCGGCTTTTTCAGCCTGAGCTAGCCCGACCGAGGGACGTCGCCTGCCGTGTTGTCGATTCTGTTCCAGGTGCTGTATCTGCTCCTTTTTCTGTTCCTGCTTGTACTGTTGGCCCGATTTGTCCTTGGCGCCGTTCTGGCGTACGGTCGCCGCTGGCAACCAGGCCGGGGAGCGTCGGCGGGACTCGAATCGGTGTGGAGCGTCACTGATCCGCCTCTGCGGGCGTTGAGGCGTGTGATCCCTCCGCTGCGAATTGGTACCGTGAGCATCGACCTGGCCTCCCTTGTGCTCCTGGTTATCCTGTTCGTGCTGATGGAGTTCGTGTTAGATCCGCTGATCAGGTCTTTCGCCTGACCAGCGCGCTTTCGCGGCCGCAACTGACCCGAGGAGTTTCGATGCCGCTGACCCCGGCCGACGTCCATAACGTCGCCTTCAAAAAGCCGCCGATCGGCAAGCGGGGCTATGACGAGGAGGAGGTCGACGCCTTCCTGGACGAGGTCGAGCGCGAGCTCGCCCGTCTGATCGAGGAGAACAACGAGCTGCGCGCCCAGGTGGAGCGCGGCGGTCGCGGTGGCGCCCCCGCCGGCCCCGGCGGTGACGCCCGGCTCGCAGCCGAGCTCAACGACGTCAAGGCACAGCTCGACCGGGTGCAGCGCGACAAGGCGGCCGCCGAGCAGGCCGCGCGCGCCATGCAGGCCGAGCTGGAGCAGGTCCGTGCCCAGGGTGGCCCGGCCGCCGGCGGTGACGGCGAGCAGCAGGCGCTGCGGGTGCTGATGATGGCCCAGCGGACCGCCGACGACCACGTCTCGGACGCCCGGCGCGAGGCGGACCAGCTGCTCACCGAGGCCCGCACCAAGGCCGAGGAGGTCACCCGCGAGGCCCGCGCCAAGGCCGACGCCCTCGAGCGGGACGCCCGCCAGCGGCACCAGGAGGCCATGGGCGGCCTGGACGCCAAGCGCACCGCGCTGCAGAAGCACATCGAGGAGCTCAAGCAGTTCGAGCGCGAGTACCGCACCCGCCTCAAGGCGTACCTGGAGAGCCAGCTCCGCGACCTCGACGGCCGCGGCCAGGGCCTGGAGGCCGAGATGAACCGCACCGAGAGCGTCCGCTCCGGCGGGGGTAGCAACGGCCTCGCCGCCGCCGGCCTCGCCGGCTCCTACGGCGGCAGCCGCGCGGGCTCCATCGAGTCCGGCCGCTGATCCCGTCGCCGGCGGCCGTCCGTACGACGGCCGCCGGCCGCGCAGACCGACACGACGCGGCGGGGGTGAGCCGTGATAGTCGCCAGCATCCTGCTCATCCTCGTCGCGGTCGTGCTCCTGGTGGCCGGGCTGGCCAACGGGTCCAGCCCGCTGCTGATCACCTCCATCGCGGTCAGCCTGCTGGCCGCCGTCGCCCTCGTCGCGGGCGCCCGCCAGGCGGTCGCCACCCGGGCCACGGCGGACCGGGTGGCCGGGCCGCGCAACCGCACCCGGACCGGCCCGCCGTTCGGCGCCCGGGTCGGGGAGCCGGAGATTCCGGTCCAGCACATCCCGTCGACGGTCGGCACCGGTGGACCCGGGTGGCGGCAACCACCCGAGTCGCCGGTGACCGATCCGGACGAGGTGCCGCCGACGGCATACTCGCCGCGCGACCCCTACGCCCCGCCCGTCCCCCGCGAGCCGTCGGCCGACGAGGCCGGTGTCGTGCCGGACGCCCCGGTGCCCACCTCGCCGGCCGCCGACGGTGACCCGCCCGCGCAGGACCTGCCGGCGGCGGACGTGGCCCGGCTGGCCCGGCTCGACGCCGAGGTTCGGGTGGTCGACGGCCACCCCCGCTTCCACCTGCCCGGCTGCCCCCATCTGGTCGGCCGGGACGACGAACCGCTGCCCGTCGCCGAGGCGGTCGGGCTCGGCTTCACCCCGTGCGCCCGCTGCGCGCCGGCCACCGTCCTGCTCGCCGACGCCCGGCCGGGCCGACCGGGATGACCATGGAGGCCCCGCTCACCGTCGCCGTCCGGGTGAAGCCTGGCGCTGCCCGGGCCCGGGTCGGCGGACGCTTCGACGGCCCGCACGGGCCGGCCCTGGTCATCGCCGTGCACGCCCCCGCCGTGGACGGGCGCGCGACCGAGGCCGCCCGCCGAGCCCTGGCCGACGCCCTCGGCGTCCGGCCGGCGGCGGTCTCCCTGCGCGCCGGCGCGGCCAGCCGGGACAAGCTCTTCCTGGTCGAGCGCCCGGCTGCCGGGCTGCCCGACGTGCTGCGTCGGCTGCGCGACGGATCGGCCGAGTGAGGACCGTCCGGGCCGGCCGCGGATGACCCCCGGGCTCGATCTCGCGCTGCTGCTCGGCGCGGCCGTCCTGCTGGTGGCCGTGGGCGCGGTGCGCGTCTCCACCCGGCTCGGCGTGCCGAGTCTGCTGGTCTACCTCGCGCTGGGCGTGGCGATCGGCGAGGCCGGGCTGGGCATCCGGTTCCACGACGTCGAGCTGACCCGGGTGCTCGGGTTCAGTGCCCTCATCGTGATCATCGCCGAGGGCGGGTTGAGCGCCCGGTGGAGCACACTGCGTCCGGTGCTCGGGATGGCCGCCGCGCTCTCCACGGTCGGCGTGCTGGTCAGCATCCTGGTGGTCGGGCTCGTGGTGCACCTCCTGCTGGGGCTGGACTGGCGGCTGGCCCTGCTCTACGGGGCGGTGCTCTCCTCGACCGACGCGGCGGCGGTCTTCGCCACCCTGCGCCGGTTGCGCCTGCCGCCCCGCCTGGTGGCCACGCTGGAGGCCGAATCGGGCATGAACGACGCCCCCGTGGTGATCGTGGTGCTGCTGCTCTCCCGGGGGGCGACGGCCGCTCACCCGTGGTGGTACGAGGTGCTCCTGGTCGGGTACGAGCTGGGCGTCGGCGCCGCGGTCGGGGTGGCCGCCGGGATCGCCGGCCGGTACGCGCTGCGCCGGGCGGCGCTCCCGTCGGCCGGCCTCTACCCGATCGCGGTGGTCGGCTTCACGGTGCTGGCCTACGCGGCCGGCGCGGTGCTGCACGCCTCCGGTTTCCTCGCCGTCTACGTGGCCGGCGTGCTGCTCGGCAACGCCCGGCTGCCGCACCGGCAGGCCATCCTCGGCTTCGCCGACGGGCTGGCCTGGCTGGCGCAGATCGGCCTGTTCGTCCTGCTGGGCCTGCTGGTCTCGCCGAGCCGGCTGGACGCGGCGGTGCTGCCGGCCGTGGTCACCGGGCTGGCCCTGCTGCTCCTGGCCCGCCCGCTGTCGGTGGCGGTCTCCGCGCTGCCGTTCCGGCTCCGCCCGCGCGAGCAGCTCTTCCTGTCCTGGGCCGGGCTGCGCGGCGCGGTGCCCATCGTGCTGGCCACCATCCCGCTGTCGGCCCGGGTGCCGGGGGCGGAAAGGCTCTTCGACGCGGTCTTCGTGCTGGTGGTGATCTTCACCTTGCTCCAGGCCGGGACCCTCGCCCCGGCGGCCCGCCGGCTCGGGGTGACCGCGCCGGCCGAGGCGGCCGAGATCCGCGTGGAGACCGCGCCGCTGGAACGGATGCGAGCCGACCTGCTCCAGGTCGAGGTGCCCCCGGGGTCCCGGCTGGGCGGGGTGCACGTGGACGAGCTGCGGCTGCCGGTGGGCGCCTCGGTGACCCTGGTGCTGCGCGACGGGGCGGGCTTCGTGCCCGGCCTGGACACCCGGCTGAAGGTTGGGGACAGCCTGCTGATCGTCGCCACGGCCGAGGTCCGCGACGAGGTGGAGCGACGGCTGCGTGCGGTGAGCCGCCGCGGGAGACTGGCCCGCTGGTTTGGCGAGTACGGCGAGGACCGGGACGGATGATCTGCTAGCGTTCCTTTTGCCCCGATTGGTGGCTGTTCGGGGCTGAATCGCGGTGCGACGGTGCGGCACGTTGTCGGACGCCTGTACGTTCCGTATTCTTGCCACCCTCCGGAGTGCACGGCGCGCGTCGCCGTGCGCCCGTTTTGCACATGGGGGACACCCACGCCGGTCTCCCCTGCCCAGGCACCGCCGACCGCCGCGGCACGCGGCCAAGGGAGCTGACGATGGCGAAGCCAGCCGATACCAGGACCGCCGGCCGCAAGCCGGTGGCGAAGGCCACCCGCAGCGCGGCGGAGACCGAGAAGATCCGGGCCGCGCTGGCGGCGCGGCGGGACGAGCTCAACGCCGAGTACGATCAGACGCTGAGCGAGATCACCGAGCTGCAGCGCGATCGGCTGACCGACTCGGCCGGGGACGACCAGGCCGACACCGGCACCAAGACGTTCGAGCGGGAGCAGGAGATCTCCCTCGCCAACAGCATCAAGGAGCGGATCACGCAGGTCGAGCGCGCCCTGGAGCGTCTCGACGAGGGTGGGTACGGCTGGTGCGAGCGGTGCGGCAACCCGATCCCGGTGGAGCGGCTCGCCGCGTTCCCGTCGGCCACCCTCTGCGTGACCTGCAAGCAGCTGGAGGAGCGGCGCTGAGGTCCGCTCCCCGGCGGAACGGAGACGGTGAGGGTCACCGTCGAAAGCGTCGATGGGGAGCAGATGACCGCAGCACCGCCCGCCGGGTCCGGCACCGCTGAGTCACGCGCCGGGGTGTCCCGCCGCAGGGCGATCGGGATCCTCCTCGGCGTCGCCCTGTTCGCGCTGCTCGCCGACCTGGCCACCAAGCAGCTCGCCCTCTCGGAGCTGACCGGCCGGGGGCCGGTGTCCCTGCTCGGCGGCGCCGTCTACCTCACCCTCACCCGCAACAGCGGCGCGGCCTGGAGCATCGGCTCCGACCACACCTGGGTCTTCCCGCTGATCACCATCGGCGTGATCGCCTGGATCGGCTGGATGGCGCTGCGACTGCGCTCGCTGCCCTGGGCCGTCTCGCTCGGGCTGGTGCTCGGTGGGGCGCTCGGCAACCTGACCGACCGGATCTTCCGGGCCCCCGGCCACTTCGTCGGCCACGTGGTCGACATGATCAGCCTGTTCGACCCGTACGGGCAGGTCTGGCCGGTGTTCAACCTGGCCGACAGTTCCCTGGTCTGCGGGGTGATCCTGGCCGTGCTGCTGGAGCTGACCGGCCGGCAGCGGGACGGCAGCCGGGCCGGCGCCCGGTCGGCGCAGCCGGCGGACGCCGCCGGGACGGCCACCGGCGGCGAGCAGCGGGAGCGGGCGTGACCTCCGTCTTCGCCACCGGTGGCGACCACCGGTCGCTGCCCGTCCCGGACGGTCTCGAGGGCCTGCGGCTGGACCAGGCCGTGTCCCGGCTGTTCGGGCTCTCCCGGACCGCCGCCGCGGCCCTGGTCGACGCCGGGGACGCGCTGGTCGACGGCGTCGTACGGCCCAACTCGCACAAGGTCAAGGCGGGCTCCTGGCTGGAGGTGACCCTGCCCGCGCCGGCCGCCCCGCCCACCGTCGTGCCGCAGGCCGTGCCGGGCCTGACCGTGGTCCACGCCGACGACGACATCGTGGTGGTGGACAAGCCGGTCGGCGTGGCCGCCCACCCGAGCCCCGGCTGGACCGGGCCGACGGTCATCGGCGCGCTGGCCGCGATCGGCCACCGGATCTCCACCAGCGGCGCCGCCGAGCGGCAGGGCGTGGTGCACCGGCTCGACGTGGGCACCACCGGGGTGATGGTGGTGGCCAAGAGCGAGCCGGCGTACACCGCGTTGAAGCGGGCCTTCAAGTACCGCGAGGTGGAGAAGCGCTACCACGCCGTGGTGCAGGGCCACCCGGACCCGCTGCGCGGCACCATCGACGCCCCGATCGACCGGCACCCGCACCACGACTACCGCTGGGCGGTGGTCTCCGGCGGCAAGCCGAGCGTCACCCACTACGACACCCTGGAGGCGTTTCCGGCCGCCAGCCTGCTCGACGTCAAGCTGGAGACCGGGCGTACCCACCAGATCCGGGTGCACTTCTCCACCCTCCGGCACCCCTGCGTGGGCGACCTCACCTACGGCGCCGACCCCACCCTGGCGGCCCGCCTCGGGCTGACCCGGCAGTGGCTGCACGCCCGCTCGCTGAGCTTCCTGCACCCACGGACGGCCGAGGAGGTCACCTTCGTCAGTGACTACCCGGACGACCTGGCCCGGGCGCTGGAGACCCTCCGCGACTGACCCGCCGCCATGGACCGCCCGACGAGCAGCCCGCCCGCCGACGTACCGCCGCCGCATCCGCCCCGGCGCGGTCCGGCGCGGTCCGGCCTGCTCACCTGGATCGCGCTGGCCTGCGCGCTGGCGGTGCTGGTCGCCGCCGTCTGGGACCGTCGCCGCGAGCCGGTGGGCGACCGCACGGTCGGCGAGGTCACCCGGGTCGGGGTGGCGGAGGGCGACGCCATCCCGGCCTATCTGCGCGCCGCCTCCGCCGAACTGGCCGCGCTCGGGCCGGCCGACCCCGGGCCGGGCGACTACGCCCTGGTCTCGTTCGCGGCGTACCTGACGCCGGCGCAGCTGGCCACCGCGCTCGGCGCGACGCCGGTCTCGGCGGTGGTCGCCCGGGTGCCGTTGCCCGGGCGGCAGACCGAGATCGTCCGGATCGCCGCGCTGCGAGTACCGGACGACGTGGTCGCCGGGATGGCCGAGGTGGCCGCCCGCAAGGACCGGGAGGCCGCCGACTACCGGGCGCGCGCCGCCGCCCCGGCCGCCTCCGCCGATCCCGAGCTGCGTCGGGTGTACGACACGGGGGCGGCGGTCTCGGCCGAGGAGGCGGCCGGCTACCGGTCGGGCTGCGCCTGCGTGTACGCCGCGGTGGTGCGGGACGCCCCGGCGGCGCTGCGGGCCCTGGCCACCCGCCCCGGCGTACGGGTGGTCGACCCGGCGCCCGAGGTGCGCCGGCTGGACCGCACGGTGTTCACCCCACCGCTGCCCGAGCAGCGGGACGTGGCCCGGCCGCCGGTCGACACCGGGCTGGCCGAGCCGACCCCCGGCGCCGGCGCGGTGGGCGATTCGTCGGAAGCCGCACCGACGGTCCGCGGGTCCGCACCGTCCTCCGGCGGCCCGGCCGCCGGTCCGGGATCCCCGAACCCCGCTCCCACCTCCTGAGACGTGATCGCCGGCGGCCGTCGCCAGGCACGACGGTGAGGAGGGCCACCGGGGGGATGTGCGCGCGGGGGTGTGGTTTGAATAGGGTTTCGTTCGTAGCCTGTCAGGCGGAGATCGACGGCTGGGGAGGACGAAGCCTTGGACGGCAGCGAAACCGGCTGGGGTCGGCAGGCTGAGCCGGCACCGCGGTGGCGGGCGCTGCTCGACCGGGCCCGACACGGCGGCCGTGGCGCGGAGCAGATCGACGCCGACCACCGCCCCGCGGAGCCCCCACCCGCCGCCGAACCGCTGCCGCGCCGCAGCGCCGGCGCCGGCTGGACCGGCCGGGCGCCGGCCGTCGGTCGTCCCGCCGAGCCGCCGTACGGCGCCGAGCAGCCGCCCTACCGGGTGGAGGCGACCTACCGGGTGGAGCCGGCCCACCGCGTCGAACCGGGGTACGGCGGCGAGCCGCCGTACCGCGCCGAGCCGGACCACCGTCCCGGGCCGTCCTGGCGGGCTGAGCCGGCGTACCGCGCCGAGCCGGAGCCGGGCCGCCCGGACGGTCCCGAGCCGTCCTGGCGGGCTGAGCCGGCGTACCGCGCCGAGCCGGAGCCGGGCCATCCGGACCCGGAGCCGCGCGGCCGGGGCACCGCCTCCGTCGAGCCCCGGTACGGGTTGCCGGAGCCCGGCTACCGGCCCGACCCGCCGCCGGTGGAGTCCCGGTACGCGTTGCTGGACCGGGGCCGCTACCGGCCGGAGAGCCACCAGCCGCCGGCGCCGCTCCCGCCGGTTCCCGCGCCGCAGCCGCCCGTCGAGGGCTACCCGGCCCGGGTCGAGCCGGCCCGGGTCGAGTGGCGGGCCCCGAAGCCGGAGGACGAGGTGGAGCGGGCCGTCGGTGTGCTCCGCCGCGAGCTGGGCCGCCCCCGGGTGCTCGCCTTCGCCAACCCCAAGGGCGGGGTGCACAAGACCACCGCGACCGTGCTCGCCGCGGCCACCGTGGGCAGCGTCCGTGGCCGCGGCGTCCTCGCCTGGGACGACAACGAGCTGCGCGGCACGCTCGGCCTGCGGGCCGGCAGCGCCCGACACGCCCGCACCATCCGACACCTGATCCACGATCTCGCCCAGATCGAGATCCTGGAGGGCGCCACCCTGCTGGAGCACCTCGACGACTACCTGCGGCACGCCTCCGACGGCTCGTACGACGTGCTGGCCGGGGAGGAGAGCCCCCGGTTCGCCCAGCGGCTGGACCAGTTCACCGTCAAGCGGGTGTTGGAGCTGCTGCGGCGTACCCACGAGGTGGTCTGCGTGGACACCGGCAACAACGTGGAGAGCCCGAACTGGCGTACCGTCATGCAGGCCGCCGACCAGCTCGTGGTGACCACCGTCCCCCGCGAGGACGCCGCGTTCAGCGCGGACTGGATGCTCGACCTGCTGCACGAGGTGGGGATGGGCGAGCTGGCCGACAACGCGGTGACCCTGATCTCCTGCCCGACGCCGCGGCGTACCTCGATCCAGGACGACCTGGAGCGGCACTTCGCCACCCGGACCCGGGCGGTCACCGTGGTGCCCTACGACCCGGCGCTGGAGACCGGCTCCTCGATCGACTACCACCAGCTCCAGGCGGAGACCCGGCAGGCGTGGCTCAAGGCCGTCGCGGTGATGCTGGAGCCGTTCGCCCGCTGACCGCCACCGCCGCCCCGCGCCGGCCCGCCGCCTGAGAGGATCACCGGGTGAGTCCGGACACCCCTGATCCTGAGCGGGCCGCCGACCATGCCGGCGCGCCCGACGCCGCCGCACGTCCGTCCGGCGGACCGGAGCCTTCCTCCCGACCCGAGCCGGCCACCGACCAGCCGGCGGACACGTCCGACGGGGCCCGGCCGGCCGACGCCGTGACCGCGCCCGGCGCGGACCCGCTCGCCGGGCATCCGGGCGTGGTCGGTGCCGAGCCCCGGGAGACCCCGGTGGCCGCCGGCGGCGGTGGCCGGCTCAACGTGGTCCGGACCACCCTCGCCGCCGCGGTCCTGCTGGCCGTGCTGGGCGCGCCCCTCGGGCTGCTCTGGGCAGGGGTGGCGCCCGGCACCCCGGTGCAGAAGACCGCCGGCGGCGCCATCTACGCCACCCCGCAGCCGGAGCAGCCGATCGCCGCCGACGGCTGGTTCAGCCTGCTCGGGCTCGGCTTCGGGGTGCTCGCCGCGATCGCGCTGTGGCTCCTGCTGCGCGGCCGGCGCGGCCCGGTCGGCCTGCTCGCCGGGACCCTCGGCGGCCTCGGCGCCGCACTGGCGGCCTGGCAGGTCGGCCGCCGGATCGGGCTCGGCACCTACCACCGGCTGCTGGCCACCGCGCCGGACGGGACGGTCTTCACCAAGCCCGCCGACCTGCGGGCCGGCGGGATCGACTGGTTGCTCGGGCTGCTGCCCGTGCCGTACGGCAACCTGCTGCTGCCCGCGTTCGGCGCGGCCGTGACGTACACCCTGCTGGCCGGCTGGTCGCGCTGGCCGTCGCTGCGCCCGGAGCCGGAGCTGGACGGCGACTGGCCGCCGGGCGGCCCGGAGCTCAGTTCGGCACCGGGGGACCCGCCAGCTCGCTGAGCGGCACCGGCACCGCCCGGACCTCGCGCAGCAGCGCCGTCTCCCGGTGGAGCAGTTGAAGCTCGGCCCGGAGCCGGGCGGCGGTGTCGTCGATGGCGAGCAGCCGCTGCCGGTCGGCGACGGTCAGCGCGGCGGTCGCGGCGACCAGGTGCGACAGCACGGTGGGATCCTCCGGCAGTTGCTCGGAGATCTCCTGCGGGTCCGGCCGGATCAGCCCGAGATACTGCCGGAAGACCGAGATCACCCGGGCGGCCAGCAGGTCGGCTACCTCGTCGGTGCCGGCCGGCTCGGGCAGCCACTCCACCTCGGCGGTCAGGTACGGCGTGGCGCCCGCGTCGACGCCGGCGATGCGGAACCGCCGCCGGCCCACGGTGACGATGTCGAATCCGCCGTCGGCCAGCTCGGTGACCTGCCGCAGCTCTGCGGTGCAGCCCACCTCGTGCAGCGTGACCTGCCCGCCGCCGAGGGTCGGCCGGCCCGGCGGCCCGGCGGCGACCTCCCAGCCGGCCTGGATCGCCACCACCCCGAACTCCCGGGGCGCGCCCTCCGGCAGCCCGACCAGGTGGCGCACCAGCGCCCGGTAGCGCTCCTCGAAGATGTGCAGCGGCAGGACCAGCCCAGGGAACAGGACCGTCCCGAGCGGGAACACCGGCAGCCGTGCGGTCACGCGTCCGAGGGTAGTCGGACCGGGCACCATCCCGCGTGTCCCGGCTCACCGTCCCGGCCTGCGGGCGGCGCGGGTCGGCTCCGGGGCGGCGGCCTAGACTCGCAAGGGTGCTGAACCGGATCGACCTGCGTGGCGTCGTGCGCGACCCGCGCCGGCTGCTGCCCCGTGCCCAGCTCGACGTCTCGGTGGCCGTCGAGAGGATCCGCCCCCTGGTGGAGGCGGTCCGGGAGCATGGGTACCCGGCGATCCGGGAGGCAAGTGTTCGGTTCGACGGCATCTCCCCCGAGCGCCTGCGGGTGCCGGTGGAGACGATCCGCACGGCGGAGGCCGGCCTCGACCCCCAGGTGCGCGCCGCCCTGCTGGAGTCCATCACCCGGGCCCGCAAGGTCCACGCCGACCAGCGCCGCGCCGACCACACCACCCAGGTGGTGCCGGGCGGCACGGTGACCGAGCGCTGGGTGCCGGTCGACCGGGTCGGCCTGTACGTCCCGGGCGGCCTGGCCATGTATCCGTCGACCGTGGTGATGAACGTCGTCCCCGCCCAGGCGGCCGGGGTCCGCTCGCTGGTGGTGGTGAGCCCGCCGCAGAAGGACAACGGCGGCCTGCCCGACCAGCGGGTCCTCGCGGCCTGCGCGCTGCTCGGCGTCGACGAGGTCTACGCGGTCGGTGGCGCCCAGGCGGTGGCCATGCTCGCGTACGGCGCGACCGTCGACCCGGACGGCGCCGAGCGCTGCGGGCCGGTTGACATGATCACCGGCCCGGGCAACATCTGGGTCACCGCCGCGAAGCGGCTGCTGCGCGGCGTGGTCGGCATCGACGCCGAGGCCGGCCCGACCGAGATCGCCATCCTGGCCGACGACACCGCCGACCCGGTGCACGTCGCCGCCGACCTGATCAGCCAGGCCGAGCACGACCCCCTGGCGGCGAGCGTGCTGGTCACGCCGTCGGTGGCGCTCGCCGACGCGGTCGACGCGGAGCTGGCCCGGCAGGTGCCGGCGGCCAAGCACGCCGAGCGGATCGGCACCGCGCTGCGCGGGGAGCAGAGCGGGGTGGTCCTGGTCGACGACCTCGAGGCGGGGCTGCGGGTGGTCGACGCGTACGCGGCCGAGCACCTGGAGATCCAGACCGCGCAGGCCCGCGAGTGGGCGATGCGGGTGCGCAACGCCGGGGCGATCTTCGTCGGCGCCTGGTCGCCGGTGTCGCTCGGCGACTACTGCGCCGGTTCCAACCACGTGCTGCCCACCGGCGGCTGCGCGCGGCACTCGTCCGGCCTGTCCGTGCAGTCCTTCCTGCGCGGCATCCACCTCGTGGAATACAGCCAGGAGGCGCTGCGCGAGGTGGCTCCGCACGTGGTCACCCTGGCCACCGTCGAGGACCTGCCGGCCCACGGCCAGGCGGTCAGCGCGCGCTTCCCGGGGGACGACTCGTGAGCGAGCGCAGCGAGCTCAGCCCGCACCGGCCGCCGGCCGGCCCCGAGCGAAGCGAGGCAGCGGCATGAGTGGGCTTGACGATCTGCCGATCCGTGACGACCTGCGGGGCCTGCGGCCGTACGGCGCGCCGCAGCTCGACGTGCCGGTCCGGCTGAACACCAACGAGAACTCCTACCCGGTGCCCGAGCCGGTGGTGGACGCCATCGCCAAGGCCCTCGCGGCCGAGCTGCGCGACCTCAACCGCTACCCGGACCGGGACGCGGTCGCGCTCCGCGCCGACCTGGCGGCGTACCTGGGCCACGGGCTCACCGTCGACCAGGTGTGGGCGGCCAACGGCTCCAACGAGGTCCAGCAGCAGCTGCTCCAGGCGTTCGGCGGCCCGGGGCGCAGCGCGCTCGGCTTCACCCCGGCGTACTCGATGCATCCGCTGCTCGCGCTCGGCACCGGCACCGGTTGGATCCCGGCCGCCCGCGGCGTCGACTTCGGCCTCACCGCCGACGAGGCGGTCGCCCAGGTCCGGGCGCACCGGCCCGACGTGGTCTTCCTCTGCTCGCCGAACAACCCGACCGGCACCGCGCTGGACCCGGCCGTGGTCGCCGCGGTGCTCGACGAGGCGCCCGGCATGGTGATCGTGGACGAGGCGTACGCCGAGTTCGCCCGGCCCGGCACGGTGAGCGCGCTGGCCGTGCTGCCCGACCACCCGCGGCTGGTGGTCACCCGGACCATGAGCAAGGCGTTCGGGTTCGCCGGCGGGCGGCTCGGCTACCTGGCCGCCGACCCGGCCGTGGTGCAGGCGGTGCAGCTCGTCCGGCTGCCGTACCACCTCTCCGCGCTCACCCAGGCCGCCGCCCGCGCGGCCCTGGCGCATCGCGACGCCCTGCTCGGCACGGTCGCCGCGATCATGGAGCAGCGCGACCGGATCGTCGCCGAGCTGCGGGCCCGCGACCACCGGGTCGCCGACAGCGACGCCAACTTCGTGCTCTTCGAGGTGGGCGGTGACCAGGCGGCCGCCTGGCGCACCCTGCTCGACGCCGGTGTGCTGGTCCGCGACGTCGGCCTGCCCGGCTGGCTGCGGGTCACCGCCGGCACCCCCGCCGAGACCGACGCCTTCCTCGCCGCGATGGAGAAGCTCTCGTGAGCGCGCGGGAAGTGCGGCGCAAGAGCCCCGCAGTCGCGACCGAGAGGCAGGCAATGAGGCGCACCGCCCGGGTGGAGCGGATCACCAAGGAGACGAAGGTCCTCGTCGAGATCGACCTCGACGGCACCGGCAAGGCCGACATCGAGACGGGTGTCGGCTTCTACGACCACATGCTCCACCAGATCGCCCGGCACGGCGGCTTCGACCTGACCGTGCACACCGTTGGCGATCTGGAGATCGACGCCCACCACACCATGGAGGACACCGCGCTCGCCCTGGGCGCCGCGGTCGACCAGGCGTTGGGGGACAAGGCCGGCATCCGGCGGTACGGCTCGGCCACCGTGCCGATGGACGAGGTCCTGGTCCGGGCCGCGGTCGACCTCTCCGGCCGGCCGTACGTGGTGCACGACGAGCCGCCGCTCGCCCCGTACATCGGCCCGGTCTACCCGACCAGCATGACCCGGCACATCTGGGAGTCGTTCGGCCAGGCGGCCCGGATCACCCTGCACGTGGACGTGCTGCGGGCGGCCCGTCCCGGCGGCCACCCGGACGCCCACCACGTGGTCGAGGCCCAGTTCAAGGCGGTGTCCCGGGCGTTGCGCGAGGCCACCGCGATCGACCCGCGCAACGCCGGGGCGATCCCGAGCACGAAGGGCGCACTCTGATGGGGGCGGCGTTGCCGACGCTGCTGCTGATCCTGGCCGGGGTGCTGGTCGGCGGGACGTGGTCGCTCTACCGTCAGGGCGCGCCGCGCGGCGCCGTGGTGATCACCGGGCTGCTCGCCGCCCTCGCCACCGCCGGCGGGCTGCTCTGGCTGCTACCCGGGGACGGCGCATGAGCGAGCGACAGCGAGCGAAGCGGATCGTGGTGCTCGACTACGGCTCGGGCAACCTGCGGTCGGCCGAGCGCGCCCTGGAGCGGGCCGGTGCGGACGTCACCGTGACCGACGACCTGACCGCCGCCGCCGAGGCGGACGGCCTGGTGGTGCCGGGTGTCGGCGCGTACGCCGCCTGTATGGCCGGGATCGAGGCGCTCAGCGCCGGCCCGGTCATCGCCGAGCGGGTGGCAGCCGGCCGCCCGGTGCTGGGCATCTGCGTAGGGATGCAGGTGCTCTTCGAGCACGGCGACGAGCACGGCGTGGTGACCAAGGGGCTCGGGCTGCTGCCCGGCGGGGTGACCCGGCTGCCCGCCGAGCGGTTGCCGCACATGGGCTGGAACACCGTCCGCCCGCCGGCGGGCTCGGTGCTCTTCGCCGGCCTGCCGGCCGACGCCCGGTTCTACTTCGTCCACTCGTACGGGGTGACGGACACCGCCGGGCTGGCCGCGGCCGGGGCGACGGTGACCATCGCCGAGCACGGGACCGAGTTCGTCGCGGCTGTGGAGCGGGGTCCGCTGGCGGCGGCCCAGTTCCACCCGGAGAAGTCGGCCGACACCGGCGCCACCCTGCTGCGCAACTGGCTCGCGACCCTGTGAGCGCGAGGAGTGGGCCGGGTTTGCGAGCCCCGCGGTCGCGAGCGGCGGTGGACCGGTGAGCAAGGAGCGGGCCCGCCGCCGGGAAGCCCGCGAGGCGCAACTGGAGGCCGAGCGTGCCGTCCGCCGCCGCCGGGTGGCCCGCCGGGAGCGGCGGCGCGCCCTGGTCCGCCGGTTGACGCCGCAGCTGCGGCGCGGCCGGACCGGCCGGCTGAGGCGGCACACCCGGGGCGAGCGGGCGGCGATCGTGCTGCTCACCGGGGTTGCGCTGGCCGGCATCTGGGCTTTCGTGGACGACCTGGCGCTGCGGCTGGCGTTGGTCGTGTTGTTGCTGCTGGTGCTGCCGGCGATCGTGGTGATCGCCCTGGACCGTCGTACCTGATGCGAGGAGAAGTGCTGTGAGCCTCACCCTGTTGCCCGCTGTGGACGTCGCCGACGGTCGGGCCGTCCGGCTCGTGCAGGGCGCCGCCGGCAGCGAGACCGCGTACGGCGACCCGCTGGAGGCGGCCCTCGCCTGGCAGTCCGACGGTGCGGAGTGGATCCACCTGGTCGACCTGGACGCCGCGTTCGGCCGGGGCACCAACGCGCACCTGCTCGCCGAGGTGGTCCGGCAGCTCGATGTGAAGGTCGAGCTCTCCGGCGGGATCCGGGACGACGAGTCGCTGCAGGCGGCGCTGGGCACCGGGGCGGCCCGGGTCAACATCGGCACCGCCGCGCTGGAGGACCCGCAGTGGTGCGACCGGATCTGCGGCGAGTACGGCGACCGGGTGGCGATCGGGCTGGACGTGCGCGGCCGTACGCTCTCCGCGCGGGGCTGGACCCGCGACGGCGGTGACCTGTGGGAGGTGCTGGAGCGGCTGGACAAGGCCGGCGCCTCCCGGTACGTGGTCACCGACATCACCAAGGACGGCACCATGCGCGGGCCGAACCTGGACCTGCTGCGCGAGGTCTGCTCCCGCACCGACGCGCCGGTGATCGCCTCCGGCGGCGTCTCCACCCTGGACGACCTGCGCGCCCTGGCCGCCCTGGAGCCGGTGGGCGTGGAGGGCGTGATCGCCGGCAAGGCGCTCTACGCCGGGGCGTTCACCGTCGCCGAGGCGCTGGCCACGCTGCGGACAGCGGCGTGACCTCCCCGGTCGTCACCCGCCTCGGCTCGGGTGGGCCGTGGGAGGCCCGGTTCGGCTATTCGCGGGTGGTCCGGGTCGGGAACCTGGCCATCACCGCCGGCTGCACGTCGATGGTCGACGGGCAGGTGGCGCACGTGGGGGACGCCGCGGCCCAGACCGCGCAGGCGCTGCGGATCGGCCTGGACGCACTCGCCGAGGTGGGCGCCGAGCCGGCCGACGTGATCCGGACCCGGATGTACGTGACCGACCGGCGCCACGCCGACGAGGTCGGCCGGGCCCACAACGCGGTGTTCGGGGCGGTCCGCCCGGTGGCGACGATGGTCGTGGTGGCCGGGCTGATCGACCCGGAGCAGCTGGTCGAGGTGGAGCTGGAGGCGTACCTCTCCTCATGAGCACCAACCGCGAGATCCACCTGGCCTCCCGCCCGCAGGGCTGGCCGACCGCCGACAACTTCCGCCTCGTGGAGACCGAGGTGCCCACCCCGGGCCCTGGGCAGCTGGTGGTCCGCAACCGGTTCATCTCGGTCGACCCGTACATGCGCGGCCGGATGAACGACGTCAAGTCGTACGTGCCGCCGTTCGCCCTCGACGCCCCGCTCGACGGCGGCGCCGTCGGCGAGGTGGTGGCCAGCGAGGCCGACGGGTTCGCCCCCGGCGACACCGTGCTGCACGGCCTCGGTTGGCGCGAGTACGCGCTGGTCGACGCGAAGGCCGCCCGCCAGGTCGACCCGAACCTCGCCCCGCTGAGCGCCTACCTGGGCGTGCTCGGCATGACCGGGCTGACCGCGTACGCCGGCCTGCTCGACGTGGCCGCCATGAAGCCCGGCGAGACCGTCTTCGTCTCCGGCGCGGCCGGTGCGGTGGGCAGCATGGTCGGCCAGATCGCCAAGCTGCGCGGCGCGGCCCGGGTGGTCGGCAGCGCCGGCTCGCCGGCCAAGGTCGAGCGGCTCAGGTCGCTCGGCTTCGACGCCGCCTTCGACTACCACGACGGCCCGGTCCGGGACGCCCTGCGGGCCGCCGCGCCCGACGGTGTCGACGTGTACTTCGACAACGTCGGCGGCGAGCACCTGGAGGCCGCGATCGGGGCGATGAACCTGCACGGCCGGGCCGCGATCTGCGGCATGATCGCCCAGTACAACGCCACCGAGCCGCCCGCCGCGCCGCGCAACCTGGCGCTGTTGATCGGCAAGCGGCTCACCCTGCGCGGCTTCCTGGTCGGCGACCACGGTCACCTGCGCGAGCAGTTCGTCCAGGAGACGGCCGGCTGGCTGCGCGCCGGGAAGATCGCGTACGACGAGACGGTGGTCGACGGCATCGAGCACGCCCCGGCGGCGTTCCTCGGCATGCTGCGCGGCGAGAACCTGGGCAAGATGCTGGTCCGGCTGTGAGGCAGGACGGGGCCCCCGCACAAGGGCTCCGGTAGTGGAGGGTCCCGGCCGTGGCCGGCCTCACAGGCTAACCGTTTGATATCGATGATCAGTGATCATAGGTTGGCCTGTGTGGAACGTTTCGGCTTTCCGAGGCCGGGAAGCGTGTCGGTGTTCACCCCGTGGCGTATCACGTTTGGGTTGGCTCGGGGAGGGTTCCGGTGGTGTGGGTCGGCGGTAGGGCCGGTTTTTGTGGATCGGTGTTGAGTCGGTGAGCGGGAAGCTGCGGCTGGCCGAGGGTGAGGCGGCCCGGACCGCGTGTGCCCGTGCTGTGCTGCGCGCGGGGGTGGACGAGGCAACCGGCGAGGTCCTGTCTCCGGCGGTGTTGGCGCAACGTATTGGTTGGTGTGCTGATCTGGTGGCGGGCATGGTGGCCGCGCTGGTCGGTGAGCATTGGAACCGCGTGGATGTGGGGGTGTTGGCCGGCGGGGTGGATGCGGGTGGGCGGCGGTTGCCGTCGAACGCGTGGATGGCGTTACGGCGGCTGGGGTGGGCGGTCGCCCCGCCTGGGGGTGTGAGGGTCAATGATCGGGTCGTGCGGATGGCGCAGGAGCAGGCGGGGCGTGCGCTGCGTTCGGCGGCGTGGCGTGCCGAGGTGACGGCCGGGGTCCTGTCGACGTGGCCGGCCGATCCGTGCAAGCGCACCCCCGCCGAGTGGGATCAGGTTCGGGCCTCGATCCCCGGCGGAGAGCATCTGCCGTCCAGCGTCATCAAGTCCCGTACCCGGCAGGCTGCCACGTTCGTCAAGGTCAACGGTCGGCTGCCGGTGGACGTGTTCGAGCTCGAAGGCGTCCCGAGGATCGGGCGGATGTTGCTGTTGGCCGCGTGTGATCGGCAGCAGGCCACCATCGAGCGCTGCGACACCGACCCGGCCAGGGCGCTGCTGCGGCTGCAGTTGCCCTCACGACCGGATCCGCAGACGTACCGGGACTGGACGTGGGTCGAGTGTCCGATCCGGCTGCCGTCCACGGTTGCTGCCTTGGCGGTGCTGCACCTGCCCACCCTCCGCGTCACCGACGGCAAGGTCCGCGCCGACCTGGCATACACGCACCCGGTGCCGAAAGCCGCCCGAGTCGGTCACACGATGGCGGTCGGTGTGGATTGGGGCCTCAACACGCTCCTCAGCGCGGGTGCCCTGCGACTGGGAAAGGATGGGCGGATCACGGCGTTGGGGGCTGGCGGCCAGTTCCGGGCCGCTGGGGTCCTGGCCAAGCAGCACCGCCTGCGGCGCCACAGTGAGCGGCTGCACGCGAAGGCCGACCACTACGCGCGGCTGCTCGGCGGCCGCCCGGACGAGCATCTGGGAGCGAAACACGAGGTGCTGGCCGGCGAGATCCGCCAGGTGTCCGCCCGCCGCCAAAACTTGAACGACGCGCTCGCGTGGGCTGCCGCCCGCTGGACGGTGGACCAGGCGATCGCCGCCGCGGCGTCCGTCATCTACCTGGAAGACCTGCGGTCGATGGAAGCGCGGGGCATGGGCGCCACCCGCAACACCCGCCTGTCCCAGCAGGTCCGCGGAAAGATCAGCGACCGGATGCGGCACCTCGCCGCCGAGCACGGGATCGCCGTCGTCACCGTCCCCGCCCGCAACACGTCCAAGCACTGCCCGCAATGTTTGACCCCGCTGCAGCACCGCAAAGCCCCCGACCGGCCCACCACACCCGGGTGGAAGTGGGCCATCTGCCCCAACCAGTCCTGCCGCTGGCAGGGCGACCGCGACCACGGCGCCTGGCGGCGCATCGCCGCCCGCGGCCTCACCCACCAGGCCAAAACCATCACCGACAAGACCACCGGCGCCATGGTGATCCGCACGGTTGTCGACGAGCTCGAGGCCAGCGCCGTCGTCACCCCGAGCTCCCATGCCAGCCGGGGGGACCGGTCGAAGGCCGGCCCCACCCGGCCCCGCACCCCACGCCCCGCGCCCAGGCGACGCAGGGCACCCTCCCCCACCCGGCCCCACAGCCGGGCGGGAAAGCGTCCGGAGGGACACGCACCAACGGACCGGAGGCTGCCCCGCGCAGCCCACCGACACCAGGGCGTGAACACGATCAGCACACCCACCACCACCGGCCACCGGCCACGCGGAGCCGCACTGGGCGCGGGATTCCATCTCCACGTCCATGCATCTCCACCACGGTGGGAAACGATCCCGGAAACTCAATCCGGCTCAGGATCGCTAAGCTGATCAGGGACGCTGGCCGCTGGCGGAAACGGGGAAGGATAGGCTCGCGACATGACGGTGGCGGTACGGGTGATCCCCTGTCTGGACGTGGATGCCGGACGGGTGGTCAAGGGGGTCAACTTCGCCGACCTCCGGGATGCCGGCGACCCGGTCGAGCTGGCGGCCGCGTACGACCGGGCCGGCGCGGACGAGCTGACCTTCCTCGACGTCACCGCGTCCGTCAGCGACCGGGGGACCATGCTCGACGTGGTCCGGCGCACCGCCGAGTCGGTCTTCATCCCGCTCACCGTCGGCGGCGGCGTACGCACGGTCGCCGACGTCGACACGCTGCTGCGGGCGGGCGCGGACAAGGTCGGCGTGAACACCGCCGCGATCGCCCGGCCGGAGCTGATCGCCGAGATCGCCGACCGGTTCGGCCGGCAGGTGCTGGTGCTCTCCCTCGACGTGCGGCGGGCGCCGGACGGCGCCACGCCGAGCGGCTTCGAGGTGACCACCCACGGCGGCCGCCGGGGCACCGGCCTCGACGCGGTCGAGTGGGCCCGGCGCGGCGCCGAGCTGGGTGCGGGGGAGATCCTGCTCAACTCGATGGACGCCGACGGGACCAAGGCCGGCTTCGACCTGCCGCTGATCCAGGCCGTCCGGGCGGCCGTCGACGTGCCGGTGATCGCGAGCGGCGGGGCCGGCGCGGTGGCGCACTTCCCGCCGGCGATCGGCGCGGGCGCCGACGCGGTGCTCGCGGCCAGCGTCTTCCACTTCGGCGAGCTGACCGTCGGCGAGGTCAAGGACGCCCTGCGCACCGCCGGCCACCCGGTCCGCTGATCCACCCACCGGCCCGCCCTGACCGGACCCGGGTCGCCGCGCTGGCGGTGTCGTGCCGGCCCGGACACCGCCAGGTCGCCGAGCTGGCGGTGTCGTGCCGGTCCGGATGCCGCCAGGTCGCCTAGCTGGCGGTGTCGTGCGGGTCCGGATGCCGCCCGGGTCGCCGAGCTGGCGCGGCCAGACGGGGCGGCGTGCTCAGGGGCGGCCGGAGTGGCCCTCGGGGGAACGGCGCGGCATCGGGATCGACCGGACCACGTACTCCTGGACGGCGGCGGCGTGGTCGTCCTCGGCGAGGCTCCAGTCGGACGTGCCCGGCGTGTGTCGGCGGGTCAGCACGCCTTGCACGGTGTCGACGGTGGTCCCCAGCCCGGCGCTCGGCCGGGTGCGCCACAGCCGCTCGCCGTCCGGGGTGATCCGGAACCAGCCGTCGGATACGGTGACCAGGCCCGCGCCGAGGAGCCGGCGGACGGCGCCCTCGACCTCGTCCCGCTCTGGGATGGACCGGTTGAGGTGGTCGGCGGTGGAGAGGACGTCAGCCAGGCGGACACCCTCCGGGCGCCGGGTGGTGGCCGCCCGGCGATGCCGTCCGGCACCGCTCGCGATCACCAGCGAGACGAAGATCCAGGCGTCGGTCCAGCGCCATCCGTTCTCCCCCATGAACGAATGATGCCCGGCGTTGCCGGCGGAGAAAACACCTGGTTTCGACGCCGGCCGTCGGCGCAGCTCAGCCGGGGTGCGGTCCGGCCCATCCGGTGGCCGTCGGCGTGGCCGGGGTGGCACCGCGTGGTGACCCCGGCTCAGGCCGCCTCGCCGGCCGGGCGCGGCGTGGGGCCCACCGCCGGCTCCACGGCGGGGCCCTCCGACTGCTGCGGGGGCACCGCGAAGAGCGGGATGAACAACTGGGCGAGCGGCCCGATGGCGAGCGCGTACGCGACCGTGCCGACGCCGACCGTGCCGCCGAGCAGCCAGCCCAGCGCCAGCACGGTCACCTCGATGACGGTCCGGACCAGCCGGATGGAGCGGCCGGGGCGGCGGGCGACGTACCCGGTCATCAGGCCGTCGCGCGGGCCGGGGCCGAAGGCCGCCCCGAGGTAGAGCCCGGTGGCCGCGCCGTTGGCGACGATCCCGACGACCAGCAGGCAGATCCGCAGCGGCAGGCCGCCGCCGGCCGGCACCAGGGCCAGGGTGGCGTCCACCACCAGCCCGATCACCACCACGTTGCTGACCGTGCCGAGGCCGGGGCGTTGCCGCAGCGGGATCCACAGCAGCAGCACCAGGGCGCCGACCGCGATGGTGACCGTGCCGAAGGAGAGCCCGGTCTGCCGGGCGAGGCCCTGGTGGAACACGTCCCACGGGTCGAGGCCGAGGCCGGACCGGATCATCAGGGCCATGCTGACGCCGTAGAGCGTGAGCCCGGCGTAGAGCTGGGTCAGTCGCCGGGCGGGCCGGTACCGGAAATTGCCAATCGGTGCCATGCATGCCACCCTAGGGTCCAATCTCGCCCGCGACAGAGCCAATTCCGGAGGGGTGGCCATGACGAGTCAGGTGCGCGGTGTCCAATTGGCTCGGCTCCTCGGCCAGTGGCATGCGCTGCCCGGCCGCCGACGCAGCCCCGACTACGCCGCACTCGCCGCCGCGGTCCGCGGCCTGCTCGCCGACGGCCGGCTCCCCCTGGGGGTACGCCTGCCCGCCGAGCGGGAGCTGGCGGAGGCGCTGCGGATCAGCCGTACCACGGTCACCGCCGCCTACCGGGAGCTGCGCGAGAGCGGCCACCTGGCCAGCCGGCGCGGGGCCGGCAGCTGGACCATGCTGCCCGGTACCCACCGGGTGGCCAGCACCGGGCTGTGGACCCCGCTGGACGACCGGGACATGATCGACCTCGGGGTGGCCGCGCTCGCCGCCCCGCCGCAGCTCGTCCCGGCCGCCCGGGCGGCCACCGAGGACCTGCCCCACTACCTGGGCGGGGCCGGCTACCACCCGACCGGCATCATCGAGCTGCGCGAGGCGGTGGCTCGGGCGTACACCGAGCGGGGGCTGCCGACCAGCCCGGAGCAGATCATGGTCACCAGCGGCACCCAGCACGCGCTGGACCTGGTGCTGCGGCTGGCCCTGTCGCCCGGGGGCGGGGTGCTGGTGGAGTCCCCGACCTACCCCAACGCGCTCGCCGCGCTGTCGGCCCGCCGGGCCCGGATCAGCACCCACGGCCTCGCCATGGACGACCTCGGCTGGGACGCCGACCTGCTGCTGGGCAGCATCCGGCAGGCCCGGCCGAAGCTGGCGTACCTGATCCCCGAGTTCCAGAACCCGACCGGCCACCTGATGGCGACCGAGTTGCGCGAGCGGCTGGTCGCCGCCGCCCACGCCGCCGGGACCGACCTGGTGATCGACGAGTCCTTCGTGGACCTGCCGCTGGACGGCACCCCGCTGCCGCCACCGGTCGCCACCTTCGACCGGCACTCCCGGGTGATCAGCATCGGCGGGATGAGCAAGCCGTACTGGGGTGGCCTGCGGATCGGCTGGGTCCGGGCGTCCGCGCCGCAGGTGCAGCGGCTGGCCGCCGCCCGGGTCGGCGTCGACATGGCCAGCCCGGTCCTCGACCAGCTCGTCGCGGTGCACCTGCTCGCCGAAGCGGCGACCATCGTGGCCGCGCGGCGGGCGCAGCTCGCCGCCCAACGGGACGCGCTGGTCGGCGCGCTGGCCGAGCGGCTGCCCGACTGGCGGGTCAGCGTGCCGCGCGGCGGCGTGACGCTCTGGGTCGAGCTGGACGGCCCGGTCTCCAGCGCCCTGGCCCGGGCCGCCGAGGAGGTCGGCGTACGCCTGGCGCCCGGACCCCGGTTCGGCCTGGACGGCACCCTCGAGCGGTTCCTGCGGCTGCCGTTCACGCTGCCCGCCGCCGACCTGGTGGAGGCCGTCGGCCGGCTCGCCGCGGTCCGCTACGACCTCGACCGGACCGGCCGCCCGCAGTGGCGGGAGCCGTCCGTCATCGCCTGAGCCGGGCGGGCTTGCCGGATGCCCCGCGCGGGGCACCGCCGCCGGGCAGACTCAAGCGATGGCCAGCGGTAGGTCGAGGGGACTGTCCGATCGGTTCCAGATGGTCGCCGAGAGCGGCGGGGTGACCCGGCTGGAACTCTTCCTCGACCTGGTTTTCGTCTACGCCTTCCTCAACGTGACCAGCGTGGCCGCTGCCCATCCCGACCTCTTCGGGATCGTGCGCGGTCTGCTGCTGCTCGCGCTGCTGTGGTGGTGCTGGGTCTCCTACGCCTGGCTCAGCAACTCCATCCGGTTGGACCGGGGGATCATGCCGATGGTCGCCTTCGGCCTCATCGCGATCATCTTCGTGGTGGGCGTGGCGATTCAGGAGGCATTCGTCGACCGGCCCGGTGGGCTGCCCGGCCCGCTCATCTTCGTGCTGGGCTACCTCGCCGCGCGGGCCGGCGCCCTGGCGGTCGCGATGATCTGCGCCCGGTCCGACCCGGTCTCCCGGCAGCGGGTCCGGCGCGGCTGGCTGCCCCTGTTCGGTGCCGCCCCGCTGCTGCTGCTCGCGGCGCTGCTGGCCAGCCGGTTGATCGATGTCGAGATCCATCCGTGGGCCCGCCTGGGGCTGGTGCTCCTGGCGATCCTCATCGAGTACCGCGGTGGGATCCTCACCGGCGCGGTCGGTGGGCGCGACATCCCGGTACGACACTGGGTCGAGCGGCATTCCCTGATCGTCATGGTGGCGTTCGGCGAGACCATCATCTCCGTCGGGGTCAGCCGGGGCATCGGCTCCACCGCACCGATCACCTGGCCGCTGGTCGCCGCCATCCTGCTCAGCATGAGCGTCGTGGGCGTGCTCTGGTGGACCTACTTCGACCTCGCCCGGTTCGCCGCCGAACTCGCCCTTGAGCGGGTGTCCGGGGCGGCCCGGATACGGCTGGCGCGGAACGCGTACAGCTTCCTGCACCTGCCGATGATCGGCGGTCTGATCCTGCTCTCGCTCGGCCTCGAGAAGGCGGTGGGGGCCGTCGGCGAACCGGCGCCGCTGCCCGCGCTGTCCCTGCTCGCACTGTATGGCGGCGTGATCCTCTACCTGGTCGGGCTGCTCGCCTTCGAAGGGCGCACGATGCACATCGTGGGCCGGGGGCCGCTACTCGGCCTCGTCCTGCTCGCCCTCGGCATACCGGTGGCGGCCCAGGTGCCGGCGCTGGCCGCGCTCGCGATTCTCGCCGGCCTGGTGGCCGTGCTCGTGCTCGCCGACCGTACCGTCTTCCGGGACCGGCACCAGGTCCTGCACCGCGCGATCCAGCCCGCCGTCCAGCGGGCCGTCGGTGTCGCCCCGAAGGAACTCTTCTTCGATCTGGTCTTCGTCTACGCGTTCATCCAGGTCACCAGCCTGATGGCCGCCGATCCGACCTGGCACGGGCTGGTCCGCGGGCTGGCGGTGCTGGCCGTACTCTGGTGGGCCTGGAACGTGTTCGCGTGGCTGTCCACCGCGCTGCGCACCGACGAGCCGGGAGCTCGCCTGGTTTACGTCGCCGTCGCGGCGAACATCCTCATCATCGCGATCGCGATCCCGGTGGCGTTCTACGACCCGTCGCCGATCGGGCTGTATGGGCCGCTGATTTTCGCGACCTGCTACGGCGTCGTCCGGCTGCTGCACCTGGGCTCGTTCTGGGTGGTCGCGCGCGGCAATCCCGGCTTACGCCGCCAACTGCTGCTGCTCGCCCTCGCGGCCGGGCTGGCGACGCTCCTGCTGCTGAGCGCCGCGCTGCTGCCCGAACTGGTCGGCGCGCGGGGACCCTACAGCCCGCTGCGGATCGCCCTGTGGCTGGCCGCCATCGCCGTCGACTACGGCAGTCGGTACCTGGTGAAGGTCAGTCAGTGGCGGATCAGTTCGGCCAGTCACTGGGCGGAGCGCTACGGCCTGATCGTCATCGTCGCGCTCGGCGAGGCGATCATCGCCACCGGACGTGCGGTCGCCGACCAACCGATTTCCGGGCTGGTGGTCATCGGGGCGATCCTCGGCACGGCGCTGGTAGGGACGCTGTGGTGGACGTACTTCGACATCGACGCCATCGCCGGGGAACGCGCCGTGGAGACCGCCGCGGGGGGTGACCGCAGCCGGCTGGCCGCCGACGCGTACACCTTTCTGCACCTGATCATGGTGGCCGGCATCGTGCTGGTCGCGCTCGGTCTGGGCCAGACGCTCGCGCTGGCGCACCGCAGGCCCGGGCTGGCCGCGGGGTTGCCCACCCTGGCCCACCTCGCCCTCTACGGCGGGGTGATCCTCTATCTGATCGGCGATCAGGCCTTCTGGTGGCGGACGCAGCACCGCATCCGGTGGATCCGCGGCATCACGACCCTGGTGTTCGTCGCGCTGGTCCCGCTGGCCGCTCCGTGGGCCGGGCTGGTGGGCCTCGCGGTCCTGGTCGCCGTCGCCATCATCTTCTTGATCGTCGAAGCGGTGCGTACGGCGCAGCTCAGACGGGTGCTGCGCGAACCGCTGGTCCCCGAGGCAGGCCCGTAGCGGGTGCCGCTGACCGCCCCGCATCCGGTCAGGACGGCGGGCGCAGGATCGCCGCCGGCACCGGCCAGCCTGCCCGGATCGCGCTCGGTGGGCCGCATCGGCTGCGACACTGCGCGAGTGAGGAACAGCGGCGGCACCCGGCGGGCGAGCGTGGTCCGGCTCGGCGCGCCGGGGTCCCGGGTGACGCGGCTGGAGCTCTTCTTCGACCTCGTCTTCGTCTTCGCGTTCCTCACCGTCACCGGCCTGACCGCGAGCCAGCCCAGCTGGGTCAACCTGTTCCATGCCCTGCTCGTGCTGGCGCTGCTCTGGTGGTGCTGGCAAGGTTTCGCCGGCCTCGGCAACCTGGTCCGGGCCGACCAGGGCGTGCTGCCGGTGGTCGGCTTCGTCATCGGGGCCGCCACCTTCCTGCTGGTGCTGAGCATTCCGGGCGCGTTCGTGGACCAGCCCGGCGGACTCAACGGCCCGCTCGTCTTCGCGGTCTGCTACTTCCTGGTCCGCGGCCCGCAGCTCGCGGTCTTCGGCTGGGTGGCCCGGTCCGATCCGGCCCAGTTCCGGCTCTGGCTGCGGCTCGCCGCCCTGCCGGTGGCCGCCACGGTGCTGCTGGTCGCCGCCGGGCAGGTGCCGCCCCGGGTCACCTCCGGAGCCCTGGCGGCCGCCATCCAGCTCAGCCTGTGGACGGCAGCGGTGCTGGTGGAGTACGTGGCGGGCATCATCCTCGGCGGCTCGTACTGGGTGGTGACCTCGGCCGGGCACTGGGCGGAGCGGCACGCCCTGATGGTCCTGCTCGCGCTCGGCGAGTCGATCATCGCGCTCGGGCTAGGTCCGAAGGCGATCAGCGCGCTGCCGCTGACCGGGCCGGTGATGACCGCCGCGGTGCTCGGCGTCGCGATCGCCGCGGTGCTCTGGTGGGCGTACTTCGACACCCTCGCCCCCGGGGTCGAGCAGCGGCTGCACGCGGCCCGGGAGCCGGCCGCCCGGGCCCGGCTGGCCCGCAACGCGTACACCTACCTGCACCTGCCGATGGTCGCCGGGATCATCTTCTTCGCCCTCGGGCTCAAGGACCTGCTCGCCGAGTCGGCCTCGTCCAGCACACCGTCCTGGGGGGAGCCGCTCGGCGCCTTCTGGGTGACGGTCCTCTACGGCGGGGTCGCCGTCTACCTGCTCAGCCTCGCGGCCTGCGCGTTGCTGGTGCTGCACGCCGTGCGCTGGCCGTTGCTGGGTGCCGCGGTGGTGATCGTGGCGGTGGCCCCGGCGGCGGCCGGGCTGCCGGAACTGGTGGCGGTGGTGCTGCTGGCGGTGCTCTGCGTGGCCGCCATCGTCGCCGAGACGCTGCGCGAGGACGGTCGGCGGCGCCAGATCCGGCAGCTCGCGCTGGAGGAGCAGATCGCCGTCGAGATGGAGCAGACCCGGTGGCGCCAGCACCACCTGTGACCGCGGTCGACGACCGCCGGAAGGACCGGCGGCCGTGCCCCGGGACGGTGGGGCACGGCCGCCGGACGGTACGGATCCGCCGCTACAGCTCGGCGAGGGTGCCCGCGTACATCTTCTCGATCTCGGCGGCGAAGTTGCTCTCCACGCCCCGGCGCTTGATCTTCAGCGACGGGGTGACCTCACCGTCCTCGATGGTGAGGTCACGGGGGAGGATGGTCACCTTCTTGATCGTCTCCCAGCGGTTCAGCTTGGCGTTCAGCTCCGCCACGTAGCCGTCGACCATCGCCTGGGCCTCTGGCGAGGTGACTATCCCGGTGTAGTCGCGACCCTCCAGCGGGCCGCCGGCCGCCCAGCCCTTGATCGCGTCCGGGTCGAGGGTGACCAGCATGGTGCAGTAGTTGCGCGCCTGCCCGATCACCACGGCCTGCGAGGTGTACGGGCAGATGGCCTTGAACATGCCCTCGATGTGCGACGGTGCGATGTACTTCCCGCCCGAGGTCTTGACCAGGTCCTTCTTCCGGTCGGTGATCCGCAGGTAGCCGTCGTCGTCCAGGCTGCCGATGTCCCCCGTGCGGAAGAAGCCGTCCTCGGTGAACGCGGCGGCGGTCTCTTCGGGCAGGTTGTGGTAGCCGCGCATCACCGGCCGGCCGCGGACCAGGATCTCGCCGTCGCTGTCGATCCGGCACTCCAGGTCGCCCATCGCCTTGCCGACGGTGCCGATACGCAGCCCGCCCGGCGGGTTGACGAAGTTGCCGGCGCTGGTCTCGGTGAGGCCGTACCCCTCGGATATGGGCAGGTTGGCGGCGGCGAAGAAGGTGCCGATCTCCTTGCTCAGTGGGGCCGCGCCGGAGACGAGCACCCGGATCCGGCCGCCGAGCCGGGCCTGGAGCTTGCTGAAGACCAGTTTCTCGGCCACCGCGTACCTCAGCTTCAGGCCGAGGGGGAGCGGCTTGCCGGCCTGCTCCAGTGCGACCTTCTCCTTGCCCACCGCGACGCCCCAGGCGAAGATCTTCGCCTTCGCGCCCCCGGCGTCCTGGGCCGTGGTGACCACCTTGTTGTAGACCTTCTCGAAGACCCGGGGCGCGCCGCACATCAGCGTCGGCCGGACCACCCCGAGCAGCTCGACCAGCTTCTCCACCCGCCCGTCGACGTACGTGGGCAGGCCGACGTGGGTGACGCCGCAGAGCAGCGTCTTGCCGAAGGAGTGCGACAGCGGCAGCCAGAGGTACTGGAGGTCGTCGAAGTGCAGCAGCCCCAGCTCGGCCTGCGCGACTCCCTCCCAGCACCAGCCCCCGTGCAGCAGCTCGACGCCCTTGGGCCGGCCGGTGGTGCCGGAGGTGTAGATGAGGGTGGCCAGGTGGTCCGGGCCGATGCCGGCGACCAGCATGTCGATCAGGTCCGGCTCGTTCTCCAGTGCCCGGGCTCCCCGCGCCTCCAGTTCGGCCAGGGTGAGTTGCGGGACCGCCGCGGCCGGGTCGGGCTCGCCGTCGAAGAGCACCACGTGGGTCAGCGCCGGCAACTCCGCGCCGGCGACCTTCGCGGCCTGGGTCGGGTTCTCGGCGAAGAGGATCCGCGACCCGGAGTCGGAGATGATGTAGGTGGCGTCCTCCGGCTCGGTGGTCGGGTAGACGGTGGTGGTGGCCCCGCCCGCGCACATGATGCCGAAGTCGGCGATCACCCATTCGAGCCGGGTGTTCGCCAGGATCGCCACCGGGTCCTCCAGGCCGACGCCGAGCCCGTGCAGCCCGGCCGCGACCGCCTTGGCGCGCCGCCCGACCTGCTCCCAGCTCAGCCACACCGGCCCCGAGTCGTCGGCGGCGGGGTGGGCGAACGCGGGACTGGCCGGGGTGGCCGCCACGCGTTTGAGGAACATGTCGGGGATGGAACGGTACGGTACATCGAGAGCCATCGCTGAAGCCGCCTTCAGGGTGGAGGGACGTGACGGAGGTCACGCCATTCTGCGGTTACCGAAGAGTATTGCCTCCACCGGGGCGGCGGCTAGCCCTGGTGCCAGCGGCGAGCGGCGTCCCCGGGCGGGGACCGGCCCGGTCAGGCGTACCGGGACACGGCGAGCGACCAGTCGTAGGTGGCCCGGATCCAGTTCCGCCGGGTGGTCAGGAAGGCCAGGACCGCCTCGTCGCCCCCCGTGGCCAGCGCCGACTCCCGTTCCCCGTACGCCGCCAGCGCCGCGTTGAACCGGGCGGCCGCCGCGCGCAGCGCCGACTCCTCGTCCTGCTCGGTCTCGCCGGCGATCGTGGTGACCAGGTTGTGGCCGTCCGGCGCGCTGCTGCGCTCCTTGCCGTAGGAGAAGAGGTCGTTGCACCAGCAGACCAGATCGGCGGCGAGGTCGTCCACGGCGGCCAGCGCCGGATCCGCCCGCCGCCCCGGCTCCGGCACCGCGTCGTACGCCAGGTCGGTGAGGGTGAAGCTGGGCCGGGCCCCGCCGGTGTGCCGGCGCATCTGCACGTACTCGGCCACCCCGGGCACCCGCCGGTGCTCCCGGTTGGCCGCCTCCCAGAGCAGCGCCAGCAGGTACTCCCGCAACTGGCTGACCAGCCGCAGCAGCAGGGCCGGCCGCTGCCGGGCGCGCGCCCGCCGGCACAGGTCGTGCAGCGCGACGCCGAGCGGCCCGGCCCCGACCGGCGCCGGCGCGTCCGGGTCGCCCTGCCGGTCGAGCACCTCCAGCAGGCCCGCCACGGTGGGCGCGAGCCGGGTCGGGCTGGCGCCCAGGCCGTCCTCGTCGCAGGCGTCGTCCATCACGAACAGCCAGGAGATCAGGTCGGTGAGCAGGCGCAGCCGGTCCAGCGGCCCACCCGGGTAGGCCCGGCCGGCCAGTTCCGCCGGGTTGGCACCGGCCAGCCGGCGCAGCCCGGCCGGATCGTCGATCAGGCCCAGCTCGCGTACCCAGCAGGCGCTCTCCCCGGCGGCCAGTTCGACAGCGGGGTGCCGGCGCGCCGGGAAGGGGGGTTCGCGCAGTGCCGAGACCGCGAAGCTCCGCATCCGTCCCCCTGTCCCGCCGCCCTCGGTAGTGGGGCGGTGGCCGAGAGCGTACGACAGGAATGATCAGCCGTGGTGGTCGGGTCGTGGGCGGTTTCACCTCTCGTGGTGACCGTTTCCGCCCATCCGTCAGAAGCCCAGGCTGGCCGCCCGCAACCGTTCGGCCGGCGCGGACGGGCCGTCCACCTGCACCCGCGCCACCCGCTGCCGGCCGGAGAGGAAGAGCACCAGCTCGCCGGGCGCGCCCACCACCCGCAGCCGGTCGCCGCCCCGGCCGACGGTGCGCTCGCCGAACCCCGGCGCCTGGACCAGCAGGTCCGCCGGGAAGCGGCGCAGCGCCAACCGGGCCATCCCCGCGGCCCGCTTCCAGAGCACCGCCTGGAACCCCGCCGGCAGGTCCCGCGGCAGCCACCCCGGCTGCGCCCGGCGGACGTCCTCGTGGTGGATGAAGAACTCCAGGGTGTTGACCAACTCGTCGGTGAGCGGGTTGCTGACCGGGCTCCACACCGGCGGGCGGCGCACCCGCGCCACCAGCTCCGCGTACGGCCCCGCGGCCGTGCGCCGGCGGACCGCCTCACCGTACCGGCGCAGCGGCCGCAGCAGGATGCCGGCGGCGGCGTCCGGCCGGCGCTCGCGCACCGTCAGGTGCGCCGCGAGGTCGCGGGTGCGCCACCCCTCGTCGATCGTCGGCGCGTCCGGTCCCAGGTCCAGCAGCAGATCGGCGAGCGCCTCGCGCTCCGATCGGGCGTACCGCGGCATGGCCCGATCGTAGGCCGGTGGCGGCCCGGCCACCGGGACGGCACGGCCGGCGGCGCCGCGCCGGCGGCCACCCGTCGGGCGCGGCGCCACGAATCGCCCTGGTCAGGGTGGCCGGTGCGGGAAGGTGACGTCGGACATACGCCCTCCGGGTCGGCGGATCTGGCACCGAGCGGTAAGGATGAGGGAGAAAATTGCGGCTTACGGCGGGGGAGAGCGTGGCGAGCGGGACAAGTCGGGACGTGCTCGGCAGGGGACTGCGGGTACTCGGCCGGGCCATCCGGGAACAACCCCGGATCTTCGCGGTCGCGGTGGCCGGCAGCGTGCTCTTCGGCCTCATGGTGATCGCCAGCGCGTACGTCGTCGGCGGGGTGGTCGGCAAGGTGGTGGTCCCGGCCGTCGCCCGCGGCTCGGTGGCCGGTGGCGTCCTCGCGCTGGCCGCGGCCGCGCTGTTCGGGATCAGCGTACTGCGGGTGGTCGGCATCTTCGGCCGCCGGCTCGGCGCCGGCTACATGCAGTACCGGCTCCAGGCCGCCTACCGCCGCCGGGTCACCCGCCGCTACCTCGACCTGCCGCTGGCCTGGCACCACCGTAACGCCACCGGCACCCTGCTCTCCAACGCCAACTCCGACGTCGAGGCGGCCTGGTATCCGATCGCGCCGCTGCCGTTCGCGGTCGGCACCCTGGTGATGCTGGTCGGCGCCGTGGTCTCGCTGTTCCTCACCGACTGGGCGCTCGCCCTGGTCGGCCTCGCCGTCTTCCCGGCGCTGTTCGCCCTCAACGTGGTCTACTCCCGCCGGATGGCCCCCCGCCAGGCCCGCGCCCAGCGGCTGCGCGCCGAGGTCAGCGGCATCGCGCACGAGAGCTTCGACGGCGCGCTGGTGGTCAAGACGATGGGTCGCGAGGCGCAGGAGACGGACCGGTTCGCCGCCCGCGCCGGGGAGCTGCGTGACGCGCTGATCTCCGTCGGCAAGCTGCGTGGCGTCTTCGACCCGATGCTGGAGACCCTGCCCAGCCTCGGCACCCTGGCCGTACTGGTGGTCGGCGCGGTCCGGCTCCGGCAGGGCGCGATCGACGTGACTGAGCTGGTGAGCGTCGCCTTCCTGTTCACCGTGCTGGCCTTCCCGGTCCGGGCCATCGGCTGGGTGTTGGCCGAGCTGCCGCGCAGCGTCGCCGGCTGGGACCGGGTGCGCCGGGTCCTCGACGCCACCGGCGAGATGCCGTACGGCGAGGCGACGCTCGACCCGGCCACGCCCACGCCGGCCACCCTCGCCTTCCGTGACGTCCACTTCGGCTACGAGCCGGCCGAGGCGCACCTGCCCGGCGCGGAGGTGCTCGGCGCGGTCTCCTTCACCGTGCCGGCGGGGAAGACCGTCGCCCTGGTCGGGCCCACCGGGGCCGGCAAGTCCACCATCGCCTCGCTCGCCGTCCGGCTGGTCGACCCGGGCACCGGCACGGTCACCCTGGACGGCGTCGACGTCCGCGACCTCACGGCGGCCTCGCTCGCCGCGAACGTGGCCCTGGTCGCCCAGGTCCCGTTCGTCTTCGACGACACCGTCCGGGCCAACATCGCCCTGGACCGGCCTGGCGTCGGTGACGAGGAGGTCTGGGCGGCGCTGCGGCTCGCCGAGGCGGACGGCTTCGTCGCCGCGCTCCCCGACGGGCTGGACACCATGGTCGGCGAGCGGGGCACCTCGCTCTCTGGCGGCCAGCGGCAGCGCCTCACCCTGGCCCGGGCACTCGCCGGCCGGCCGCGGCTGCTGGTGCTCGACGACGCCACCAGCGCCGTCGACCCCCGGGTGGAGGCGGCCATCCTGGCCGGGCTGCGCACCCCGGCCGACGGCGGGGCACCCGCGTCGATCCTGGTGGTCGCGTACCGCCGGGCCACCATCGCGCTCGCGGACGAGGTGATCTACGTCGAGCACGGGCGGGTGCTCGCCCGCGGCACGCACACCGAGCTGCTCGCCACCGTGCCCGGCTACGCCGACCTGGTCACCGCGTACGAGCAGGCCGAGCAGGAACGCGAGCAGCCCCGCCCGTACGACGAGGTCACCCCGCTGACCTCCGGCCTGGAAGTCGAGGTTGACCGGTGAGCACGACTGTGGAGGCGGATCGGCCGGCCGAGGCGCCCGAGTCGACCTGGCGGACGCTGCGGCGCGGACTCGCGCTCTCCCCGGAGCTGAAGACTGGGTTGGCCGGCACGCTCGGGCTGGCGCTGGTCTACATGATCGGCCGGGTCGCCGTGCCGGTGGCCGTGCAGCGCGGCATCGACCACGGCATCGTCGGTGGCCTCGACCTGGACGTGGTCACGCTGACCGTGGTCGCCACCGCCGCCGTGCTGGTGGTCACCACCGCCTGCGGCTACCTGATGATGCGCCGGCTCTTCACGGTGAGCGAGACCGCCCTCGCCGGGGTGCGTACCCGGGCCTTCCGGCACGTGCACGACCTGTCCATGCTGCACCAGCAGTCCGAGCGGCGGGGCTCGCTGGTCTCGCGGGTCACCAGCGACGTGGACCAGATCACCCAGTTCCTCCAGTGGGGCGGCGTGATCCTGATCGTCAACCTGGGCCAGCTGGCGGTGACCACGGCCGTGATGCTGGCGTACTCCTGGCAGCTCACCCTGGTGGTGCTCGGCGCGTTCGCCCCGGCGGTGCTGGTGATCCGGCTGCTCCAGCGCCGGCTGGCCGCCGCGTACGGCCTGGTCCGCCAGCGGATGGGCACGCTGCTCGGCACCATCGGCGAGAGCGTGGTGGGCGCCCCGGTGATCCGGGCGTACGGGATCGCCGGGCGGACCGCCCGGCGGCTGGACGCGGCGATCGAGGGGCAGCGGCAGGCCCAGCAGCGGGCCATCCGGATCAGCATCATGGGCAGCTCGGTGGGGGAGCTGGCCGCCGGCCTGGCGCTGGCCGGCGTGGTGGTGGTCGGGGTCAACCTCGGGGTGGACCGCACGTTGTCGATCGGCCAGCTCACCGCGTTCCTGTTCCTGGTGACGCTCTTCATCCAGCCGGTGCAGATCGCCACCGAGGTGCTCAACGAGGCGCAGAACGCGATCGCCGGCTGGCGCCGGGTGCTCGACGTGCTGGACGTCGCGCCGGACGTGGCCGACCCCGAGCAGGGGCGGGAGCTGCCGCCCGGCCCGCTGGACATCCGTTTCGCCGGGGTGACGTTCGCCTACCCGGGCGGGCCGCCGGTGTTGCACGGCGTGACCCTGGAGATCCCGGCGAAGAGCCGGGTGGCCGTGGTCGGCGAGACCGGCAGCGGCAAGACCACCTTCGCCAAGCTGCTCACCCGGCTGATGGACCCCACCGAGGGGGAGGTGCTGCTCTCCGGCGTGTCGCTGCGTCAGGTGCGCTTCGACTCGCTGCGCTCCCGGGTGGTGATGGTGCCGCAGGACGGTTTCCTGTTCGACACGACGGTGGGGGAGAACGTCCGCTTCGCCCGCCCCGAGCTGACCGACGCGCAGCTCACCGCCGCCTTCACCGAGCTGGGTCTGGCCGACTGGCTGGACGGGCTGCCGGCCGGGCTGGACACCCCGGTGGGGGAGCGCGGGGAGGCGCTCAGCGTCGGCGAGCGGCAGCTGGTCGCGCTGGCCCGGGCGTACGTCGCCGACCCCGACCTGCTGGTGCTGGACGAGGCGACCAGCGCGGTCGACCCGGCCACCGAGGTGCGCCTCCAGCGCACCCTGGACGCGGTCACCCGGGGCCGGACCACGCTCGCCATCGCGCACCGGCTCTCCACCGCCCAGGCCGCCGACGAGGTGATCGTGGTGGACCGGGGCCGCATCGTCCAACGCGGCCCCCACGACGAACTGGTCAAGGACCCCGATTCCGTCTACGCCCTGCTCTACGCCTCCTGGCTGGAACAAACCCGCTGACCCCGGCCGCTGCCCGCCCTGCCCCGTGTGGATCAAGGAGTTCGCGTCCGGGTCACGCCGTCCGGAGACGCGAACTTCTTGATCAACTTTCCGTGGCTGGGGTGGGCAGCGGGCCGGTGAGGTAGCGCTGGACGGTGGGGCCGATCGTGGCGACCAGGGCCTCCGGGGTGGCGGAGGCGACCGGTTCGAGCCGGATGACGTATCGCATCATGGCCAGGCCGATCATCTGGGTGCCGACCAGCCCGCCGCGCAGCGGCAGCTCGGCCGGGTCGACGTCGAGCTGGTCGAGCACCCGGCGCAGCACCTGGGTGACCAGGAACTCGCGCAGCAGCCGCGCGGTCCACTCGTTGCCGACCGCCGAGCGGAGCAGGGCCACCGCCGCCCCGCCGACCGGGGAGTCCCAGACCGCCAGGAAGGTGCGGACCAGCCGCTCGCCCACGCCGTCCGGGCCGCCGGCCAGCACGGCCGGGAGCAGGTCAGCCGGGTCGATCGGGATCGCCACGGTGGCCCGGAACAGCTCCTCCTTGGTGCCGAAGTAGTGGTGCACCAGGGCCGGGTCCACCTGAGCGGCGGCGGCGATGGCCCGGATGGACGCGCCGTCGAAGCCGCGCTCGGCGAACGCGGTCCGGGCCGCGTCGAGGATCGCCTCCCGCGTGCCCGGGTTGCCCGGTCGCCGTCCGGTACGCCGTGCCATTGCCGCCCTTCGCTCGTTCCGTCATCCCCGTTCGTGGCCCGGTCCCGGCCGGGACCGGGCCACGAACGGCGTCAGCCGCTGCGCCGGCGCAGCGTCGCCGCGGCGAGCACCAGCGCCAGCAGCGCCGCCCCCGCGACGATCGCCACGTCCCGCCACATCGTCGTGGTCGGCTCGGCGTGCGCGCCGACCTCCTGCAACGCCTCGACGGCGTACGACAGGGGCAGCGCGTCGCTGATCGCCTGCAGCCAGCCGGACATCTGCCCCCGGGGCACGAAGAGCCCGCAGAGCAGCAGCTGCGGGGCCACCACCACCGGCATGAACTGCACGGCCTGGAACTCGGTCCGGGCGAAGGCGGAACAGAGCAGCCCGAGCGCGACCGCGAGCACCGCGTTGATCGCGGCGATCATGATCACGAGTGCGCTGCTGCCGGCGGTGCTAAGCCCGAACACCCAGTACGCCACGGCCGAGGCGATGGTGGCCTGCACCACGCCGGCCAGGCCGAACGCGATGCCGTAGCCGAAGAGCAGGTCGAGCTTGCCCAGCGGGGTGGTGAGCAGCCGCTCCAGGGTGCCGGTGGTGCGCTCCCGCAGCATGGCGATGCTGGTCACCAGGAACATGATGATGAACGGGAAGAAGCCCAGCATGATCAGCGCCACCCGGTCGAAGACCGTGGGCTGCCCCGGCGGGTGGGGCTGGTCGACGTACATGAAGTAGACCAGGGTGAGCAGCACGGCCGGCACCACCACGAGCAGCGCGACGGTGCGCCGGTCGTGCCGCAGCTGACGCAGGATGCGCCCGATGGTGGCGGTCAGGATGCGGGGGTTCACGACCGGGCCTCCCTCGTTCGCGACTGCGGGGCTCGCCGCCCCGGTTCCCTCCGCGCCCTCACCGGTCCTCCTCGCGAGATCTGATCAGCCGGAGGAACGCCTCCTCCAGGTCCTGCACACCGGTGGCGGCGCGGACCGCGTCCGGGGTGTCGTCGGCGATCAGCTGACCGTCCCGGATCAGCAGCAGCCGGTCGCAGCGGGCCGCCTCGTCCATCACATGGCTGGACACCAGCAGCGTGGTCCCGGTGGCGGCCATGGCGTGGAACCGGGCCCACAGGTCGGCCCGGAGCACCGGGTCCTGGCCGACGGTGGGCTCGTCGAGGATGACCAGCTCCGGCTCACCGACCAGGGCGCAGGCCAGCGAGGCGCGGCTGCGCTGGCCGCCGGAGAGCGTGCCGACCAGCTGGTCGGCGGCCTCGGCCAGGCCCACGTCGGCCACCGCGCCGTCCGCCTCGGCCCGGCCGCGCCCCTGCAGCGCCGCGAAGTAGCGCGCGTTCTCCCGGACGGTCAGGTCGGCGTAGACGCTGGGCGCCTGGGTGAGGTAGCCGACCCGGTGGCGCAGCTCCGCCGTGCCGGCCGGTCGGCCGAGCACGGTGACCGCGCCCGAGTTGACGGTCTGCACCCCGACGATCGCGCGCATCAGGGTGGTCTTGCCGCTGCCGCTGGGCCCGAGCAGCCCGGTGACCGCGCCGCGCGGCACCGCGCAGGAGATGCCCTGGAGCACCCGCCGCCGGCCCCGGTCGACCACCAGGTCACGGACCACGACCGCGTCGTCCATGCCCGCCTCCAAAACTCATCAGGTGTTGAACTCAACGCTAGTTGAGTTATGCCGCCCGGCGCAACGGTTGACTTCGAGTGCGCTCGAACTGGAAGCCTGGGGTGCGTGGACATCAGCACGCGGGAGATGAGCCTCACCGTGGGTGAGGCGGCGGAGCGGGTCGGCCTGACCACCTACACGCTGCGCTGGTACGAGCAGGAGGGCCTGGTCGCCCCGGTCGGGCGGGACTCCGCAGGCCGTCGGCGCTACACCGAGTCCGACGTCAACTGGCTGCTCCTGCTCACCCGGCTGCGGCGGACCGGGATGCCGGTGCGGGACATGCGCCGCTACGCCGAGCTGGCCCGGCAGGGCGATCGGACGCTCGGCGCCCGGCGGGCGCTGTTCGAGGCGCACCGCGCCCGGGTGCTGGCCCGGATGGCCGAGCTGGAGGAGGACCTCAGGGTGCTCGACTACAAGATCGACGCGTATCGCAGGGCGGAGGAGGAACTGGCATGAGCCGGCGACGAGTGGGCGCGAGCGGACCCGAGGTCTCGGCGATCGGCCTGGGCTGCATGGGCATGAGCTTCGCGTACGGGGGCGCCGACGACGCCGAGTCGACGCGTACTCTGCACCGAGCCGTCGACCTGGGCGTCAACCACCTGGACACCGCCGACATGTACGGCTTCGGGGCGAACGAGCAGCTGCTCGCCCCGGTGGTGCGGGCCCGCCGGGATGAGGTGTTCCTGGCCACCAAGTTCGGCAACCGCACCACCGGCGACAGCTTCGGCGGCACCGGCACGCCCGGCGCGTACGTGGACAGCAGCGCGGCCTGGGCGAAGCAGGCCTGCGACGCCTCGCTGGGCCGGCTCGGGGTGGACACCATCGACCTGTACTACCTGCACCGGCGCGACCCGGCGACGCCGATCGAGGAGACCGTCGGCGCGATGGCGGACCTCGTCCGGGCCGGCAAGGTGCGGCTGATCGGCCTGTCCGAGGTCAGCGAGGCCACCCTGCGCGCCGCCCACGCGGTGCACCCGATCGCCGCCGTGCAGATGGAGTACTCCCTGTTCAGCCGGGACGTCGAGGGGGAGATGCGGGCCACCTGCCGGGAACTGGGCGTGTCCCTGGTGGCGTACTCGCCGGTCGGGCGGGGGCTGCTCACCGGCACGATCACCAGCCGGGAGCAGCTCACCGGCGGCGACTGGCGGGCCGGGGCGCCCCGGTTCGCCGAGGGCAACCTGGACGCCAACCTCAAGCTGGTCGACCAGGTGCGGGCGGTCGCCGACGAGGTCGACGCCACGCCGGCCCAGGTGGCGCTGGCCTGGCTGCTCGCCCAGGGTGACGACATCCTGACCATCCCCGGCACCAAGCGGGTCCGCTACCTCGAGGAGAACGCGGCGGCGGCTGACCTCCGGCTCAGCCCGGAGCAGTTGGCCCGACTCGACGAGGCGGTGCCCCCCGGCGCGGCCGCCGGAGAAAGGTACCCCGAGGCAGCAATGAGATTCATCGGTCGATAGCTATCGCATCGGACATCAAGCCAGCCAGCGGTCATTGCGCCGAAGATCGGACGTCCGGCACCATGTCGCCGTGGGACCCGCTCCGCTGCCCGAGTCCGGATTCCTCGACGACTGGGCCGTCCGCCTTCGGCAGGCCGCCGACCGGCCGGTCGTCGGCATCATGCTGCGCGGCAGTCACGCCCGCCGGGCCGCCACCGAGCACAGCGACGTGGACGTGGACGTGCTGGTCGTGGCCGACGAGGAGTACTCCGGCGACGACCCGGAGCAGCCCACGGCGGGCGCCGCCCTCGTCCCGTACGCGGCACACCAGGCGTATCTGGCCGAGTTCGGCGGTCGCCTCGTGCACGTCTCGGTGGCTGCCCGGGACGTCCGGTCCTGGGTCCGCCGGCTCGGCCAGCCGGCGGACTGGGCGTTCGGGCTGCCGGTCACCGCGCCGGCCCGGCTGATCTGGGCGGTGCCGGAGTGGCGCCGCCGGATCGATCTGCCGGTGCTCTGCCAGCCCGCCGAGGAGCCGCGGCTGGAGGAGTTGATCGCCACCCTCGGCAAGGTCGCCGCCGCCCGGCGGGCCGACGACCCGTTGGGCGTCCGGCTCGCCGCCGCCGACCTGGCCCGGCTCTGCCCGTCCGTGCTGCGGCTGGTCAACCCGTCGGTCCGGGTGGTCTCCCGCCGGGACGCGCTCGCCGCCGCGCTGGACCTGCCGGTCGCCCCGCCCGGCTACCGCGACGACATGCTGCTCTGCCTGGGGCTGCGCCCGGGCGCCGTCGGCGAGCTCAGCGCCGCCGCCGGCCGGTTGGTCAGCGGCATCGTCCCGCTGGTCCGCCCGTACGCCGAGGAGATCGCCGTGACGGCCGGCGCGGACCTGGCGGAGGCCCTGCTGGACGGCCGGCTGGACCGTTATCTGGGGCAACTGACCGGCGCGCTCGACGGTCCCGCGCCCGCCTCCCGGGACACGTCGACGGTGCCGGCGCCGCGTGCGGGAGAATGGCTCACTGTGCCCGCCTCTGACGCGCCGGTGACCGGCGCCCCCGCCAGCTCCGGCGGCGCCGCGGCCCCCGGCCCGGCCCGACCGTCCCGGCTCGACCCGGCGATCGCCGCCCGGCTGCGCCGGACCCCCGACGGCCTGGTGGCCGCGGTGGTCCGGCAGTACGACTCGGGCGAGGTGCTGATGGTCGCCTGGATGGACGACGAGGCGCTGCACCGCACGCTGACCACCGGCCGGGCCACCTACTGGTCGCGCAGCCGGCAGGAGTACTGGGTCAAGGGCGCCACCTCCGGCCACCACCAGTACGTCCGCTCCGTGGCGCTGGACTGCGACGGGGACGCCCTGCTGGTCAGCGTCGACCAGGTCGGCGTCGCCTGTCACACCGGCCAGCGGACCTGCTTCTTCACCGAGCTGCCGGTCAGCTCCCCGGAGGCGACCTCATGACGGACGGCACGGTCAGCCCCGACCCCGCCACCTTCGCCGACCTGGCGGCCCGCTGGCGGGTCGTGCCGGTCACCCGCCGACTGCTCGCCGACGCGGAGACCCCGGTGGGCGTCTACCGCAAGCTGGCCGGCGGCCCGGGCACGTTCCTGCTGGAGTCGGCCGAGCAGGGCGTCGGCTCGGCCGGGATGGCCTGGTCCCGCTACTCGTTCATCGGCGTCCGCAGCAGCGCCACGCTGACCGAGCGGGACGGCGCGGCGGTCTGGGCCGGCGCGCCGCCGGCCGGCGTACCGGCCTCCGGCGACCCGGTGGCGGTGCTCCGCGAGACCGTGGCCGCCCTGGCCGGCCCCGCCTGGGACCCGGCCAGCGGCATGCCGCCGCTCACCGGCGGCATGGTCGGCTACCTCGGGTACGACCTCGTCCGCCGCTTCGAGCGGCTGCCGGAGCTGACCGAGGACGACCTCGACGTGCCCGAGCTGGGCCTGATGCTCGCCACCGACCTGGTGGTGCTTGACCACTACGACGGCTCGGCGATCCTGGTCGCCAACGCGGTCCTGCCCCCGCTCGACGCGCCCGACCGGGAGGCCCTGGTCACGGCCGCATACCACCACGCGGTGGGGCGGCTGGACGCGATGACCGGCGCGCTGTCCCGACCGATTCCGCCCATGATCTCGACGGTCGCCCGGCCCCCGCTCGGCGACGTGGTCAGCCGTACGCCCGACGGCGGCTACCCGAAGGCGGTGGCGGCGGCCCAGGAGGCGATCCGGGCCGGCGAGTGCTTCCAGATCGTGCTCAGCCAGCGCTTCGAGCGGCCGACCCACGCCGATCCGCTCGACGTCTACCGGGTGCTGCGCACCACCAACCCCAGCCCGTACATGTATCTGCTGCGCTTCGACGGCTTCGACATCGTCGGCTCCTCGCCGGAGGCGCACCTCAAGGTGAGCACCGGCGCGGACGGGCGGCGGCGGGCGCTGCTGCACCCGATCGCCGGTACCCGACCGCGCGGCGGTTCCCCCGAGGCGGACGCCCGGCTCGCCGCCGAGCTGCTCGCCGACCCGAAGGAGCGCTCCGAGCACGTCATGCTGGTCGACCTGGGCCGCAACGACCTGGGCCGGGTCTGCCGCCCGGGCACCGTCGAGGTGCCCGAGTTCGCCACCATCGAGCGGTACAGCCACGTCATGCACATCGTCTCCACCGTGGTGGGCGAGCTGCGCGCGGATCGCACCGCTTTCGACGCGCTCGCCGCGACCTTTCCCGCCGGCACCCTCTCCGGGGCGCCGAAGGTGCGGGCCATGGAGATCATCGAGGAGCTGGAGCCGGTCCGTCGGGCCCTGTACGGCGGCACCGTCGGCTACTTCGGCTTCGGCGGCGACCTGGACATGGCCATCGCCATCCGTACCGCGCTGATCCGGGAGGGCCGGGCGTACGTGCAGGCCGGCGCGGGGGTGGTGGCCGATTCCGATCCGGCCGCCGAGGAGCAGGAGACCCGGAACAAGGCCGCCGCGGTGCTCGCCGCGATCGCCGCCGCCGAGACCCTCCGGCCGGCCCGATGACCGCACCGACCACCGGCTCGCCCGCCACCGGTTCGCCCGCCGCCCGGGGCCGGCGCGAGCTGGCGTACGCGGTGCTGCTCTGCCTGGTCGGGGCCGGCCTGGCCCTCTGGGCGGTGACCCGGACGTGGTCGGTCGAGCTGACCGCCCGGGGTTCGCTGCCGCCCACCCGGCACACCCGCACCGGCACGGACCTGCTGCCGTGGGTCTCGGCGCTGGCCCTGGTCGGGCTGGCCGGCGGCGGCGCGGTGCTGGCCACCCGGGGCCGGGTCCGACGGCTGCTGGGCGGCCTGCTGACGCTGGTCGGGCTGGCCGTGGCGGCCGGCGGCGGCTACGGCCTGACCGCCCTCGCCGGGGTGAGCCGGCAGTGGCCGGCGCTGGTGCTGGTCGGCGGGCTGGTCGCGGCCGTCGGCGGCGTGCTCACCGCGCTGCGGGGCGCGGGTTGGCCGGCGATGGGTGCCCGCTACGAGCGGCCGGTCCGCTCGGCGGCCCCGTCCGGCCCGGACCGGCCGGCGGTCGAGCGGGGCACCCGGGACGCGTGGGAGGCGCTGGACCGGGGCGAGGATCCGACGGTCAGCTGACCGGCTGGGCGTCCCGCGCGCCGCGCCGCTCGGTGGCCACGGCGCGGGCGGCGGCCAGTTCGGCCACCAGGCGGTCCAGGTCCCGGCGCTGCGCGGCCCGGGCCCGGTCGGCGCAGACCGCCTCCCAGGCGTTGCCCCGGGCGGTCCGCATCCGGGCGTCGCCGATCACGGCGCGCTCCAGGGTGTGCACCACGCCGACGGCGAGCGAGGCGACGGTCCGGGAGATGGTGGTGAACCCGATGGTCTGGTTCGGCCCGTTGGCGCTCATGGTCACCTCGTACGAGATCGTTGGCGACGATTGGCAGCCGCCTCATCGAGTCTGCCCGAGGACGATGCTGCCGGGCGCACGTTTCGCCGCCGTGACGCCCTGGTCAACTGTCGGGGAGCCGGGGCGACCAGCGCAGGGTCGTTCGTCCTTGAGCTTGGTCACAGCATCGAGGAACGTCGCGGGGTGGCGCTGCGTGACATCGCGTTCACGGAAGTCGGCCATCATGCCACAGCCCATTTCGTGAGGAGCGCCATACCCCCGGGACTTGTCGCCAGGTGGCGCCCCCTAGCATCGGCCCATGACACCCGGAGAGGGGAGTCCGTTGGTGACTGCTGAGCATGCGCACGCGGAGGGGGACGAGGCCGGTCCGGCGGCGTCCGCAAATGTGCTCGACGAGATCCTGGCCGGCGTCCGCGAGGACGTGGCGCGGCGACAGGAGCAGGTTCCGCTGGAGCGGATCCGCGAGCTGGCCGCCGCCGCGCCGCCGCCGCTGGACGCGTACGCGGCCCTGCGCCGGCCCGGCGTGGCCGTCATCGCCGAGGTGAAGCGCTCCTCGCCGTCCAAGGGGCGGCTGGCGGAGATCGCCGACCCCGCCGACCTGGCCGGCGACTACGCGGCCGGCGGCGCCCGGGCGATCAGCGTGCTCACCGAGGGCCGCTGGTTCGGCGGGTCGCTGGACGACCTGGCCGCCGTGCGGGCCGCGGTGAACATCCCGGTGCTCCGCAAGGACTTCGTGGTCTCCAGCTACCAGGTGCACGAGGCACGCGCGCACGGCGCCGACCTGGTGCTGCTGATCGTCGCCGCGCTGGAGCAGAACGCCCTCGTCGGGCTGCTGGAGCGGATCGAGTCGCTCGGCATGTGCGCGCTGGTCGAGGTGCACAACGAGGAGGAGGCCGACCGGGCCCTGGAGGCCGGCGCGCAGGTGATCGGGGTCAACGCCCGTGACCTGCGTACCCTGGAGGTCGACCGTTCGGTCTTCGAGCGGATCGCGCCGGGCCTGCCGAGCAGCGTCGTCAAGATCGCCGAGTCCGGCGTACGCGGCCCGCACGACCTCATCCGGTACGCCTCGGCGGGCGCCGACGCGGTCCTGGTCGGCGAGGGCCTGGTCACCCAGAAGAGCCCCCGCGAGGCGGTGGCCGAGCTGGTCAACGCCGGCAACCACCCGGCCACGCCCCGCCCGGTGCGCTGATCCGCCCGGCACCCGACACGCAGCGAGAGGACACGCCGATGAGCGCCGACCCGGCAGCCCCGGCCGCCCAGGTTCCCGACGCCGCCGGTCACTTCGGCCGGTTCGGCGGCCGGTTCGTCCCGGAGGCGCTGGTCGCGGCGCTCGACGAGCTGGACGCGGCGTACCGGAAGGCGATGACCGACGAGACCTTCCGGGCCGAGTTCGACGGCCTGCTGCGCGGCTACGCCGGCACCCCGTCGCTGCTCTACCCGGCCACCCGGCTCTCCGCCCGGGCCGGGGCGCGGATCCTGCTCAAGCGGGAGGACCTCAACCACACGGGCGCGCACAAGGTACGCAACGTGCTCGGCCAGGCGCTGCTCACCAAGCGGATGGGCAAGGCGCGGGTGATCGCTGAGACCGGCGCCGGGCAGCACGGCGTGGCCACCGCCACCGCCGCCGCGCTGTTCGACCTGGAGTGCGTGGTCTACATGGGCGAGGTCGACACCCAGCGCCAAGCGCTCAACGTGGCCCGGATGCGGATGCTCGGGGCCACCGTCGTGCCGGTCACCACCGGCTCGCGGACGCTGAAGGACGCGATGAACGAGGCGATGCGGGACTGGGTCGCCAACGTCGACACCACCCACTACCTGATCGGCACCGCCGCCGGCCCGCACCCGTTCCCGGAGATGGTCCGGGACTTCGTGCGCGGCATCGGCGAGGAGGCCCGCCAGCAGTGCCTCGACCTGACCGGCGCGCTGCCGGACGCGGTCGCCGCCTGCGTCGGCGGCGGCTCCAACGCGCTCGGCATCTTCCACGCCTTCGTGCCCGACAGCGGAGTGCGGTTGTACGGCTTCGAGGCCGGCGGCGCGGGCGTGGCGACCGGCCGGCACGCGGCCAGCATCACCGGCGGCTCCTCCGGGGTGCTGCACGGCACCCGGACCTACGTGCTGCAGGACGCCGACGGGCAGACGATCGAGTCGCACTCGATCTCGGCCGGCCTGGACTACCCGGGCGTCGGGCCGGAGCACGCCTGGCTGCACGACCAGGGCCGGGCGACCTACCTGCCGGTCGACGACGACGAGGCGATGGCCGCGTTCGAGCTGCTCTGCCGCACCGAGGGGATCATCCCGGCGATCGAGAGCTCGCACGCGCTGGCCGGCGCCCTGAAGATCGCCCCGCAGCTCGCCGCCGAGCTCGGCCGGGAGCCGGTCATCATCGTCAACCTCTCCGGCCGGGGCGACAAGGACGTGCACACCGCCGGCCAGTACTTCGGCATCCTTGACAGGGAGACAGCGTGAGCGAGCGGAGCGAGCGAACCATTCAGCTCAGCAGCGCGGCGGCTCGCGCCGCCGCGGAGCGAAGCGAGGCGGTGGCGTGAGCCGCATCGGGGTCGCCTTCGACAAGGCCCGCGCCGACGGGCGGGCTGTGCTGGTCGGCTGCATGCCGGCCGGGTTCCCGACCGTCGACGGCAGCATCGCCGCGATGAAGACCATGGTCGAGGCGGGCGTCGACGTCATCGAGGTGGAGATCCCGTACTCCGACCCGGTGATGGACGGCCCGGTCATCCAGCGGGCCAGCGACCTGGCCCTCGCCGGCGGGGTGCGGATCACCGACACCCTGCGGATCGTCGAGGCCGTCGCGGCGACCGGCGCGCAGGTGGTCATCATGACCTACTGGAACCCGATCGAGCAGTACGGGGTCGACGCGTTCGCCCGGGACCTGGCCGCCGCGGGCGGCACCGGCCTGATCACCCCGGACCTCATCCCCGAGGAGGCCGGCGAGTGGCTGGCCGCCTCCGACGCGTACGGCCTGGACCGGACGTTCCTGGTCTCCCCGTCGTCCACCGACGCGCGGTTGCGGATGACCGCCGAGCACTGCCGCGGCTTCGTCTACGCCACCGCGCTGATGGGCGTCACCGGTGCCCGGTCGCAGACCTCCGAGGCGGCGCCGATCCTGGTCTCCCGGCTGCGCGAGGTCACCGATCTGCCGGTCGGTGTCGGGCTGGGCGTGGGGACCGGGGCGCAGGCCGGCACCGTCGCCGGGTACGCCGACGGCGTCATCGTCGGCAGCGCGCTGATCCGCTGCCTGCTCGACGCCCCGGACCAGGCCACCGGGCTGGCCGCGCTGCGGGCGCTCAGCGCCGAACTCGCCGAGGGCGTCCGCAACCCGGTCCGCTGAGTCGCCCGGCTGGAATCGCCGGCCGACAGGCCGGCTCCGGTCCGGCGAGTGGCGCCGGGGTGCGTCGGTGGCTGCAGAGCGAAGGCGCCACGGATCCCCCGTCCGGGTGACGGGAGCGTCACAGTGTGTCATGCGACACGAGCGGCCATGGTAGACCCCGGCTGGCACCGCGCCGCGCCGGGGAGGGTGCAGGGCCCGTCAGCGCGGGACGGCGTTCTCGCCGTCGACCGGCGCGCCGCGCGGTTCACCTCGGGGCCCGGGCGGGACCGGGTCCGGTCGCGGCTCCCGCAGCACCCCCGACCGGCCCGCCAGGGCGTCGGCCACGGCGGCCCGGGTGGTCGGGGTCAGCGCCTCGGGAAGCCCCTCGGGCGGGTACCAGCGCAGGTCACAGCCGCCGACCGGGGTGGCGGCCGGGGCGTCGCCCCGCACCCGGGCGCGGAACACGTGCACCAGGACGTCCGGCCGGGCGCCGGAGCGGCCGGCCGGGGGCCGGGGCATGCCGGGCTCACCGAGCCGGTAGAGGCCCACCAGGTCGACCAGGTCGACCGCCCAGCCGGTCTCCGCGCGGATCTCGCGTACCGCGGCGGTGAGCGGGCTCTCGTCGCGTCGCGGCCGGCCACCGGGCAGCGCCCACCGCCGGCCGGGCCCGGACCGGCGGCAGAGCAGCACCTGTCCGGCCTGGTCGGTGACGACCGCGGCGACCGCCCAGGTGAGCGAGCTCATGGACAAAGAGCCTACGGCCGGGCAAAGCACAAGTCATCCGAGGCGTCAAGCCGGCGAACCGGGGTGCCGGGAGTGCGGTCCGCAGCGGTACCGTGTTCACCCGTGACCCTCGCCCCGATGACCCCACTGGCGGCCCTGCCCAGCCCCAGCACCGCCGTCTGGCAGCTCGGACCCGTTCCGGTCCGGGCCTACGCGCTCTGCATCATTGTCGGCATCGTGGTGGCCTGCGTGGTGACCGAGTACCGGCTGCGCCGGCGCGGCGTCGCCCCCGGCGCCGTGCTCGACATCGCCGTCTGGGCGGTGCCCACCGGCATCGTCGGCGCCCGGCTCTACCACGTGATCACCTCGCCCGAGAAATACTTCGGCGCCGGCGGTGAGCCGCTCAAGGCGTTCGCCATCTGGGAGGGCGGCCTCGGCATCTGGGGCGCCGTCGCCGGCGGCGCGCTCGGTGCCTGGATCGCGGCCCGGCAGCTCGGCATCCCGTTGACGGTGGTGGCCGACGCGTTGGCGCCGGGCCTGCCGCTGGCCCAGGCCGTCGGCCGGCTCGGCAACTGGTTCAACAACGAGCTCTACGGCGGCCGGACCAGCCTGCCCTGGGGGCTGGAGGTCCACGTGATGGACCCGGACCACCCCGGGCACGCGCTGCGCGACGACGCGGGCAACCCGGTCCTGCTGCCGGGGCTCTACCAGCCGACCTTCCTGTACGAGGCGCTCTGGAACATCGGCGTCGCCGCTCTGGTCTTCCTCCTCGACCGGAAGCTGCGGTTCGGCCGGGGCCGGGCCTTCGCGCTCTACGTGATGGGCTACACGGCCGGCCGGTTCTGGATCGAGCTGATGCGCACCGACGAGGCCAACCACATCCTCGGCCTGCGGCTCAACGTCTGGACCGCGGCGCTGGTCTTCCTCGGCGCGCTGGTCTACTTCGTGCGCGTCCGCGGGCCCCGCGAGTACCTGGTCCCGGTCGGTGTCCCCGCCGCCCCGGTGCCGCCCGCGGGCGGCGACGTGTCGCAGGTCGACCTCTCCGCGCGGGAGGCCGGGCCGCGGCCGGTCGCCCCGGAGGGCTACCGGGTGGTCAGCGAGGAGCAGTTCCACGCGTACCGGGAGACCGGCGTCGTACCGGAGGAGGAGCCGGCCGCGGAACCGGCGGCCGGCACGGAGTCCGGGCACGCGGCCGACGAGACCGTCGAGTCGACCGTAGCCGGGTCTGCCGACGCCGCCGGGGAGCGGCCGGCGGCCGGCGGCGCCGTGGACCGGGCCGACGCCACCGCCGCCAGCCCCGCCGACCGGGACAGCTGAGCGGGGAAGTCATGCGTACCGCGGTGGTGGTCGGCGCCGGCCTCGGCGGGCTGGCGGTGGCCGGCGTGCTGGCCCGCTCCGGGTGGCAGGTCACCCTCCTCGAACGGTCCGACCGGGTCCGCCCGGAGCCGACCGCCGTCGTGCTCTGGCCCAACGGGGTACGCGCGCTGCGCGCCCTCGGGCTCGGCGCCGGGCTGGACGCCATCGCCACCCCGCTGCCCGACGGCGGGATACGCCGCCCCGACGGGCAGTGGCTGGTGCAGCCCCGCCCCACCCCGGCCGAGCGGATGCCGGTCGTGGTGCACCGGGAGGACCTGCACGACGCGCTCATCGCCGGCCTCGGTGACCAGGTGGAGCTGCGGACCGGGGTGACCGTGCGGACCGTGCGGGCGGTTTCCGGGGAGCGCCCGGCGGTGGGCGACGGCCGGCAGACCGTGACCGCGGACCTGGTGGTGGCCGCCGACGGCACCGACAGCGAAATCCGCCGGCAACTCGCCCCGGAGTCGGCGGTGGTGAGTTCCGGCTGCGCCGCGTGGCGGGCGGTGATCCCCTGGTACCGGGCCCCGAAGCTGCCCGACGACCAGCCGGTGCCCGGGGAGACGCTGGGCGCGGGTTACCGCTTCGTGGCCGCCTCGCTCGGCGACCGGGGCGCCGCGGGCGCCGCCCGCCGGGGCGGCATCTACTGGGTGGCCACCGCCGCCGGCGCGCCCCGCCCGGAGCCCGCGGAGACCCAGCTCGCCCTGCTCAAGCGCTGGTACGCGGGCTGGCCCGCGCCGATCGCCGAGCTGCTCGACGCCACCGGGCCGGCCGACCTGGTGCAGCAGGAGATCCGCGAGCTGCGGCCGCTGCCCAGGGCGTACGGCTTCCCGGCCGGGCCGGGCGGGGTGGTACTGCTCGGCGACGCCGCGCACGCCATGCCCCCGCACCTCGGGCAGGGCGCCTGCCTCGCCTTCGAGGACGCGGCCACCCTCTCCGTGCTGCTGCGCGAGTCGCGGCTGCCCGACGCGGTGGCCGCGTACGACCGGCTGCGCCGGCCCCGCGCGGCGACCATGGTGCGGCAGACCCGCCGGATGTCGGCGGTCCTGCAGACCCGGGGTCGCCTGGCGCTGCGCGCCCGCGACGCGGCCCTCGGCACGATCAGCCCCCGGCTGCGTAACACGGCCGCCTCCGCGGCCGCCGCCTGGCACCCACCGACCTGACCCGCCCCGGGGGACGGGCGGAGTCACGCCTGGCACCCACCGGCCTGACCCGCCCGGGGGACGGACGGGGTCAGCCGATGAGGGCGGCCGGCTCGGCGATGCAGGCGGTGCCGATGCGGCGGAAGCCGACCCGCAGGTAGACCCGGGCGATGTCCTCGCTGCCGGCGGAAAGGAAGATCAGGTCGGTGCCGGCGGCGCGCAACTCGTGGGCGAGCGTCGCGGTCACCGCCGCACCGAGGCCGCGCCGGCGGGCCGCCGGCAGGGAAGCCACCCCGGCGATCTCCGCCACGTCGCCGACCCGCATGGCCATGCCGCTGGCCAGCGCCCCCTGCTCGGGGGTCTCGGCGAGCACCGAGATCCGCCGGCCGTCGGCGATCCGGGTGGCGTCCTCCTCCAGCGTGGCCACGTCCAGCCGGGACACCGCGGCGTCCCGCTCGGCCGGGCCGGCGTCGCCGCGGGCGGTGCCGCCGTTGGCGAAGCCGATCGCGGCGACGGCCCGCCGCACCGCCACGTCCGCCGCGAAGCCCGGGTCCGCCGGGTCGAGGACCCGCACCGGTACGTCGCTGAGCGCGGCCGGGTCGGGCAGGCGCGCCGGGTCGAGCACCATCAGCGGTGCCTCCAGCACGCTCAGCCCCGCCGAGCGGGCGACGGCGAGCAGGTCCGGAGTGATCTCGTGCACCCACTCGAACGCCTCCGGCAGGCCCAGCTCCCGTTGCCGGGCCCGGACGGCGGTCACGTCGGCGAGCGAGGGCGGTGCGGTGGCGTCGAGCCGCGGGCGGGCGTAGAACGGCCACCCGGCGCCGTCCCGGACGAAGAGCACCAGTGCGCCGAATTCCTCGGTACGCGCCCCGTCGCGGGGCACCGCGTCGTAGAACCGCTCCAACCGGTCGAGCACGTCAGTGCGTACGACATCCACCGCGCGAGACTACATGTCCCACGTTGTGGAAGGTGTGATCAATCTGAACTGGCCTTGCGCCGGAAGCCCTAACGTAGACTCAATAAGACCCACGTAGGGCCGACGTCGTCCCGACCATGATCCAACCTGAGTGACGACAGGAGGCCCGGTGGCCTTTCCGTACCCTCTCAGCCCGCAGCCGGCCCCCCGCGCGACGGGGCTCTACGACCCCGCGCAGGAACACGACGCGTGCGGCGTGGCCTTCGTGGCCGACCTGCACGGACGCCGGTCGCACGAGGTCGTCGCGAACGGTCTCGGGGCGCTCTGCCGGCTGGACCACCGGGGCGCCCGGGGCGCGGAGCCCAACACCGGCGACGGCGCCGGGGTCATGATCCAGGTGCCGGACGCGTTCCTGCGCGCGGTCGTCGACTTCCCGCTGCCGTCCGCCGGCCAGTACGCCACCGGCCTGGTATTCCTCCCCGACGACGACGCGGCCGAGGCCCGGGCCCGCCAGGTGGTGGAGAAGTACGCCCTGGTCGAGGGGGCCGTCATCCTCGGCTGGCGGGACGTCCCCACCGACCCGAGCGGCCTCGGCGAGACGGCCCTCGCCGCGATGCCCCGGGTCCGGCAGGTCTTCCTCGCCGCGCACCGGCTCACCGACTCGCCCGCCGGCCCGGCCGGTTCCCCGTTGACCGGGCTCGACCTGGACCGGGTGGCGTTCTGCGTGCGCAAGCAGGCCGAGCGGGAGAGCGCCGAGCGGGGCGTGCCGGCATACTTCCCGTCGCTGTCCGGGCGGACCATGGTCTGGAAGGGCATGCTCACCCCCGACCAGCTGCCCGCGTTCTACCCGGAGCTGACCGACGAGCGGGTGGTCAGCGCGATCGCCCTGGTGCACTCGCGGTTCTCCACCAACACCTTCCCGTCCTGGCCGCTGGCCCACCCGTACCGGTTCATCGCGCACAACGGCGAGATCAACACGATCCGCGGCAACCGGAACTGGATGCAGGCCCGGGAGGCGCTGCTGCGCACCGCCGACATCCCCGGCAACATCCGCCGGGTCTTCCCGGTCTGCACCCCCGGCGCCTCCGACTCGGCCAACTTCGACGAGGTGCTCGAGCTGCTGCACCTGGCCGGGCGGAGCCTGCCGCACGCGGTGCTGATGATGATCCCGGAGGCGTGGGAGAACGACCCGGACATGCGCGCCGACAAGCGCGCCTTCTACCGGTTCCACGCCAGCCTGATGGAGCCGTGGGACGGTCCGGCCTCGGTCGCCTTCACGGACGGCGAGATCGTCGGCGCGGTGCTGGACCGCAACGGGCTGCGCCCCGGCCGCTGGTGGCGCACCGCCGACGGGCTGGTCGTGCTGGGCAGCGAGGCGGGCGTGCTCGACCTCGACCAGGCCACCGTGGTGGCCAAGGGCCGCCTCCAGCCGGGGAAGATGTTCCTGGTCGACACGGTCAACGGCCGGATCGTCCAGGACGACGAGATCAAGACCGAGCTGGCCGCCGCCCGGCCGTACGACGAGTGGCTGCACGCCGGCCTGATCGAGCTGGACGAACTGCCGCCGCGCGAGCACATCGTCTACACCCACGACTCGGTGCGCCGCCGGCAGCAGACCTTCGGCTACACCGAGGAGGAGCTGAAGATCCTGCTCGCCCCGATGGCCCGCAGCGGTGCGGAGCCGATCGGCTCGATGGGCACGGACACCCCGATCTCGCCGCTGTCCACCCGGCCGCGGCTGCTCTACGACTACTTCCACCAGCTCTTCGCCCAGGTCACCAACCCGCCGCTGGACGCCATCCGGGAGGAGCTGGTGACCAGCCTGGCGTCCACCATCGGGCCGGAGGGCAACCTGCTCGACCCGGGCCCGGCGAGCTGCCGGCAGATCGTGCTGCCGTACCCGGTGATCGACAACGACGAGCTGGCCAAGATCCTCTCCATCGACGAGGACGGCGACCTGCCCGGGTTCAAGGCGGTCCGGGTCTCCGGGCTCTACCGGGTCCGGGACGGCGGGGCCGGCATCAAGGCCCGGCTGACCGAGATCTGCCGGCACGTCTCCGAGGCGATCGAGGACGGGGTCCGGATCCTGGTGCTCTCCGACCGGGACTCCAACGCCGACCTGGCCCCGATCCCGTCGCTGCTGCTCACCGCGGCGGTGCACCAGCACCTGGTCCGCGAGCAGACGCGTACCCAGGTGGCGCTGATCGTGGAGTCGGGCGACTGCCGCGAGGTGCACCACGCGGCGGTGCTGATCGGCTACGGCGCGGCGGCGGTCAACCCGTACCTGGCCTTCGAATCGGTGGAGGACATGATCTCCACGGGCGCGCTGGTCGGCGTCGACCCGGAGAAGGCGGTCCGCAACTACGTGAAGGCGCTCGGCAAGGGCGTCCTGAAGATCATGTCCAAGATGGGCATCTCGACGGTGTCGTCGTACTGCGGCGCCCAGGTGTTCGAGGCCGTCGGCCTGGACACCCGCCTGGTCGAGCGCTACTTCCGGGGCACCCCGAGCACGATCAGCGGGATCGGGCTGCACGAGATCCATGCCGAGGTGGCCGCCCGGCACGCCCTGGCCTGGCCGGCCGCCGGGGCCCAGCCGTCCGACCGGCTGGAGGTCGGCGGCGAGTACCAGTGGCGCCGCGAGGGCGAGCTGCACCTGTTCAACCCGGAGACGGTCTTCCTGCTCCAGCACGCCACCCGCAGCCGCCAGTACGACATCTTCCGCCGGTACACCGCCAAGGTCGACGAGCTGGCCGCGCAGGCCGGCTCGCTGCGCGGCCTGTTCACCCTGCGCACCGGCGTACGCCCGGCGGTGCCGGTGGACGAGGTGGAGCCGGCCCGCGAGATCGTCAAGCGGTTCGCCACCGGCGCCATGTCGTACGGGTCGATCTCGGCCGAGGCACACGAGACCCTCGCCATCGCGATGAACCGGCTCGGCGGCAAGTCCAACACCGGCGAGGGCGGCGAGGACGTCGACCGGCTGCACGACCCCGAGCGCCGCTCGGCGGTCAAGCAGATCGCCAGCGGCCGCTTCGGCGTGACCAGCGAATACCTGGTCAACGCCGACGACCTCCAGATCAAGATGGCCCAGGGGGCGAAGCCCGGCGAGGGTGGCCAGCTTCCCGGCAACAAGGTCTGGCCGTGGATCGCGCGTACCCGGCACGCCACGCCGGGCGTCGGCCTGATCTCCCCGCCGCCGCACCACGACATCTACTCCATCGAGGACCTGGCCCAGCTCGTCCACGACCTCAAGTCCGTCAACCCGCGCGCCCGGGTGCACGTCAAGCTGGTCAGCGAGGTCGGGGTGGGCACGGTGGCGGCCGGCGTCGCCAAGCTCAAGGCCGACGTCATCCTGATCTCCGGCCATGACGGCGGTACCGGCGCGTCCCCGCTCAACTCGCTCAAGCACGCGGGCACCCCGTGGGAGCTGGGACTGGCCGAGGCGCAGCAGACGCTGCTGCTCAACAAGCTCCGCGACCGGGTCACCGTGCAGGTCGACGGCCAGCTCAAGACCGGCCGGGACGTGCTGATCGCGGCGCTGCTCGGCGCGGAGGAGTTCGGCTTCGCCACCGCCCCGCTGATCGTCGAGGGCTGCGTGATGATGCGGGTCTGCCACCTGGACACCTGCCCCGTCGGCATCGCCACCCAGAACCCGGTGCTGCGCGAGCGTTTCACCGGCAAGCCGGAGTTCGTGGAGAACTTCTTCCTCTTCCTCGCCGAGGAGGTCCGTGGATACCTGGCCGAGCTGGGCTTCCGCAGCATCGACGAGGCGATCGGGCACACCGAGCTGCTCGACGTCACCCCGGCTGTCGACCACTGGAAGGGCCACGGCCTCGACCTCAGCCGGGTCCTGCACCTGCCCGAGCTGCCCGAGGGCGCGGCCCGCCGCGGCATCCGGGCCCAGGACCACGGCCTGGAACTGGCCCTGGACAACCAGCTCATCGCCCTGGCCGCGCCGGCCCTGCGGGATGCGGGGTCCCGGGCGGCCGGCGCCGAGGCGCGGGACGCCGCACCGGTCACGCCGGTCCGGGCCGAGCTGGCGATTCGCAACGAGCACCGCAGCGTCGGCGCGATGCTCGGCGGCGAGGTCACCCGCCGGTTCGGCGGCGCCGGCCTGCCCACCGACACCATCGAGTTCCTGCTGCACGGCACCGCCGGCCAGTCGTTCGGCGCGTTCCTGCCGCACGGGGTCACCCTGCGCCTGCACGGCGACGCCAACGACTACGTCGGTAAGGGCCTCTCCGGCGGGCGGATCATCGTCCGACCGGACCCGACGGCGCCGTTCGCCGACGCCGCGGCCGGGCCGGGGGAGCGGGCCGAGGACCAGATCATCGCCGGCAACACCCTGCTGTACGGGGCCACCGACGGCGAGATGTTCCTGCGCGGCCGGGTCGGCGAGCGGTTCGCGGTGCGCAACTCGGGCGCGGCGGCGGTCGTCGAGGGCGTCGGCGACCACGGCTGCGAGTACATGACCGGCGGCACGGTGGTGGTGCTCGGCCCGACCGGCCGCAACTTCGCCGCCGGCATGTCCGGCGGCACCGCCTTCGTGCACCGGCTCGACCGGCGGCTGGTCAACCCGGAGCTGGTCGACCTGTCGCCGCTGCGCGACGAGGAGCGGGACCTGCTGCACGACCTCGTCCAGCGGCACTTCGCCGAGACCGACTCGGCGGTCGCGGAGGAGTTGCTCAAGCGCTGGTCGGAGGCGGTGGAGGAGTTCACCGCGGTGGTGCCCCGGGACTACCGCCGGGTGGTGGAGATCATGCGGGCCGCCGAAGCCGCCGGCCGTGACGTCGACGACGCGGTCATGAAAGAACTGACGGCGCCGGCTGAGCCGGCCCAACCGGCGCTGCCGGTGCCGCCCGCCCCGCGGGCGGTCGCCCAGGAGGTGGCTCGTGCCTGACCCGAACGGTTTCCTGCGCTACGACCGGCGGCTGCCCGCCCGCCGGCCGGTGCCGGTGCGGATCATGGACTGGCGGGAGGTGTATCCGCCGGCCGGCGAGGAGCTGATCCGCGAGCAGGCCACCCGGTGCATGGACTGCGGCATTCCGTTCTGCCACGACGGCTGCCCGCTCGGTAACCGCATCCCGGACTGGAACGACCTGGTCCGGACCGGCAACTGGGACGCCGCCGTGGAGTCGCTGCACGCCACCAACAATTTCCCCGAGTTCACCGGCCGGCTCTGCCCGGCCCCGTGCGAGGCGGCGTGCGTGCTCGGCCTCGGCGGCCAGCTGCCGGTCACCATCAAGCAGGTCGAGGTGGAGATCGCCGACGCCGCGGTGGCCCGCGGCGGGCTGCGCCCCCGCCCGGTGTCCGCGCCGACCGGGAAGTCGGTCGCCGTGGTCGGCTCCGGGCCCGCCGGGCTCGCCGCCGCGCAGCAGCTCGCCCGCGCCGGGCACGCCGTCACCGTGTACGAGCGGGACGACGCGCTCGGCGGCCTGCTCCGGTACGGCATCCCCGACTTCAAGCTGGAGAAGCAGCACATCGACCGGCGGCTGGCCCAGCTCGCCGCCGAGGGGGTGCGCTTCCGCGCCGGGGTGAACGTCGGAGTCGACGTGACCGCCGAGCAGTTGCGCGCCGAGCACGACGCGGTGCTGCTCGCCTGCGGCGCGCTGCAGGGCCGGGACGTCCCCGAGACGCCGGGCCGGCAGCTGCGCGGCGTACACCAGGCGATGGCGCACCTGGTGGCGGCCAATCGGGTCGTCGCGGCGGCCGGGGAGGGCAAGCCCGCCCTGGCCACCCTGCCGGACGGGACCCCGATCGACGCGGCCGGCAAGCACGTGGTGATCATCGGCGGTGGCGACACCGCCGCGGACTGCCTCGGCGTGGCGCACCGGCAGGGCGCGGCCGGCGTCCACCAGCTCGACCTCTACCCGGAGCCGCCGGCCGGCCGGGACGCCGCCCGGGACCCGTGGCCCACCTGGCCGTGGATCCTGCGCGACTACCCGGCCCACGAGGAGGGCGGCGAGCGGGTCTTCGCCGTGGCGGTGCAGGAGTTCGTCGACGACGGCACCGGCCAGGTCAGGGCGGTCCGGATCGCCGAGGTGAGCGTGGAGAAGCGGGACGGCCGGCGGATCGTCACCGCGCTGCCCGGCTCCGAGCGGGAACTGCCCGCCGACCTGGTGCTGCTGGCCATCGGCTTCGAGGGGACCGAGGAACAGCCGTTGCTGGCCCAGCTCGGGGTGACCCGCAACACCCGGGGCGCGGTCGACGCCCGCTCCGACTGGCAGACCGACGTCGACGGGGTGTTCGTCGCCGGGGACATGCACCGGGGCGCCTCGCTGATCGTCTGGGCGATCGCCGAGGGGCGGGCCGCGGCCGCGGCCGTCCACGCGTACCTCGGTGGGGTGGGCGAGCTGCCCGCGCCGGTGGATCCCGCCCGGCAGCCGCTCGCCGCGCGCTGAGCCGGCGCGGACACCGACCCCGCGGTCCGGGCCGAGCCGGCCCGGACCGGGGTGCTCACGTTGGTCGCCCGGTTCCCGCCCGGCCCGTGAAACGCCTCACGAACAGCGGCAATGAGGTTTGCGGGCGGTCAGACTTGGCGGCTGGCCGGACCTGCGGGGTCCGGCTTTCGTCGTGTCACCCACTGGACGGGGAAATCCTCATGGCCCTCGGCGCCACGTTCGCCGCGCTGCGCCACCGCAACTACCGGATCTGGGCCGCCGCCGGGTTCGTGTCGGTCATCGGGACCTGGATGCAGGTTCTCGGCGTCAACTGGTACGTGCTGGCGCAGACCGGGTCCGCCACCTCGATGGGGCTCACCGTCCTGTTGCAGGCGCTGCCCAGCCTGGTGCTCAGCGTCTGGGGCGGCGCGCTGGCCGACCGGCTGCCCGCCAAGCCGCTGCTGATCGGCGCCCAGGCCGCCCACGCGCTGCTCGCCGCCGGGCTGGCCATGGTCGCCGTCACCGGCACCGGCGGCCTGCCGGCCATCTACGCGATCTCCCTGGTCACCGGCGCGGTGTCGGCGATCGAGGGCCCGGTGATGGGCCGCTGGTGCTCGACCCTGGTGGACCGGGAGAGCCTCGGCAACGCGCTCGCCCTCGGCTCGCTCACCAACTCGGCCGGCCGCATCCTGGGCATGAGCGTCGGCGCCGTCGTGGTGGCCGCCGTCGGCCCCGCGCTGCTTTTCGCGATCAACGCCGCCAGCTTCGTCGCGGTGGTGGCGGCCCTGTTCGCCGTACGCGAGGAGGAGCGGCACGGCGCACCGGACGACGGCTTGCGGTCGCGGCGCGGCGCAAGACGGGCCGAGCTGGAGTTGTCGGAGGCCGAGGCGGCGCCGGCGGACCGCAGCATCCGGGCCGGCTTCCGGTACCTGCTGCGGCAGCCGGTGGTGCTGGTGGCCCTGGCGCTGTCCTTCGTGCTCGGCAGCCTGGGCCGCAACTACCAGGTGACCATGGCCGCGATGAGCGACGGTCCGCTGCGCGGCGGCGCGTCCGGGTACGGCTTCCTCTCCACCGTCTTCGCGGTCGGTACGGTGCTCGGCGCACTGGTCGCGGCCCGCCGCCGGGAGCTCGGCTACCGGGTGCTGGTGGGGGCCGGCCTGCTGGCCAGCGCCCTGCAGATCGTCGCCGGGCTGGCCCCCGGCACGCTGAGCTTCGCCGCGGTGATGCTGCCGGTGGCGGCGGCGGCCGTGATCATCGACACCACGGTCGGCGCCCGCGCCCAGCTCGACACCGACTACGCCATGCGGGGGCGGGTGCTGGCCGCCCTGGCGGTCACCGGCTCGGTCTCCGCGGCCGTCGGCGCGCCCCTGCTCGGCTGGCTCGCCGAGCACGCCGGACCCCGGCAGACCCTGGTGCTGGCCGGCACGCTCACCACCGTCGCCACCGTGGCGGCTGGGGTGGCCCTCGACCGGCTCCGGGAGCGGCGGCTGCGGCGCCGGCTCAGCCTGGTGCTCGCCGCGCCCGCCGTGCGCCGCCGCGCCGCCGCCACCGCCCGCGTCGTCCGGCCGGCGAGCGTCCCGGCGGTCGCCCGCCCGGTGGCCGCGGCCGGCCCCGTCGCCCCGATGGCCGCCGAGGGCCCGCGCCCGGTCTCGGCGTCCCGCCCGGTGGGGCTGCGCCTGCCCGGCACGCGGTTCGCCGGGCTGCGCCCGCGGGCTGGGCGGTTCGCGGCCGGCCCGTCCGCCCGCACGGCCCACGAGTGCGCCGCCTGTGCGTCGCACCGGTCGCGCCGCCGGTCCCGGGCCACGGCATTGGTTCACGCGGCCGACTGCGCCCTCGCCGGCTGACCCGGCCGGACCCGCTACCGACCTGACGGCATCGGGCCCTTCAAGATCCCGCTCGATCCAGGAAGTAGTGGCGCCCCGCGTCCCGGGAGGCCACTACTTCCACGTTCGAGCGCGACCTGCGGGCCGGTGCGGCTACTCCGGCGGAACGCGCTGACCGGCGCGTGGGTGGCGGCGCGCGGGTGAGTCGCCCGCGCTGTCAGCCCCGGAGTCGGATCAGCGTCCCGCCGTCGCGAGTTCGCCGGTCAGCTCCGGCCCGGCGCTTCCCGGCGACAGCTCCGCGCGCCGTTCACGCGTCGCCGGCCGGCCGGCCGGAACGATCAGCGCGGCCATCGCGGCGGCCAGCGCGATCCCGGTGAGCACCAGGAACCCCAGGGTGAACCCGGCCTCGCGCGGCAGCCCGCTCGCCTGCGGGTGGGCGGTGATCACGCCGCTCACCACCGCGGCACCGATCGCGCCGCCGATGGTGCGGATGTTGGCGTTCATGCCGGTGGCCACCCCGGTCTGCCCGGGCGGCACGCTGGCCACGATCAGGTTGGCCATCGAGGCGAACGCCAGCCCGATGCCCAGGCCGACCAGTCCCCCGGCCACACCGATCTCCCAGCGGGTGTCGTGGGCGACGGTCAGCATCGCCGAGGCGAGCACGTTGCACACCGCGCCGGTCGCCAACTGTGCCTTGGCGCTGAACCGGCCCTGCAGCCGGCCGGCGGCGAGGCCGGCGACGAACATGGCGACCAGCATCGGCAGCATCAGCAGCCCGGCCTGGGTGACGCTGGCGCCGAAGCCGTATCCGGCGCTGGTCGGGATCTGCACGAACTGCGGCAGGAAGGCGTAGACGGCGAACATCGAGGCGCCGTAGAGCAGGGCGACCAGGTTGGTCGTCCAGACCCCGGGCAGGCGCATCATCCGCAGGTCGATCAGCGGGTTCGCCGAGCGGGCCTCGGCCACCAGCCAGGCGACCAGGAGCAGGCCGGCGAGCACCAGCAGGCCGGTCACCCGACCGGAGGTCCAGCCCCAGGCGGCGCCCTTGCTGATCGGCAGCAGCAGCGCCACCAGCCAGCCGGAGAGCAGCAGGGTGGCCGCCCAGTTGATTCGGCCGGGCGTACGGAGCGGTGACTCCGGCACGAACCGGTGCGCGGCGAGCGCGGTGAGCCCGACGACGACCAGCGGGATCCAGAACAGCCACCGGTACCCCAGGGCGGCGACGATCGGACCGGCCAGGACGACGCCGAGGCCGCCACCGGCGGCGACGATCGCCGAGATCGCCGCGACGGCGGAGCCGACCCGCGCGGCGGGGAACTCGTCGCGGATGATGCCGAACGACAGCGGGAAGACCGCGCCTCCGACGCCCTGGACCACCCGGGCGACGATGAGCACGCCGATGCTGGGCGCGACGGCCGCCAGCAGGCAGCCGAGCGCGAGCGCGGCGAGGGAGACGACCAGCATCCGCTCCTTGCCGACCATGTCGCCGACCCGGCCGAGGACCGGGGTGAAGATCGATGCGGAGAGCAGGTAGGCGGTCAGCACCCAGGTCACGGTGTTCTGGGAGGTGTGCAGGTCGTGCTGGATGGTGGGCAGCACCGGGGTGATCAGCGACTGGAGCATCGCGAAGAAGCCGGTGCCGGCCGCGAGGACGAGGAAGGTCAACCGACGCGAGCCGCGTCGGATGGTTTCGGTCACGGAGGGAACTCCCGTTCGCGTACGAAAGAAAGGTCTGCCGGGGGCGACGGTCGGTCGCCCGGGTGTGCGGTCGACGTGACCGCGGGGCCGCTCGCGCGGATCGGGGGACGGCTCGCGCACGGGCGCGGCCGGGGCGATCTGCCGCGGTGGCGGCCGGGACTGCCGGTGTTCAGCCGAATGCGGGCATGGTGGGACCTCCTGGGTCCGGTGTCTGGATGGCCGATCGCGCAGGTGGGGATCGGCCCGAAATCCGGAGTAAGCTATCCGGAGGCATGGCTCCGGTCATTTCCGGAGGGGTGCCTCCACTAACCTAGCGGAGGGGTGCCTCCGGTTGCAAGGCAGGAGAGGTGACGCCCGTCATGGCCAGCGGCGACCAGCTGGGGGAGGTCCTTGCGCGCCGCCCGAAACGAGCGGATGCCCGGCGCAACTACGACGCGTTGATCGCCGCCGCGCGGGAGGTCTTCGGGGAGTGCGGTGCGGGCGCCTCGCTGGAGGAGATCGCCCGGCGGGCCGGGGTCGGCATCGGGACGCTCTACCGGAACTTCCCCAACCGGCGTGACCTGTTCGAGGCGGTCTACGTCGAGGAGGTGGGAGCGCTCAGCCGGTCCGCCGCCGACCTGGCGGACCTCCCGCCGTGGGATGCCCTGGTCGCCTGGCTCAACCGGTTCGTCGCCTACGTCGGCACCAAGCGAGCCCTCGCCGAGGAGCTGGTGCACGACTCCGAGGTGTTCCGCAGCTGCCGCACCGAGATCTACGCCGCGGGCGAGCCGTTGCTGCGCCGCGCTCAGGAGGCCGGGGTGGCCCGGCCGGACGCCAGCTTCGACGACGTGGTGCGGCTGATCAGCGGGATCACGGCGTACCAGTTCCCCGAGCCGGCCCAGCGCGACCGGGTGCTGGCCATCGCCCTGGACGGCCTGCGCCACCCGGCTGCGCGCCCCTGACGCCCGGGAAGGTCCGCGCGCCGGGTCCGGTCGCGTCGAGCGCAGCCGGGCCGTGGGCCGGGTCGGCGGTGCCAGGCCGGCAGCCGCCGAGGCCACCCGGATGGCTGGGGTGGTCCTGCCAAGGCGGCGGCCGGCGGCTCCCAGGGAACCCGCCGGCCGCCGCCGGTACTCAGGAGTGGTCAGCCGCCAGGTCGGCGTTGCTCGGCCGGCCCCACGGGCCGGTGATCGCGAAGACGTAGCCGGGGGACTGGATGTTGGCGAACAGAATCTTCCCGTCGGCGCTGAACGCCGGCCCGGTGAACTCGCTCTCGTTCAGCTCGTTGCGGGCCAGCGGGTACGCCTTGCCCTGCTCGGTCACCCCGACCAGGTGCGACAGGCCCTCGCCGTCCTCGGCCAGGATCACCCCGCCGTACGGCGACACGGTGATGTTGTCCGGGCCGTCGTAGTTGCCGGTCTCCTCGTCCGGGTTCTGGTTCACCCCGAAGATGGTCTTCAGCGTGACGGTCTCGGTCCGCGCGTCGTAGAACCACACCTGGCCGTCGTGCTCGTTGACGCTGCCGTCGGAGTGCCGGGCGAAGCTGGCCACGAAGTACGCGCCGCCGTCGGCCCACCAGGCGCCCTCCAGCTTGCGGCTGCGGGTCACCTGCTCGTCGGTGAACTGCTTACGCACCGAGACGGTCTTCGCGTCCCGGTCCGGCACGTCCACCCACTCCACCTTGTAGCGGGTGCCCGGCGTGGTCGCCTCGGACAGGTCGGCGACGTGCTGGCTGCCCCGGAAGCACTTCATCGCCTGGAGGCTGCCGGCAGTGTCCCCGTCGGGACGCTGCGCCAGCGCGCGCAGCGCGCCCTTGCCGCCGCGGAAGCCGGCCGGCGGCGTCCAGCGGAAGTAGAGCCCGTTCGGCCCGCCGGCGTCCTCGGTCAGGTAGATCGCGTGGGTGTACGGGTCGACGGCCACCGCCTCGTGCGCGTACCGGCCGAGGAACTTCAGCGGCACCGGGTCCAGGTTGGCGGACCGGTCGTGCGGGTCGACCTCGAAGGTGTAGCCGTGGTCCTTCAGGTACCGCCCGCCGGCCTTCTGCTCGGTCTCCTCGCAGGTCAGCCAGGTGCCCCACGGGGTGATGCCGCCGGCGCAGTTGTTGTGCGTCCCGGCCACGCTGACGTACTCGCGCAGCCGCCGGCCCTGGGCGTCCACCTCGATGGTGGTGGTGCCGCCGCGGGCACCGGGGTCGTAGGTGAGGCCGGCCAGCGCGGGCACCGGGAAGGGCTCGCTGCCGCCGATCTCGTGGTTGTTGACCAGCACCGAGCCCTCACGGCCGAGGAAGCAGCCGGTGCCGTCGGCGTCGCTCGGGGTCGGCTGCCCGGACTCCAGCAGGGTCACGCCGGCCTGCGCCACGATGGTGTACGAGAAGCCGGGCGGCAGGGCCAGCAGGCCGGCCGGGTCCGGAACGAGTTCGCCGTAGCCGACCGCCGGGCGGGCCGCGGCCCGCGCCGCCGCCGGTCCCGCGATGACGTCCAGGTTACCGGCCACCACGATGCCGAGGGCGCCAGCGGCACCGCCGCGCAGCATGGACCGGCGGGAAATGGGGGAGGAGCTCACGTCGTCGCCTTCCTGTTCACGATGCTTCCGTCAGCAGGCAAACGGCGGCCGGGGAACGCCGCCGACGCGGCCGGGGTCCGCGAGGTGAACAGTAGACAAATCCTGAAAACGCGTCACGTACTGTGCCGGCTCGGCGGGCTTCCGTTAGGGTTCCCTCGATCGGGACCGCGACGGCGTCGGAGGGACGGGACGGTGGGCAGGCTCGCGACGGCGTACGGGCAGGCGGTCGCCTTCCACCGGCAGGCCGTACGGCGCTGGGAGGCCGCGCGGCGGGCGCTCGCCGCCGCCGGGCCGGTCGCCCCCGGCAGCCCCGAGCTGGTCGCCCGGCTGGCCCGGCTCGGCGCCGAACTGGCCGCCGCCGCACCAGGCGCCGCCCGCCCGGTCACGACCCCGGTGCCGGTCCGCATCGGCGAAGCGACCACCCTGGACGGTCGCTTCCCGGTGCTGGTGCCGCTGGCCGGCGGCACGCACCTCGCGGTCGACACCGACGCCCGCGATCCGCGGGTCGGTGAGCTGCTGCGGGCCGTGGTGGTGCGGCTGCTCGCCGCCGCGCCGGCCGGCACGGTCCGGGTCGCCGGCATCGACCCCGCCGCGTTCGGCGCCGCGTTCCTGCCGCTGCGCCCGCTGCTGGACGCCGGGGTGCTCGGCCCCGCCGCGATCACCGCCGCCGAGGTGGCCGCCCTGCTCGACGAGGCGGAACGGCACGCCCGCAGCGCCCAGCAGGCGGCCCGGGACGACCAGGAGTTGCTGCTGGTGGTCGCCGCCTCCGCCCCGCCGCCCCGCGAGCTGGCCCGGCTCGCCGCGCTCACCCACGCCGGTCCGGCCGCGGCGGTCTGCGTGCTGCTCGCCGGCTACCCCGCCGCCGGTCCCGGCGACCCGCCACCGCCGCTCGGCGCCACCACCCAGCTACGGCGGGGCGACCGGTACGCGCTGGTCGGCGACCCACCCGGCCAGCCGTTCAGCGCCGACGGCAGCGGCCTGCCCGCCCCGGTGGTGCTCGACGGCGACCCGGCGCACGCCACCGTCACCGGGCTGGCCCGGCAGCTCGCCGCGGCCGCCCGCCGGGCCGAGGCGGTGACCTTCGCCGACCTGCTCCCGGCCAGCCGCTGGGCCGAGTCGTCCGCCACCGGGCTGCGTACCGTGCTCGGCCGGTCGGTTCGCCAACTCCAGCTCGGCGCGTCCGACGCCGCGCCACGATCTGCAGCCGGCGCTGGAGTCGTCGGCCAGCCGGTCACGGTCGCCTTCGACGACGCCACCCCGCACTGGCTGGTCGGCGGGCGGACCGGCGCGGGCAAGACGGTGTTCCTGCTCGACGTGCTCTACGGCCTGGCCGCCCGGTACGCCCCGACCGAGCTCCAGCTCCTCCTGCTCGACTTCAAGGAGGGCGTCAGCTTCACCGAGTTCGTCCCCACCGAGCGCGACCCGTCCTGGCTGCCGCACGCCCGCGCGGTCGGCATCGAGTCCGACCGCGAGTACGGCGTCGCCGTGCTGCGCGAGCTGCGCGAGGAGCTGACCCGCCGGGCCGACCTGCTCAAGCACCACGGCGTCACCAAGCTCGCCGACCTGCCGGCCGAGCACCGGCCACCCCGGATCGTCACCGTGGTCGACGAGTTCCACGTGCTGTTCGCGGGCAACGACGCCCTCGCCCGGCAGGCCGTCGACCTGCTGGAGGAGTTGGCCCGCAAGGCTCGCTCGTACGGCCTGCACCTGGTGCTGGCCAGCCAGAGCACCACCGGCATCGAGGCCCTGTACGGCCGGGCCGAGGCCATCTTCGGCCAGTTCCCGCTGCGGGTGGCGCTCGCCGGCGGGAGCGGGGTGCTCGACCCGCTCAACGACGCCGCGCAGGCGCTGCGGGTGGGGACGGCCGTGGTCAACACCGCCGGGGGCGCGGCCGGCGCGAACACCGAGGTCCGCTTCCCCGACGCGCACGCCGCCGGCGCCGACCTGGCCACCCTCCGGCACGAGCTGTTCCAGGCCCGGCCGGCGGGCACCCGCCCGCCCATCGTCTTCCGCGGGTACGAGACGCCGCGACTGGCCGCCGACCCCACCTGGGCCGCGCTGCGGCCGGGCACCGAGCCGCCGCTCGCGCTGGTCGGCCGGACGGTGGACGTGGCCGGCAGCACGGCAGCCTTCCGCCTGGACGCCAACCCCGGCCGGCACCTCGCCGTGGTCGGCACCGCCTCGGCCGGGGTGGACGTGCTCCGCTCGGCCACCCTCAGCCTGGCCCGGCAGCAGGCCCCCGGCACGACCCGCTTCCTGCTCGCCCCCCTGGCGTCCGGCACCACCGATGCCGCCGACGACCTGGCGATGACCCTGGCCGCCGCCGGGCATCCGGTCCGCCGCCTCGACGCGGCGGCACTGCGCGCCCAACTCGCCGAGCTGGCCGCCGGACCCGGCGGTGAGCGACCGGGCGGCCCGCCCGGCGCCCCGGCTGGCTCGGCGGGCGATGCGCCCGGGCGCACCTATCTCGTGGTGTTCGGGGTGGACGCCGCCTCCGGCGTGCTCGCCGCCACCGACCCGGCCACCTTCCGCTCCGGGCACGACGACCTGCGGGCCGTGCTGCGCCAGGGGCCGGCGCACGGGGTGCACCTGCTCGGCTGGTGGCGCGGGCTGCGCCGACTCGGCGAGGACCTCGGCGGTACGCAGAACCGCGACGACCTGGCCTGCCTGGTCGCGCTGAACGTGTCCGGCGCCGACCTCGGCCTGCATCTGGGCTGGCACGACCTCGGCTACGTCCCGCGTGACGGGCGGGCCCTGCTGGTGGACCGGCACGACCAGCGGACCACCCTGATCGTGCCCTTCGTCGGTGACGGAGGCGACGCGTGAGCGGATTCGAGGAGTACGCGGCCCTGGCCCGGGAGCTGTCCGCGCGGCAGCGCGGCGAGGAGCAGGCCGTCGCCGCAGAGGCGGAACGCCGCCGGTCCCTGCACACCGCCGTTGACCAACTCGGCCAGCGGCTCGCCGCCCAGGGTCAGCGCCTCGACCAGCTCGGCCGGGCCGCCGGACTGCCGGCTTCGCCGCCAGCGGACCCGGCGGACCGGGTTCCGGCACAGGGCGGACCGGCGATCCCGGCTGGGCCGGCACCGGCCTGGTCGACGCCGACCGGTGTGTCGAGTCTGGCCGGACCCGGGCCTAGCACGGGGCCGGGGGCCGTACCGCCGCCGGCGGGCGCACCGCGCCTGGCGGGGGCACCCGGACCCGCGCCCGGAACCGGGGCGGGGGCGACCGGCGGCGCAGCCGCCGCGCCGGGGCGGCCGGGCGTCGGGGCGTACCCGGAAAATGCCGTGCCCGCCCCCTCGGTGGAGGCGGACCCGGCGGCGGAACTGGCCGCGGCCCGACAACTGGTCGACGAGGCCGACCGGTACGGGCAGCAGGCCGAGGCGATCGCGCACCGGCCCGCGCTGCTGCCGACCTGGTCGCCGCCGGCTCGGGCCGTCGCGGTCTACGTGGCGTGCGCGCTGGCCGGCTCGGTGCTGATGCTGGTCGCGCTGGTGGGCTCGCAGATCCCGGCCACCGGGCTCGATCTGGTGGCCGCCGCCTCGTGCGCGGGTGTGCCGCTGCTGTCGTTCCTCGCCGGGCAGCTGGTGCTCGCCCGCTGGGGCCGGCCGCCGGTCAGCTCCGACCCCCCGCCGTCGCGGTACGTCCCGCTCGGCTTCGTGATCTGTGCGCTGTTCTCCCCGTCGCTGTTCTGCGTCTACCTCCTGGTGTTCCGCCTGATGCGCTGACCATGCGGGATCCCGGCCGGCCGAGTATCCGTGATCGGATGGTCGCGGGGCGTGCCGTGATCTCGTAGGCTCCTCAGTGGCCGGTGCCGGTGCCGGTGCCGGTGCCGGTGCCGGTGCCGTGGTGCGGTCGGGGCGACGCGGCGGGACGGGGAGGGCGCGTGAGCGAGCGGAGCGAGCGAACCATTCAGTTCAGCAGCGAGGCGGTGGCGTGAGCGCAGCGCAGATCATCGCCAGGCTGGCGGCGGCGGCGCAGAAGCTGGACGAGGCGAAGGCCAAGACGGCGGCTGCGGCCCAGGACGCGGCCGAGGCGCGCGCGCTGGTGGCCGGCGCGCTGGAGGGCGTGGCGGCGGGACCGTTGCTCGGCGTGGTCGACGCCTATCGGCAGGCCCTGGCCCAGGCCGCCCAGGGCGGCGAGCCCGCCCGGCAGCATGTCCAGGAGACCATCGCCAAGGTCCAGGCGCTGGGAAACTGAGCCCGGGATGAGCGATCGGGGCGGGTCCATCGCCCGCGACGGCGGTGATCTGGACGGCTTCCACGTCGGTCACGTGCCGGCCGGCGCCGGCACCGAGGTGTCGGACTTCGCCAGCGAGTGGGACGAGGTCAGCTTCGCCACCCGGGTCTGGGAGCGCCAGGTCGCGGAGGGCTACCGGGTCGACCTGCGGGTGCACGTGCTCCGCGGGGAGCGGCTCATCGACCTCACCGCGTTGCACGATTTCCTCGCCGACTACCACGAGCGCGACCCGGCTGGTGGGGAGTGGGTCGAGCTCGCCCATCCCGACGGCCCCGGCCTGATCGGCGTGGGGGAGGCGTTCTGGCTGGTCGAGCCGGGCGTCGCGGTCGACGTGCTGGCCGACCCGGAGCGGTGCGACCGCGCCGGGCTGGCGGCGACCGCTCGCGCGATCACCCGCGCGATCGCCTCGGCGTGAGCGCCGCCGTCGGTTCGGCGGCCCGGGACCGGTCCGGCGCGTCCCGCTAATCCACAGGGGACAGTTGCCCGGTACGCCGGTTTGTGCGTTTCGCGGAACAACGGGTTACCGGCGCGTAACTTTTCATTGACGTATGTGAAATCTGCCACGCATCATCGTTCCCACGACCGATCGGATCCCCTCACCCGTCCCTCCCGGTTCCCCGGGTGCCTCCCATCGGAGGTGCAGCCATGCTGCTCCGAAAGATCCTGGTCGCCACCACCACCGTCGCCGCCCTGCTGCTCCCCGCCACCGCCGCCCAGGCTGCCGCGGAGGGTGCCGCCACCCCCGCCGGCGCCACCGAGACCGTCGGCCGCACCGCCGCGGCCACCGGCAACCCCGTCATCGTCGTCGGGGGCCTGATCGGGGTCTCCATCGCGTACGAGCCGATCGCCGCCCGGCTGCGCGCCGACGGCTACCGGGTCTCCATCTACCAGCTCCCCGACCTCGGCTTCGGCGACATCCGGGAATCCGCCCGCGCGCTGTCGTCCTACGTGGACCAGGTCCGCGCCGCCACCGGGGCGGCCAAGGTGGACCTGGTCACCCACTCCGAGGGCGGCCTGGTCTCCCGCTGGTACGTGAAGTTCCTCGGCGGCGCAGACACGGTCGGCCGCTATGTCAGCCTGGGCACCCCCCAGCAGGGCACCTACGTCGCGAACATCGTGAAGTTCCTCGGCCTGGGCAGTTGCGCCGGCATCGTCGCCTGCCAGCAGATGTCGGTCGGCTCGGGTCTGCTCGCCGACCTCAACGGCGGTGACGACACCCCGGGCGCGGTCCGCTGGACCACGATCCGGACCTGGCAGGACGAGCTGGTGATCCCGGTCGACAACGCCACCCTCGCCGACGGCGCGACCAACGTGCTGATCCAGTCGTCGTGCCCGCTGCGAGTGGTCGGCCACCTCGGTCTTGTCCTCGACGGCACGGCCTACAGCATCGTCCGGCAGGCGCTCGCCGGCGCCGCCATCCACCCGAACTGCTTCGCCATCTGATCCGAGCACCCGACGGGCGGTCGAATGCCGCCCGCCGGTCCGGCCGTGGATCACGTCAGCGGCCATCCTCGGGGCAGCATGCTCACGGCGTGACGTGCAGCGCGCCGGGCGGGTCGACCGGGTACAGCGTGCCGTCGAAGCCGGCCAGGAACTTCGCCGGGACGAACGGCGCGGTGGGTCGGGAACCCGGCGGTGCCTCGGGCAGTTGGGCCGAGCGACCGCGGCGGCCGTGCGAGCCGTGCGACGCTGGGCCGGGGCGTACGTCTGGAGGTGCGACATGACCGGAACACCGCAGGTCGACTTCGCGCTCAACACGTACGAGTGCATCGTGCTCTACCCGGGGCCGTCCGGCCGGGCCCTGCCCGAGGAGACGGTGCAGCGGTTGCAGGCCGAGCACCAGGAGCACATGCAGGCGCTGCTCCGGCGGGGCATCATTCTGATCGACGGCTCGGTGGACGGTCCGGCCCGCGAGCCGGACCCGCCGATCGGCTTCGGCCTGGCGCGCACCGGCTCGGTGGACGACGTGCGTACCGTCATGGAGGCCGACCCGGCGGTGCAGGCCGGGCTCTACCGGGTGGACGTGCTGACCTTCCTCTGCCCGGCCGGCTCGCTGGAGTTCCCGCTGGCCCAGGCGCAGCGCTGAGCGCGGTGGGGCAACGGTCGACGCCGCCTCGACCGGCGCTCGCGGGTGGGTCGGGAGCGCCCCGACGGGACATGGTGGCGGGGGGTACGATTTCCGCCGCGCGGTCGCCGATGCCCGCCACCCACGACGTTCCGGCTGCGGTTCCTCTCCGCCCGCCGCGCGGGGATGGCCCGTCGTTGGACAATTCCGCACTCTGAAAGGGGTCGGCCGGCAGGTCGACCCGGAGGAGAGACTAGCCTGATGGGCGTGACACGCCGCGCGAAGATCGTCTGCACCCTCGGCCCCGCCACCTCGTCCCCGGAGCGCATTCGGGGCCTCGTCGAGGCGGGCATGAACGTGGCGAGGCTCAACTTCAGCCACGGCAGCCACGCCGACCACGAGGCGGTCTGCCGGCTGGTCCGCGAGGCGGCCGAGGCGGCGGGGCGCCCGGTGGCGGTCCTCGCGGACCTGCAGGGCCCGAAGATCCGGCTCGGCCGGTTCGCCGACGGCCCGCACGAGTGGCGCACCGGCGACTCCGTGGTGATCACCGGTGACGACATCCTCGGCACCAAGGACCGGGTCTCCTGCACCTACCGCAAGCTGCCGCAGGAGGTGAAGCCGGGTGACCGGCTGCTGATCGACGACGGCCGGGTCGCGGTCGAGGTCAGCGACGTCACCGGCAACGACATCCGCTGCCTGGTCACCGAGGGCGGCGCGGTCTCCAACAACAAGGGCGTCTCGCTGCCGAACGTGGCGGTCAGCGTCCCGGCCCTGTCGGAGAAGGACGCCGAGGACCTGCGGTTCGCCCTCGGCCTGGGCGTCGACCTGATCGCGCTCTCCTTCGTGCGCTCGCCGGAGGACATCAAGCTGGTGCACGCGATCATGGCCGAGGAGGGCGTGCAGCGCCCGGTCCTGGCCAAGGTCGAGAAGCCCGAGGCGGTCGACCACCTGGAGGCGATCGTGCTCGCCTTCGACGGGGTCATGGTCGCCCGCGGCGACCTCGGCGTCGAGCTGCCGCTGGACCAGGTGCCGCTGGTGCAGAAGCGCGCCGTGCAGCTCTGCCGGGAGAACGCCAAGCCGGTCATCGTGGCCACCCAGATGCTCGACTCCATGATCGAGAATTCGCGGCCGACCCGCGCCGAGGCCTCCGACGTGGCCAACGCGGTGCTCGACGGCGCGGACGCCGTGATGCTTTCCGGCGAGACCAGCGTCGGCAAGTACCCGGTGCTCACGGTCAGCACCATGGCCAAGATCATCTCCACCACCGAGTCCGGCTCGATCGCCGTGCCGCGGCTGCAGCACGACCCGCGTACCCACGGCGGCGCCCTCACCGTCGGCGCGTCCTCCATCGCCCGGGCCATCGGCGCCAAGGCGCTGGTCGCCTTCTCGCAGACCGGCGACACCGTCCGGCGGCTCAGCCGGCTGCACTGCGACCTGCCGCTGCTCGCCTTCACCCCGGTGCCCGAGGTGCGCAACCAGCTCGCCCTCTCCTGGGGCGTGGAGACCTTCCTGATGCCGTTCGTCGCGCACACCGACGACATGTTCCGCCAGGTCGACCAGGCGCTGCTCGGCCTCAACCGGGCCAACCCCGGCGATCACGTGGTGATCGTGGCCGGCAGCCCGCCCGGCACCCCCGGCTCCACCAACACCCTGCGGGTGCACCAGCTCGGCTCGCTGGTCGACGCCGCCTCGGCCCGAGCGCTGCAGTGAGCGAGCGGGGCGCCCGAGCCATCCGGCTCGGTGGCGAGGCGCCGGCGTGAGCGCGAGGAGTGAGCCGCTTTTGCGAGCCCCGCGGTCGCGAACTGAGGTGGCCCCGTGAGCGCGAGGAGTGAGCCGGTTTTGCGAGCCCCGCAGTCGCGAACTGAGGTGGCCCCGTGAGCGCGAGGAGTGAGCCGGTTTTGCGAGCCCCGCAGTCGCGAACTGAGGTGGCCCCGTGAGCGAGCAGCCGGTGGCGACCGGCCAAGCCGCGGTCGACCAGCTCCTCGAAGTCCTCGACCTGGACAAGATCGGCGAGATGACCTTCCGGGGGATCAGCCCGCCGGTCGGCCCGCAGCGGGTGTACGGCGGCCAGGTCGCCGGCCAGGCCCTGGTGGCCGCCGGCCGCACCGTCGACCCGGAGCGCTTCGTGCACTCCCTGCACGGCTACTTCGTCCGCCCCGGTGACCCGGCCGAGCCGATCGAATACCGGGTCGAGGACATCCGGGACGGCCGGTCCTTCTCGGTCCGCCGCTCGGTCGCGCTGCAGCACGACAAGCCGATCTTCTTCATGTCGGCCTCGTTCCAACGGCAGGAGGAGGGGCTGGACCACCACGCGCCGGCCCCGCCGGACGTGCCGGGGCCGGACGAGATCCCGACCATGACCGACCGGCTCGCCCGCTACCCGGAGCGCCTCGGCATCTGGGGTCAGATCCCGCGCCCGATCGACGTCCGCTACGTCGGCGAGCCCGGCTGGGTACGCCCCGGCGACCGCCCCGCCGAGCCGCACCAGCGGGTGTGGATGCGCATCGACGGCAAGCTGCCCGACGACCCGCTGCTGCACGCCTGCGCCCTCACGTACGCCTCCGACCTGACCCTGCTCGACTCGGTGCTGTCCGTGCACGGCGAGGTGTGGGGGCCCGGGGGAGTGGTGGGCGCGAGCCTCGACCACGCGCTCTGGTTCCACCGGCGGTTCCGCGCCGACGAGTGGTTCCTCTACGACTGCTGGAGCCCGTCCGCCTCGGGCGCCCGCGGGCTGGCCACCGGCCGGATGTTCACCACCGACGGTCGGCACATCGCCAGTGCGGTGCAGGAGGGCTTGCTGCGCCGCGAGGGCGCCTGACCGGGCCGCCGTGCCCGCTCGGGCGAGGCCGGCAATCCGGCTGGCTGACCAGCCGACTAATCTTGCCGGCATGCGTCTCTCCGCCCGGGTCGACTACGCCCTCCGCGCGGCCGCCGAGCTTGCCTCGGTCGCCGACGGGACGGCCACCGGACGGAGCCGCCCGGTGACCGCCGAGCAGATCGCCCGCGCCCAGGACATCCCGCCGAAGTTCCTGGAGAGCATCCTGCTCCAGTTGCGCCGGGGCGGGATCGTGCACGCCCAGCGGGGGCCCGAGGGCGGCTACTGGCTGGCCCGGCCGGCGGCGGAGATCTCCCTCGCCGAGGTGATCCGGGTGATCGACGGTCCGCTCGCCCACATCCGCGGTCAGCGCCCCGAGGATCTCGGCTACCAGGGAGCGGCCCGGGCGTTGCAGGACGTCTGGATCGCCCTGCGGGCCAGTGAGCGACAGATCCTGGAGCAGGTCTCCCTCGCCGACGTGGCCAGCGGTGCACTGCCCGGCCGGGTCAACGAGCTCGCCGCCGACCCGAGCGCCTGGAGCTGACCGACCCGGCCGTCCGCCGGCCCGCCCCTCAGCCCGTGACCGGGCTGCCCGCGCTCCGCCCGCCGGTCCCGCCCGGCCGGCTGACCCGCGCCCATTCCGCGCCGTCCGGCGCGTCCCACGAACTGGATGGGGGACTTGACCGGAGCGGTCGCGTACCGCATTGTCGACCAAGTCGATAGGAGATACCGAAAAGTCGGAGGACCTCGTGCGTAAGCTGCTGATCCTCGCCCTGGTCGGGCTCGCCGCGCAGCTGGTCGACGGCGCGCTCGGCATGGCGTACGGGCTGACCTCCTCCACCCTGCTGCTGTTCGCCGGGGTGGCGCCGGCCGCCGCGTCCGCCTCGGTGCACCTGGCGGAGATCGGCACCACGCTCGCCGCCGGCGTGGCGCACTGGCGGTTCGGCAACGTCGACTGGCGGGTGGTCGCCCGGATCGCGGTACCCGGCGCGATCGGCGCGTTCGCCGGCGCCACCTTCCTCAGCTCGATCTCCACCGAGGCCGCCGCCCCGTGGATGGCCGCGATCCTGTTCACCCTGGGCGCGTACCTCCTGGTGCGCTTCTCCCGACCGCTGCGCGCCAACCGGGCCGCCGGTCGGCTGCGGGGGCGGTTCCTGGGCCCGCTCGGTCTGGTCGCCGGCTTCATCGACGCCACCGGCGGCGGGGGCTGGGGTCCGGTGGCCACGCCCGCGCTGCTCGTCTCCGGCCGGATGGAGCCGCGCAAGGTCATCGGTTCGGTCGACACCGCCGAGTTCATGGTCGCCGGCGCGGCCAGTGTCGGGTTCCTGATCGGCCTCGGCTCCGAGGGCTTCCTGCTGCCCACCGTGGCCGCACTGCTGATCGGTGGCCTGGTCGCGGCGCCGATCGCCGCCTGGCTGGTCCGCATCGTTCCCGCCCAGCTGCTGGGCGCGACGATCGGCGGCGTGATCGTGCTGACCAACGCCCGGACGCTGCTGCGCGCCGGTGAGCTGGCCGGCCCGGTCCCGTTCCTGGTCTACGCGGTGCTCGGCACCGGTTGGCTGGTCGCGCTGGCGCTGGCCGTGCGGGCGCTGCGCCGCACCCGCCGCGCCCGGGCGGTCGCCGAGGCCGCGCTCGCCGTGCCGGTCGCCGGCGCCCCGGTGGGCCAGGCCGACGCCGCGCCGCCCGAGGAGCCCCGGCGGCTCGCCGCCGCCGTCGAGGGCTGATCCGGGGTACGCCGCCAGCTGCGGGCGCCGGGCTTGGGTGACCGGGGTAGCTGTGGGCGGGATTCGGTGGTTGCTCTGGTGGGCTGGTTGCTGTTGGGCGGTGGTTGCGGTTGTGGGCTGGGGGCGAGGGTGACCGGCTCCGGGCGGTCACGCTTGATCCCTGCGCCGGTCACCCTCGCCCCCAGCCCCGTCGT